>CAJWEP010000001.1 GCA_913030945.1 uncultured Verrucomicrobiota bacterium
TCACGGATAGATAGGGGTATGGGTTTATCATCCTTGAAGCTCTTCAAACCAGATCTGTGAAAATCTGCAGGGCCGTGCTGGAGTCCTGTTTCAATTCTCCATTCACCTTGAGCGTCAACCGAATCTGGACCGTCTTGTTGGGCTCTTCAGAAAGCTGGCTCATCATCGTTGCTTGACTCCACTGTAGTTCACATCAACAGCAATGGTTTTACCCAGGCTCCTTGTTAATTCACCAGGGCCGGATCGCATAATAACTCGCTGCTCTGTCCAATGATCTCGATACCATGAGCATTCTTTAAATTCATCATGAATAGAAGTGAGCTTTTTATTCAATTGTTTGCGCAGTCCTGTTAGTTTTGTTTTATAACTTGGGTTTGTCGCCAGATTTACCTTTTGCTTCGGGTCATTTTTGTTGTCAAAGAGCAATTCCCTTCCATCAAGCAGGTAGCGGGCATAGGTATATTGCTTGTTGCGTATCGCCCGCCATTCAAAGCCGTCTTTCCATAGAAATGTGTGTCCCATGCCCTGCAAGAGCGCAAATTCAGGCTCAGGACCTTTTCTCCCTAAAGTGATTTCGGATAAATCCATGCCCTCAACTGCAGGTGGGATTTTCTGCCGACAAAGTCCCAGGAGAGTAGGCATGATATCCGGTGTTGCCATGCATGCATCAGACTGTGCGCCCGCAGGAATTGTTCCCGACCAGCGTATAATAAAGGGCACACGCGCGGACTCCTCATAGAACGTCATTTTAAAAACCCGCCCCTGGGCCCCAAACATCTCACCATGATCGGAGACAAAAATAACGATGGTATCTCCGGCCAATCCGGTTTCCTCTAGGACCTGCATAATGCGCCCAATTTCATGATCCAACGCGCTTGTCATGCCATAGTAGGCACGCATCATGTTTTCGAGATTCGGTTTCCAGTGGGATAACCAACGTTTTGGATTGGTGTTCCTGTCCATGAGCGGATCTGGCGTATCTTTCCAGGTCGATGGCAATGGAAAATCCATGTTGGCAAAAGGCTCATAAAACGCCCTCGGGCAATTTCCCATCGTGAACGGATCGTGGGGCGGGCTATAAGCGACAACCATCGCAAACGGATCTTCTGATTTGGCATGTTCCTTTAAGCGCGCTATCGCCAAGTCAGTGAAGTGGGTGCTTTTAAACTCACCTCTGGTTTTTGTTTCTTCAGGACTATCTGTCCAATAACTATAATTGAAATTGTGGTGCCCGAAATTGTATGCCGCCCAGTAATCATCAAAACCCATGCGATAAGGCCCCGGAGGCACGTAATTATTTATCGCCCCCGCATGCCCGCCTGCGCGATGAGCCCATAGGTGCCATTTGCCAATATGATCCGTCTTATAACCGGCTTTTTTCAAAACATGGGCATAGGTGTCATGATTGGGGTTCATGCGAAGCTCGTTAACAACGACCCCGGTGGAACTGGCGTATTTCCCTGTCATTAACGAGGCGCGGAAAGCAGAGCAGACGGGTGTGGACGCCACAAAATTTTCGTACAGCATACCCTGGCTGGCTAGCTTGTCGATATTGGGCGTAATCGCACGCTCGTCAGTTAAACCGATGGACTGGTAGCGCAGTTGATCCGCAATGAGAATCAATACATTGGGCTGCCTGTCAGCAGCTGACGCATTCCATAGGCAGGCACTGAAGATTATTATTGTGAGTGTTAAAGTGCGCATAGCTTGTCTAGTGCCCAACGTTGTGAATCGCCTGCAAAAAATGGCGCAGCTATTTCCCGTCAGGTGCATTCTTTTGTTCTGCCGGGTTTCGTTCCATTTGCTACTGCTCCGCGGCAGCCTTTGTGTAGATGGAGTTCATCTTCCAGGAGGAAATGGTCTTAATCGTCATGTCGCCGCCTTTGCTGAATAAACTGATGTGAAGATCCATTGGATCGTACTCGTGCCAGGCCACCGCAGCCTGGCGGTCGTTGGCAAAAACCTCGATCATGCTCTTGTCGATGAAGATCCGCAAGGTGAGGTCCTCTCCTTTCTTCAGCTCGAACGGAGGATTGATATAGCCGACGGTCAAGGTCTTGCTCGCGTGGCGGGAAGCGATCGTGAAGCCGTTACTCCCGTCTTCACCACACAGCACCTTGATCCCGAACTCACTGGCCGAGGAGGAGTCCAGAACGAGTTCCAGTTCCATCGTGTCGCCGGTAATCTCCTTTAGGAGGTGGGTCGTATCACTTTTTACCGTGATATTCTGCTCTCGCCTCGGATCAGATCGTAGCTGTTTCAGCTCACGCAAGGGTTTTATGCGCAACACCCCATCCTCTGGAAGGCTGAGTTCGCGGGGAAGAGATTGGATACCCGGCTGAAGCTTGCCGTTCATTAGTGCATTAAAGTTCTTCGTTCTGTCTACTTTTTGCATGTTGTTAACCCATGGCGTGCACCATGCCCACATCACTCGTCGGCCGTCGGGTATCAACAGTGATTCCGGAGCAAAAAAATCCCATCTGGCCCAGTTCATCAAAGCGTGATGATCCGGTAGAAACTTCTCGTCCCTGAAATCACCGAGATAATAGCGAGCGCCCAGGCCATGACTGATGCACAGAAGCATCCACTTGTCACCGATTTTGAATATGTTGGCGCAGGAAGTGTCTTCATCCTTGGGCACCCCCAAATCTTTCGGAAAGTTCGGGTGAAACAACTCGCCAAGGAATTCCCACTGTTTGAGATTTTTGGACTTTGCCAGGGTCGGGTTTTGGCCGCCGCCGAGAGAGTAATAGGAGTCGTCCATCAGCCAGCAATCGGGATCCCAGTGCCGCATCTTCGCTGGTTTGCCGTCCGCAGTCTGCGGTTCCACCGCGATGGATTCAGACCATTCGTTCAGGTCATCGTCCAGCGCAAAGGCGATCTGGTTCCTGCCGGAGCCCTGGCCGTGATAGATGATCGCAGGCTTGCCGTCCTTGGTCAGGAACGCAGTGCCGCTGAACATTCCGTGTCCCGTCCTGGGCGGCGTGAGCACGGTTGGGTGCCATTTCCAATGAACCATATCCGTGCTTGATACGTGAGCGAAGGAGTGCCCTTTGCTCTGGTGGATATAGTGCAGATGGCAGCGCCCTTTGTGGAATATGGCACAGTTCGGATCCGCAGGGATCGCCTTGTCGGGCCCTGGATGCGCCAGGTGGTACGTCAGCCAAGTCTGCGGCGGGTTCTCCGGCATCACAGGCATATCCTGGTTTGTTTTCAGCGTCTGTGCGGTACACACCGCAGTGATCAGAGTAATGATGAGTCCTGTTATATATGATTTCATTATGTATTCCCTTGCATAAAGGTCAGCATTGAGTTTCGGCGCGTCTGGCGACGTAAACTCCAATGCTTTGTTGAACTTCCTGCGCATATCGTCTATTTGCTGTCCTCACTCTCCTGCATGGCTGCGCTGATGTCCTTAAGATCAAAATCGAGAAAGGCGTAGCCTCTGCCATCCTCCGCACCACTGGCGATAAGCAGTTCTACGATTTCCTCACGACCTTTAATAGCCGCATGATGCAAAGGAGTCATACCTCTCTTATTCTTCGCATTCACATCTGCGCCAGCTGCAATGTGCTTTTTAACGGCTTCGGTGTTCCCTTCCTTAGCGGCTGTCCATATATCCCCACTGGGCCCGCACCCCACCAGCACCAAGGCTGCGACGATTGCGATCAGTTGTGATTTCACGGTGAGCCGACACTCATCCCGTTGAGCGCAGTTTTCAAGGCGTTTTAACTGTTGCCGCAAAATGCTTTCAGCCTTAAAAATTAAAGGTTGATGGCTGAACCGAAATCATACGAGCCAGTCAGCCAGAGAGGCAGAGAGGCAATCGGAGCGACCTACAAGTTTTACTCAGTTAGCGATTAAAGCTATTTCGGTGGTTCTGATTCCGCACGATGAGATTTGGTGGGTTCCATTTTCAGAGCTCAAAGGAAGGCATTCGATCTGCACCAATATCGAGCGGGACGGGCTGGCTGAGTATCGCGGTGCCACCGACGGCCTCAAAAAAGTGGCACCAGAAGTGGCACCAACAATTTGATTGTTCAAAAAATCCCATGAACATCGGCTGAAGTGAACCCCGAGTTTATCTTCCTCCCCTGAACCAAGCCGATGAAAGCAGGCCTGGGGGATCACCTTATCCGGCAGCGGCCTCGTCCTTTTTTTTCTTCACTTCGCCTTTCTTCCTGGCCTTGGCCTCGAGCAAGTCGATGCGCGCCGCGAATCCCTCCGCCGCCTCGATCAATTTCTCGGGCATCACCGGCTGCACCATCCAGCCGGTTCCTCCCGCCGATTTTGCAGCCTCTTTCCGTTCGTCGTCCGAAATGTCTGAAATAACGACCACCGGCGTTTCCTTGTGCTCCGGCAGGGAGCGAATTTTTCGCGTGAAGTTCGGGCCATCCATGTCAGGCAGTTGGCAGCCGGAAAAAATGATGTTCACCGGTTCAGTCTCTGTGAGTTCCAGTCCCTGTGCGCCATCCTCCGCCTCGAGCACCTCATGGCCGGCCGCAGTCAGCGTCACCTGAACCATCTTCCGCCAGGTCGGCGAACCATCAACAATGAGTATTGTCTTTCCCATATCTGCTGAGTCCCGGTTTTCGCGGGCTCCATGCACCACGCCAGCGGCCGAGTGTCGGGAACCCCCTGTCCAAGAGCAAGCCACGAGTGAATCCCGTGAAATCGCAGCAGCCATGCCAAGCGCTTGGGCTCCCCAAATCCGACTTGATGTTGGAGCGTAGGAGGACAAACCTCGCGGCCGTGGTTCTGAAACTCCATTTCGCGGATTTAACCTGCCGGACCGCATTCCTGCTTGCCTTGATGCTTGCCGCACCGGCCCTAGGTCAGGAGGCGTCGAACATTGATTCCTTCGAGGCGGCAACGGTATCCCTACGATTCCCGTCATCCGATGGAGACTACCACCTCGTGCAGGCAAGCCGGGACCTGAAAAAATGGGTGATCGTGGGCCAGTATCCGGGCAACGGACAAGTAGCCTGGTTCAAGGATCTCCGCAGCCAACTGGGGGAGACTCATTTTTACCGGGTGGTCACAAAATCTGAACTGTTTCAGGATGGACTTCTTGACCGGGAGTGGAAGCTGTTCGCCTTCCATGAAGCGGACGAGATCACCCGGCCCAAGACAGGGCGCAAGCACACACTGAACTTGACCCGCAACGGCAATGTCACCGGCAGGAACGACTGCAACAGCTATTTCGGCACCTTCACACTGGAGAAAGGCAACTGGCTGAAGTTTGGGAAAGGCTTCGACTCCACAGAGATGCTGTGCATGCCCGGTTCACTCGACTTCAAGTTCTTCGAGATGCTGCATATGTCAAAGGGTTTCGAGGTGGATGGCAACAAGCTGAAGCTCTTTTACGGCGACAACGCCGAGCGCTGGATGGAGTTCAGCGAGAGTGACTGACCCACCGGCCAACGGGAAATCTCATGGGGAAATGTCAGCGCTTGGCCAAGTCACGGACATAAACGTTCGCAAAGTCGATTGGGCCGGTCGGCACAATCTTCAACGGCCCTCGGGCCGGCACGCTGCCTAGTTTTTTGTCGGTGAAAACCGGCTTGCCGTTGACGTTCAGGCTAAGCCGGTCGCCGCGCAACCCGCCCTCGAACCGGTTCCAGTTGCGCCCCTTCAAAACCAGAGTGTCCTTGTACAACGAAGGCGCAATCGTGATGGCCGTCGCCTTCGAGCCGCGAAGCTGGAACGCACACGGCTGGCTTTCCCCGGACACGCGAACATCAAAGATAAAGCCAAAGTCACCGAACAACTCGGCGGTCTGGATCGACTTGTCCGTCGCCTCCGATTTGCCGTCGAAACGAAACATCCAGTTGCGCGACTGCCAATGTGGCTCGCTGCCTTTGCCCAGACGCCACCCGGAAAAATCGACGCCCGAGTACAAGCAGCGATAACCTCGATTGGAAATAGCCACCTGCCCCGGCTCAAGCGGTGTCGCTGGCAGTTCCCTGATGCGCAGGTTACGGTAATGCACCACGCCTCCCTCCGACTCGAGGCAGATGTAGCCCTTGCGCGGGCTAGCCTCCCTGCCGCGCGTGACCACCTTACCGTTGACCGCCAGCGAGATGTTCCCGTCATTGCAAACGATCCGGTAATGGTTCCACTCCGGGCTGGGTCTGGAGCGAAACTCCGTCGGGAACGCCCGGCTGCCACCCCGTCCATTGACCGGCGTCATCGTCGCGCCGTGGATCGGAAAAATGTCGCCGTGCACCGTGTGCCCCCCGGAGTTCCCGTAGGCATTTTCCAGCACCTGCACCTCAACGCTGCGGTGAAATGGCTGTCCGCGCGCCGTGATGTCGTCGGCCCAGACAAAAATCCCGGCGTTGCCCCTGGGCTTCATATGCCGCCACTCCACCTCCATGATGAAGTTTTGGTACATCCGCACCGTGCGCAACTCGCCAGTCGGCTGGCCGGAGCACACGATCATTCCGTCGCGCACCGTCCAGGTCGACGGCGCAGTGTTCACCGGCACCCAGCCGGAAAGGTCCTTCCCGTTGAACAGCGGCCGAAATCCGTTCTCCGCCTTTTCCTCAGCGGCAGCCGATGCAGCCGACAGCGAAACGGCGGCAACAAAACGAATGATCCTCTTTTTGTCGAAACGCATGATGGGCGGAGAGTGCCCACGGCCAAGCGCTTGGCCAAGCGGAATCCCCGGCTGACCGGCAGCCGGCCAACGGCGGAACTGGGCGCCGCACCCAAAAAAACAGGGTTGACGTCCGGAGCGCCGGCGGCTAAAACAAACGCCTGTTTCAAACAGTCGTTTGAATTAAATGGCAAAAACGGACACCAAGACACGAATTCTCGACACCGCCGAGCGGCTGTTCGCCCAAAAGGGGTTCGATGCCGTGTCGCTGCGCACCATCATCGCCTCGGCCAAGGTCAACCTCGCGGCGGTGCATTACCACTTCGGCTCGAAGCAGGCGCTGGTTCACGCGGTGATCTCCCGGCGGCTCCGCCCGATCAACGAGGAACGGCTGACCCAGCTTGCGGAGATCCGGATCAAGGCCGGCAGGCGACCGGTGAAACTGGAGCATGTGCTCGAGTGCCTGTTCCGTCCGCTGTTCCGCGTGCAGGCCAACTCCAAGGCCGGCCCCACCTTCGCGCGTCTAGTCGGACGCGTGATGGGGGAGCGCAACGAGGGGCTTCACAAGTTCATGATGGGCGAACTGGCCGAGGTGATTATCCAGTTCAGTGCCGCGATTGAGGCCGCGTTGCCGGAACTACCCAAGGAGGAGTCCGACTGGCGCTCGCACTTCATGGCCGGCGCGATGGCGCACACGCTTTGCAACGCCGACCTACTCGTCCGCTTCACCGGCACCGACGCCGGCGCCTCCGATTACGAGTCAACGGTGCGGCGGTTGATCGATTTCACCGCAGCAGGCTTCCGCGCCAGGGTCAGTCCGCCTCCGAAAAAAGCCCGGGCCAAGCGGAAGCCCAAAAGGACGTAAATGCGCCGCCCACTCTCCATCACCGCGGCGGGCCTTCTGCTCGCCGGTTGTGCCACCGACTCCAACCGGACGGCTAGGGATTTTGCCAACGAACTACCCACCGAATGGACGGCCCCGGGCGTGAGCACCGGCCAGGCGGCGGCATTTTGGTGGCACAACTTTCGCGACGACCAATTGAGCGAGGCGATCGGGCAAGCCCTCGCCGCCAATCCGGATGTCTGGAGCGCCGCCGCCCGGCTCGAGGGCGCGTGGGCGCAGGCCAGGATCGCCGGCGCGGAACAGTTGCCCCAAATCGGCCTCAGCGGCGGCCTCTCAAAAAGCAAACTGAACATGGCGCAGTTCGGCTTCAAACTACCGGGGGGGAATCTGCCCAACGCATTCGTGAACGAACGCCATAACCTGACACTGGGCGCGCAGTGGGAACTCGACCTGTGGGGCCGCATACGCGCCGGCAAACGCGCTGCCCGCGCGAACGCGCTTGGCCAAGCGGCGGAGTTCGCCGGGGCTCGCCACTCGCTCGCCGGCCAAGTGGCCAAGGCTTGGATGCTGACCATTGAAGCACGACAACAGGCGCGCCTGGCAAAGTTTGCCGTCTCCACGCACGAGACGACGGTGGCGCAGGTTCGCACCCGGTTTGAGCAAGGCATTTTATCGTCACTGGACTTGCGCCTAGCCAGGGCCAACCTCGCCGTGGCCAGAGCGCAAGTCGCTGAACTCGAGTCGGTTGCCAGCCAAATGATTCGGCAGCTGGAGATTCTGCTTGGCCAATTCCCGGCCAACAAACTGGCGATTCCTGCGAAATTGCCCGAGGTGCCCCCGGCGATCCCGGCGGGCGTTCCGGCACAGATTCTTTCGCGACGGCCCGACCTCGTCGCCGCCGAGCAACGACTGTTCGCCACCGGTGCGACGCTCGCCCAAGCCAGGGCAACGCTCTACCCGCAGATCAGCCTGACCGGCAGCAGCGGCACCTCGACGAGCGAACTCTCCGGGCTGCTCTCGGGGGACTCAGTGGTCTGGAATGTCGCCGCCAACCTGACACAACCGGTGTTCCAGGCCGGCCGGCTGCGCGCCAACGTTCGCCTGCAACGGGCCAACCTGAAAGCCGCCGAGGAAAGCTTCCGCTCGACAATGCTCGTAGCGATGGGCGAGGTGGAAAACGCACTCGACGCCGGTCGGCAACTGGCCACGATGGACGAGGCGCTTGGCGTCGCATACGAGCAGTCACAAGCCGCCGCGCAAGTCGCGCAGGAACGATTCGACCGCGGACTCGGGGACATGATCACGCTACTCGAAGCGCGCCGCCGCGCGATCAACGCCGAGGGCCAATGGAGGGCCGCACGGCGTCGCCAACTGGAGAACCGGATCAATTTGCACCTCGCCCTTGGCGGCGGGTTTGAATCGTTGAAGAGCAATGGAACCGCAAGGCAGTAACCCCAACCGCAGGCTGAAAATCACCGGTACGTTTGCCGTGGCCATCATCGGCATCGGCCTCGCCGCCGTGCTGGTGAAGATCGGCAGGAAACCGGAATCGCAAATCGCCAAATCAAAGCTACCGAGTGTGGAGGTGCAAATCGCGGAAGCGACCCGGCACACGTACCGGATTCAATCGCAGGGAACCGCCCTGCCCCGGACAAACATTCGGCTCGTGAGCGAGGTCAGCGGCAAGGTGGTGTCGGTCGCGGAGTCATTCGACGCCGGACAGGTTTTTGCGAAGGACGACGTGCTGCTGAAGATCGATTCGCGGGACTACGAACTGACGCTCGCGCAGGCGAAGTCACAGGTCGCCCAGGCGGAGTTGCGGTTGCTGATGGAGATCAAGGAGGCGGATGTCGTTCGTCGTGAATGGCAGTTGCTCAACCAGGGTGAGCCGACCGGTCTGCAGGCGCGCGAGCCGCAACTCGCCAGCGCCCGCGCCGCGCTTGAAGCCGCCCGTGCCACCGAGGAGGCGGCCAGGCGCAACCTCGACCGGTGCGAGATGCGTGCGCCGTTCGACGGCATGGTGGCCAGGACGAATGTGCGCCTTGGACAATTCGTCGCCTTGGCCACGCCGATTGGTGAGTTGTTTGCCACCGACGTTGCCGAGGTGCGTTTACCTTTGAATCCCAGTGACTTGGGCTTCATCAATGTGCCCAGCCCTAACAGGGAAACAGCGCTTGGCCAAGCGCCTAAGGTGATCCTCAGCGCAAGGGTCGGGAAAAGGAGCACGGAGTGGCAAGGCCATATTATGCGCTCGGAGGAAACGGTCGATCCGGTGAACCGAATGGTTTACGTGGTGGCACAGGTCGCCGACCCGTACGGCTTGACCAAGCGCAACGACGCGCCGCTGCGGAGCGGGACATTCTTGCGGGCCAGCATCGAAGGCCGCACACAGGAAAATGTCATCGTGATGCCGCGTCAGGCGCTTCGCGGGAAGGATCGTGTCTGGATCGTGAGCGAAGAAAGCACCCTGCATAAGTGGCTGGGGTACAGGGAGCCCGGTCACCAAAACCGGCTTACATTCAGGTCGGTGGTTGTTTCCTTCGCGGACGCCCGACAGGTGGTCGTCACGGATGGCATCCGGGCGGGCGAGCAGGTGATCACTTCACTGCTTGCGGGAGCGATCAACGGCATGGCCGTGAAGGTTCGCGAACCGGACTCGACGAATGAATAGCCTGATCGAATGGTTCGCGAAGAACGGCGTCGCTGCAAACCTGCTGGCGATGTTCATCGTCGTGGTCGGTTTCCTGTCGATCGGGACGCTGCGGCAGGAGGTGTTCCCCGAGTTTTCGTCGGACATGATTCACATCGCCGTGCCCTACCCCGGCGCAGCGCCGGAGGAGGTGGAGGAGGGCGTCTGTCAAAAAATCGAGGAGGCGGTGTATGGCCTGACGGATGTCCGGCGGGTCAACTCGATCTCGTCTGAAAATGCCGCCGCGATCATGGTCGAGTTGATGCCCGGCTCGGACGCCTCCCGCGCACTCGACGAGATCAAGGCGCGTATCGACGCCATCGACACCTTTCCCGGAGAGGCCGAGAAGCCGGTGATCGAGGAGATCATCATGCGCAAGCAGGTAATCAACGTCGCCGTGTCTGGCGAGGCGGGCAATGTCTCCGAGGCGACGCTGCGGCATTATGCCTCGCAGGTGCGCGACGAGTTGATGGCGCTGTCCGGCATCACGCAGGTGGAACTAGCCAATGTGCGCGACCTCGAGGTGTCGATCGAGATTTCCGAGGATGCGCTGAGGCAGTACGGCCTGACGTTTAACGAGGTGGCGCGGGCAGTCCGGAGTTCGTCCATCGACCTACCAGGCGGCTCGATCAAGGCCGATCGCGGGGGCGAAATCCTACTGCGAACCAAGGGCCAAGCGAAGCGGGTGGTGGATTTCGAGCAAATTGTGCTGCGAACGCGCCCGGACGGCACGCGTCTGCGGCTTGGCCAAGTGGCGACGATCCACGACGGTTTTGAGGACAACGACCGCGAGTCGTACTTCGACAGCAAGCCGTGCGCCCTCGTGAAGGTGTTCCGTGTCGGCGAGGAGAACGCCATTGCCATCTCCGAGATCGTTCATGAGCACGTCGCTGGCTCGAGGGATCGCTATCCGGAGGGCATCGAGTTGACGACCTGGCAGGATGACTCGACGTATCTGCGTGGACGGCGCGACCTGATGATCCGCAACGGCCTCACCGGGTTCTGTCTCGTGTTCCTCGTGCTGGCGTTGTTTTTACGTTTCCGACTGGCCTTCTGGGTGAGCCTGGGCATCCCGATCTCGTTTCTCGGCACGTTTTGGCTGATGCCGGCGTTGGACGTGTCGATCAGCATGATCTCGCTCTTCGCGTTCATTGTGGTGCTCGGCATCGTGGTGGATGACGCCATTCTGATCGGCGAGAACATCCACGCGCATCACGAGCAGGGCACCCCCGGGCTAAAGGGTGCAATCGCTGGCGCCACAGAAATGGCAAAGCCAGTATTCTTCGCTGTGGCGACCTCGATCGCCGCCTTCGCGCCGTTGATCTTCACTGCCGGCAACACCGGCAAGATCATGAAGTTCATCCCGCTGATCGTGATCCCAACGCTGTTTTTCTCGCTGATCGAGTCGCTGTTCATCCTGCCGAAACACCTCAGCAACCTGCGTAGGGTCGACAACATCGAACAAGGTACCGGGTTAGTCGGCAGATGGAGGCGGTTCCAGCACCGGTTCGTCGTGCGGATGGACCAGTTCATCCTCCGAATCTACAAGCCGAGCCTGCGCTGGTGTCTCGAGTGGCGATACATGACCATGGCCATCGCCGTGGCGATGTTCGCCATCACGATGGGACTCGTGGCAGGCGGGCACATCCGATTTGTATTTTTCCCGCCAGTTGAGGGCGACAACGTGGCCGCCACGGTCACCATGCCGCTGGGCACCCCCACCGAGGAAACCAAGCGCGCCGTGAAGAAACTAGAGAAGGCCGCCATTGAGGTACAGAAACGGCTCGATGCCAGGACACCGGGAGACCACCCCAGCATCGTTCGTCACATGCTCAGCTCAGTGGGTAGCCAACCATTCAACACCGACCAGAGTCGAGCCGGAGGCAGGGTCACTTCCTCCATCAAGGGCACAAATACCGGTGAGGTACACATCGAAGCTTTGCCAGCCGAGGAGCGAATGTTCAACAGCTACGAGGTGGCGCGGCTTTGGCGCGATATCGTCGGCGACATGCCGGAGGCCGAAGAACTGCAGTTTACCGCCGACATCTTCCAGGCCGGAGACGCAATCAACGTCGTGCTCACCGGTGCGGACTTTGACCAACTGCAAGACGCTGCCGGGTGGCTCAAGCAGGAATTGGCCAAGCTCAGAGGCGTCATCGACATCACTGACTCGTTTCGACATGGCAAGGAAGAGGTGCAGTTGAAGATCAAGCCGGAGGCTGAGGCGCTTGGCCTGACGCAGGCCGACCTGGCGAGGCAGGTGCGGCAGGCGTTTTACGGGGACGAGGTGCAGCGGCTCCAGCGCGGGCGCGACGACGTCAAGGTCATGCTCCGCTATCCGCGCGAAGAACGCCGCAGCGTCGCCAACCTCGAGCGGATGCGCGTCCGCCTGCCGGGCGGCATCGAGGTGCCGTTTGGCGAGGTGGCCAGCGTGACCCACGGCCGCGGCTACGAATCGATTCGGCGCATCGACCGGCGGCGCGCCGTCAACGTCACCGGTGACGTCGATGCCACCATCGGCAACACACAGGAGATCAACCGTCAACTCGAAACCGAACTGCTCCCCAAAATGCAGCTGGAGTTCCCCGGCATCTACTGGTCGTTCGAGGGCGAGAAGAGCGAGCAGGCCGAGACTCTCGCGAGCCTGCAGTACCTCTACATCATCGCGCTGGTCATCATTTATGGGCTGCTGGCGATTCCATTCAACTCGTACATCCAGCCGGTCATCGTCATGGCAGCGATTCCGTTCGGGCTGATTGGGGCGGTCTGGGGGCACGTCGTGATGGGCATGGATATCACCATTCTTTCCGGCTTCGGCGTCGTGGCATTGACCGGCGTGGTCGTCAACGACAGCCTCGTGATGGTGGACTATGTCAACCGCAAGCGCGGCATCGGCCTGAGCGAGATGGAGTCGGCGTGCCAGGCCGGCCTGGCCCGTTTTCGGCCGATCCTGCTCACGTCGCTCACCACCTTCGCCGGCCTTACCCCACTGCTGCTCGAGAGAAGTCTGCAGGCCAAGTTCCTCGTGCCGATGGGCATCTCGCTTGGCTTCGGTGTCATCTTTGCCACTGTCATCACGCTGATCCTCGTGCCCTCAATGTACCTCATTCTCGAGGACATCCGCACCCTCCTCTTCGGCCCCGAGGATAAACTCTAGATACCCAGCTTGGCCAAGCGCTTGGCTTGAGGCGGCGGGGCGGCTACGCTGCCGGTGTGAAGCGCCTGTTTTTTTCTCTGACGATTCTTTGTGCGCTTGGCCTGCAATCCATCTCCGCAGCCAAGCCGAATATTTTGTTCATCATGGTCGATGACCTCGGCAAGGATTGGATTTCCTGCTACGGCGCGGACGACATCGACACACCGAACATCGACCGCCTGGCCAAGGGCGGTCTCAAGTTTCACAACGCATGGTCGATGCCGCAGTGCACGCCCACACGTGCCACACTACTTACTGGACAATACCCGTGGCGCACCGGCTGGGTGAATCATTGGGACGTGCCGCGATGGGGTGTCGGCTACTTTGACTGGGCCAAGTACACCACCTTCGCGGAGGTCATGAAATCCGCCGGGTACGCCACGGCCATCGCCGGCAAATGGCAGATTAACGACTTCCGGCTTGAACCGGAGGCGCTGCGAAAACACGGCTTCGACGACTGGGCGGTCTGGACAGGCTACGAAACCGGCAACCCGCCGAGCAACGAACGCTACTGGGATGCCTACATCCACACGCGCGCCGGAAGCAAAACCTACAAGGACAAATTCGGGCCAGACATTTACTGCGACTTCCTCATCGACTTTATGAGGCAGCATCGCGACGAGCCGATGATGCTCTACTTCCCGATGGCGCTCACGCACGGCCCGCTTGTGCCGACTCCTGACGAGCCGAAGGTCACTGCGGGCAAGGACAAGCTCAAGGCCATGGTGCACTACACCGACAAACTCGTCGGGCGTCTGGTCGGCACGCTCGACGACCTAAACATCCGCAACCAAACAATCGTGATATTCACCACCGACAACGGCACGAGCGGCGGGATGCGCGGCACGACCAAAGGCAAGCGTCCCAGCGGCGGCAAGGGCTCGAAGTACGAGGGCGGCGTCTGCCAGCCGTTCATCGTCAACTGCCCCGGCCTTGTCCCCGGCGACCGCGAGACCGACGCGCTGACCGACTTCTCCGACCTACTGCCGACCTTCGCCGAACTTGGCCAAGCAAAGCTGCCTAAGGGTGTTACGCTCGACGGCAAGTCGTTTGCTCCGCTGCTGCTTGGCCAGACGGACGACTCGCCACGCGACTGGATCATGGCGCTTGGCCACGGTGCAGGGCGACTCGACAAAAACGGCGTACGCGGTACCAACGATTTTGCGGACCGCGTCCTTCGCGACAAACGCTACAAGGTCTGGCTGGAGCACGAGCCAAAAATCACCGCGCTGTACGACCTCAAAACCGATCCGCTCGAGCAAAATAATTTGCTCAACAGCGACAAGCCGAAGCACTTGGCTGCGCTTAAAAAATTCCGAGCTATCATTGGCAGCCAACCGAAGATTGATGGCCGCCCGCTCTATCGCCCGCGCAAGACCAACTCGTGGGACAAGCAATTACAGTTCAAGGTGGAGAAACCGGCGGGCAACAAGCCCAAGCGCGAACGTCGACGCAAACGCAAGGCCGCCCAGCAATAAACCGCATGCCCGAGGCGACACGAATCAAGGATCTGCCCGACAGCGAAAAGCCGCGTGAACGTCTCCTAGCCAAGGGCGCGGAGGCTCTTAAGGACAATGAATTAATCGCCATATTGCTTCGTACCGGGACGCAGGGCTTGTCGGCGATCGATGTAGCCCAGTCGCTGCTCAGTAAATTCAACTCACTTGACGCCCTGGCCAAGGCGCCTATCGAGGAATTGTGTGTGAAAGGCGTCGGCCGCGACAAAGCAGTCACGCTCAAGAGTGCGTTCAGCCTGGCCAAGCGCATGGCCGACGAACTGCGCGGCGAGGCGCCGGTGCTCGACACGCCGGAGAAGTTGGCCAGCCTGCTGCGCGAAGACAACCGGTTGCTCGAGGTCGAGCATTTTCATGTCGTGCTCGTGAACACCAGACGGCGTCTGATCCGCGTCGAGACGCTCGCCCGCGGCACGCTCGACTCGCTGGTGACGCATCCGCGCGACGTGTTTCGCCCGGCCATCGCCGCCAACGCCTCGGCACTGTTCCTCGCGCACAATCACCCGAGTGGCGACCCCACCCCGTCGGAGGCCGACATCAAGTTCACGCGCGACATCATCCGCGCCGGCAAGTTGTTGAAAATCGACGTACTGGACCACATCATCCTCGGTCGCCGCACGGCGAAGCGCGATAAAGACTACGCATCGCTCCGCGAGCTTGGATATTTTTACGAATGATCCACTCCACCGCAATCATCCATCCCGGAGCGCAATTGCACGAGAGCGTGCGGGTTGGCCCGTACTCCGTGATCGACGAACACGTCACGCTCGGCGCCGGCTGCGAGCTTGGTCCGCACGTGCACCTCACCGGCCACACCTCGATCGGTGGGGAGAACCGCTTCCACACCGGCTGCGTGATCGGCGACGCGCCGCAGGACATGAAGTACGGCAGCGAACCGACACGGCTCATCATCGGCGAGCGGAATCTCTTCCGCGAACACGTCACCGTACATCGGTCGAACACGCTGGATGAAGACACGCAGATCGGCTCGGAAAACTTCTTCATGGCGAACAGCCACGTCGGCCACAACGCCATCATCGGCAACAAGGCCATACTCGCCAACGGCGTGTTAATTGCCGGCCACGCCATGATCGGTGACGGGGCGTTTCTCGCCGGCAACGCCGTGGTGCACCAGTTCTGCCGCGTCGGCGCGATGGCGATGATGCAGGGCTGCGCCGGGGTGAGCCTCGACCTACCGCCGTTCTCGATCGTGCGCGGCATCAACGGCATGTGCGGCCTGAACAGCGTCGGTTTGAAACGCGCCGGCTTCTCGGCGGAGGAACGGCGACAGCTCAAGAAAGCCTATCACGCCATTTTTCTCTCCGGCGACCTGATGAAAGATGCGCTCGTAAAAGCCCGCACCGACTGCTCCGGTGTGCTGGCGGAACAGCTCATAGACTTCGTCGCCACCAGCCAGCGTGGTATCTGCTCCCACACCAAGCGCTGATCGGCCGTTACTCCGCGGTCGCAACCGGGCGGGGGGCGATCAGGGCCTCGATCTGCGGTAGATCAAACGACTCCAGTAGGCCGAAGCACATCATCTCCGGCATCTGGTTTGCCCCCTTGTTTTCGCGGATGACTTCCTTGAGACTCCGCATCGGGCCATGCAGTTTCAACGCGCTGATTGCACCGCTCTGCACCGCCGCGAGCCGCGCTGCCACGCTGAGCCGCCGGCCGACGGACTCGAGTTCCACCGGCTGCTTGAACTGCCCCGCCGCCCAGTTGGCCACCGCCGAGATTTGGCCGGCCTGCACGCCCAGAGCCCGCTCGCCCACAGCGTGCATCAGGATGACGTGCAGAAAATCGCGGCTCTTGATTTTCGACTCGCCGAAGAAAAACGGATCGAACGACACGACACGCTGGCCCTTGGCCAAGAGCGCCTCCACCCGCCCAGCCTGCGCCTTGCGGCCGGCGTCGGCGATGAGCAGCGTGGTGGCCTTGGGCGCTTCAGGCGTGAACACCGTGCCGGGCACCGTCCAGTCGCCACCGATCCGGAATTGATAATGCCCGGCCGCCCCCTCGCCGCCGACGCGCTTGGCCAAGGCGGTGTAGTTTTTGGCGTTGATAATCTTGAGCAGCCGCTGCCGCGGGTCGCCCTCGAACGGCCTGGGCAGCTTCTCCATCAGGCCAAGCGCGATTGAGTTGAAGTCGCCGTTGGTCTCGGGCAAGCCCACCCACAACGCATCGGCGGATTTCACCTCGTCCGCGCTAGGGATCTCCCGCCAGTCGAAGTCGCGGCCGTCGTAGAAAATGTCGCCGATGAAGCGGTAGAGCTGCTGTCGGTTGTCGAGCTCAAAGTTGTGCGAGCCAGGATCGTGATTGATGTGCGAGCGCAGGAAGCCACCGCGGCCCAGCAGGTCGAAAACCGGTTGCGCGGCGTTGAGCAGCGGCGGCAGCGCGTGGCCGGCAATGAAGCAGCATTGGTCCTTTGCGTTGTAAGTGAGCAGCGCAGCGCGATTGGCCAGCATCGCGGTGAGGTGCGTGTAGTCGGCGTACAGCGCGAGGTCGTTGGGGGTTTGCTCCGAGTCGCCCATGTCCATGCCGTGGCGGGCGCGCGTCTTGAAGCTGGAGTAGCCGGCCACCGGATTGGCCAGCGTCACGCGCTCGTCGAGTGAGCTGATGATAATCGTCTGCCACCCGCCACCGGACAGGCCGGCGACGGCGACTCGCTCCGGATCGGCATTCGGATGCGAAAGCAGAATGTCGAGGCCCTTGCTCATGTTCAGGAAAAACGGCGCGAGGCCGGACGTGCCGCAAAGGTCCAGCTGATTCATCTGGTAATGGCCCATGCGGCTGGCGAACTGCCCCATGCCGATCCACTCGACGTTCAGCGCGATCATGCCGCGCTTGGCCTGGTTGATGCAGCGGAGCTGCTTGTAGTCCGCCGCCTTGCCCTTCGCATCGTGGCCGTTGACGTTGAGCACGACGGGGCGCTTGCCGGAGAGCTTTGTCGGCTCGTACAGCAGAGCCGGTATCCACCAGCCCGGCACGGCCTCAAAGCGCAGCTTCCGGATGCGGTATCCCGGCAAGCCCTCGATCACGGCGCTCCATTCCACCCGCAGCGGCGTGTCCCGCCACTTCGCCGCCTCGCCGCGAAAGACCACCTTTTCGAGGACGTTCCGCCGGTACTCGGTGGCCTTGGCCTGCCATTCGGCGGCGCTGCGCACGCGCGGCATGTCCGGCACGCGCGTCTCGTTGAACACCCGCACCTCCTCCAGCGCAAGGGCAGGCCCGATGATTTCCTCCGCAAGCGCCCGCTCGATGGCACTGGCCGGTTTAAGTTCTTCGTCAGCGGCTTGGCCTGTGATTCCACCGAAAAAAACCAGCCCGGCCAGCGAGCAGGCAATGGCAACTGTTTGTTTCATGAGAATTGGGCTGCTTGGCCAAGCGCTTGGTTTAGATCTTCACCTTGAACTGGTCGCCTTTTTTCAGCGACTTGGCGAAGCCGGCCATGAGTTGCGGAATCTGTTCGAGATCCTTGAGGCTGACCACCTCGACCGGCGAGTGCATGTAGCGGTTGGGCAGGCTGATGAGACCGCTCGGGATGCCGCCGCGTGTCCAGAAAACGGCGTCCGTGTCGGTGCCACTCGTGGCGGAGATGGCCTCATGCTGCAGGTTGATCTTAAGCCGCTTGGCCACCTGCTCGACTCGCCGGATGACCTCGGGGTGGTTGCAGTTGCCATGAGTGACGGTGGGCCCTTGGCCAACCTTGATGTCTCCGTGCTGCCGCTTGTCAACGGTCGGGTAGTCGGTCGCGTGGGTGACGTCCATCACCAGTGCAACGTCGGGATGCAGCGAGTAGGCGATCTGCCGCGCGCCGAACAGGCCAACCTCCTCCATCGTGTTGGCGACAGCGCACACCTCGGCGTTGAGCTTGGACTTGCTGCTCTTGAGCAGGCGCAGCGTCTCGGCCACGGCCCATGTGCCAACGCGGTTGTCGAACGCACGCGCCACGGCGAGGTCGCCGCGCAACAGTTCGAACTGGTCATTGAGCGTGATTGGGTCGCCAATGCGGATAAGTTTCTCAGCGGCCTTGCGGGAGTCGACGCCAATGTCGACAAAAACCTCGTGAATCTTCGGCACCTTGAGCGCAGTGGTTGCAGTATTCATGAGGTGCGGTGCAACACTGCCGACGACCCCCTTCACCGGGCCTTTGCGAGTGTGGACAGTGACGCGCTGGGCCTTGGTTATCGCGGGGTTGGTACCGCCGAGCCGCCGCACGTACACGTAGCCGTTGTCGTCGATAAAATTGACAGTCATACCAATCTCGTCGGCGTGGCCGGCGAGCATGAGCCGCGGGCCGCCACCCTTGTTGAGCACGGCGACACAATTGCCGTAGGCGTCGGAATAGGTCTCGTCGGCGTACTGGCCGGCATAGTCCATCCAGACCCGCAGGCCGCGCGATTCATAGCCGGAGGGACTAGGCGTATTGACCAAAGTCTCGAGAAACTGGAGCGATCGCTTGTTCATGCGCGGCGATTAGGGGCGACAAACAGGGCCAATTCAAGTGCATTGTCGGCTTGCTTTTGGCAGGTGGCTTGCTTTGAATCACCCGTCCTTCTGGTCGAATGGCTAAGATTACAAAAAAAGTCCAGGAACGGCTCCGCGCCGGTTTACGCCGGTTCAAGCCTCTGCTCAAGGTTGCCAGGGAGCGCGAAGCCAGTCGTGCGGACACCGCCACGCTGGCGATCGACCTGTTGTCGGACCTGTTCGGGTTCGACCGCTACTCGGAGGTGACGTCGGAACTGGACAACCGTGAGGCGGTTTATGATTTCGCGATTCACTCCGGTGGCTCGGTTGCCATGCTGGTTCGCGTCAGCCCGATTGGCGCCGCTCCGGATGACCGCTACCTGCTCGCCACGGCGCAGCACGCGCTGCTTAACGGCGTCGAGTGGATCATCCTGACCAACGGCATCGGCTGGCAGGTGCACCATGTCGAGGATGCCGGCAAAACCAAGCCGGAAACGCCGGTTGTACTGGCGTTCGACTTGTCGCACATGCAGCCGGGACGCACCGCGCACCTCGAGACGCTTTACTTGTTGACACGTGAGGGCCATCAAGGTGCCGGGCTGGATCACTTCCGGCTACGGCTCGAGATGAGCAACCGCCACTTCCTTGGCGCAATGCTGTTGAGCGACCCGGTGGTGGCTGCCGTGCGGCGCGAGTTGCGGAAGCTCAGTACCGGACTGAAAATCACGCCTCTTGAGGTGCGCGAAAACCTGGCCAAGGGCGTGCTGCGCCCGGACGTCGCAGCCAGCAGCGAGACTGCCGCCGTGCTGGAGTTTTTACAGAAGATCAAGCAGGACGCGCTGGAGGCCAGACGCAAGGCAGCCGACCCCAACCGTTTCTCGGGCCGCAGGACACCGGGCAAAAAAAAGGCTGCGCCGGGCAAATGGACAGCCAAGCGCGGGGCGACGCGCAAGAAGCCGGTCTCGACGAAGTTCAGCATCGCAGCCAATAACCGGATGGTTCTCCAGATTTCCAAAAAGGCGGACATCAAAAAGGTGCTGCAACGCAGTGAAAGCGTCCCGGACAAGCCCCGCCGCCGGGGGCGCCTGCTCAACTGGGGCGCCAAGCCATGAAACACAGCCGGGCCTTCACACTGATCGAGTTGCTGGTGGTCATTGCCATCATCGCCATTTTGGCCGCCCTGCTGCTGCCGGCATTGGCCAAGGCCAAGGCCAAGGGGCAGGAAATATACTGCCTCAATAACATCAAGCAATTGACGCTCGCCGCCAAGATGTACAACGGCGACAATGGCGATCGCTTCGCCTGGACCTTCACGCTCGTGGGCAGCCAGCAAAACCGGACATCGTGGTTCAACTATCTGCTACCGTATCAGGAAACCAAAAAGACACTGCGCTGTCCCAGCAAGCCGTTCAAGACCAAGGAGACCATTTACGACTTTGACCGAACCACGAACAACTACTCCGCAAGCTTCCGCCTCGGCGGCTGCAACTGGCCCGGTGTCTGGGAATACGCTCCGCTCAAGGAAAGCGCCGTCCGCAGCCCCGCCACGCTCGTTTATAAGACCGACGGCGGCAGCCTGCCGGTCAACACCACCAACCCGAGGAAATGCGTCACGCCTCAATCACGCGAGAAACCCGGCTGCTGGATCATCCAAGACCCCGGCAGTAACGTACCATGCAGCTGTGGCACCAATCCCGGTGATCCCAATTGGGGCGGCCCGCACCTGCGCCATAGCGGCCGCAGCAATGTCAGCTTCACCGACGGCCACGCCGAGGTGCTGCCGTCATTCAAGTGGTATTGGTCCGGCACGCCGTGGCTCGATCCCAAGCGCGGCGGTTAGCGAACCACTGCTTGGCCAAGCGGAGTTTGCGCTTGAGCGCGGGCTGGGCCGGGGTGAACCTTGCCGCTTGAGCGAGACACGGGAGACGCCGCAAACCATCCAACAACGAAAGGGCCGCGAGCCGATCGCGGCGCTGACCGCGTACGACTTCCCAATGGCCAAACTGCTTGACGCCGCCGGGGTGCCGCTGCTGCTCGTCGGAGACTCGCTGGGGATGGTCGTCCTCGGCTACCCGGACACCACGCATGTGGCGCTCGAAGAAATGGAGCATCACGTCCGCGCCGTGGCCCGGGCCAGGCCGCACGGTCTCGTCACCGCCGACCTCCCGTTTGAGACTTACGAAACACCGGCGCAGGCTGTCGAGTCGGCCAAACGGCTGGTTGCTGCCGGCGCCGAGGCGGTCAAGGCTGAAGGTGGCCGGGCGATCCTGCCACAGATCGAGGCGATCCGCGCCGCTGGCATTCCGTTCCTCGGGCATCTCGGCATGCTGCCTCAGAATATGCTCGAGGAGGGCGGCTATCGCATCAAGGGCCGCGACGAAGCGCAGCGGGAGGCCCTGCTCGCCGACGCCCTTGCGCTTGGCCAAGCGGGAGCATTTGGCATCGTGCTCGAGCTCGTGACACCGATCGTCGCAGCTGAGATCACGCACTTGGTTGAGATTCCAACCATCGGAATCGGTTCCGGTAAAAACTGCGATGGACAGATTCTGGTGACCACCGACCTGCTCGGCACCTCGCCGGATTTCATCCCGAAACACGCCAAACCAGATGAGTTGCTCCGCGACCGAATGATTGGCATAATTCGCCGCTGGAGCGAAAACCTGATCGGGCCAATCAATGAGTGACCTAACCCACATCGATGCCGACGGCAAAGCACAAATGGTCAACGTCTCGGCCAAGCCGGTGCAGGAGCGTGAGGCGATGGCTCGCGGCGAGATCCGCCTGGCCAAGGCCACGCTCGACACGATCGAGAGCGGTCAGGCGGCCAAGGGCAACGTGCTGGCAGCGGCACGCTTGGCCGGCATCATGGCGGCGAAAAAAACTGCCGATCTGATCCCGCTTTGCCACCCGCTGCCGATCACCCACGCGGAGGTCGATTTCGAAATCCCCGAAAGCCGCGATCGCATTGTCATCACCGCCACAGCCCGCATCTCAGCCAAGACCGGCGTCGAGATGGAGGCGCTCACCGCCGTTTCGACCGCCGCGCTGACGATCTACGACATGTGCAAGGCGATCGACAAGGAGATGCAGATCACCGACATCAAGGTGACCTCAAAAACCAAGCGCTGATAGGCGTCGATTTACTGTAAACAAGTCGTGGCAGAAATTGTCTCGAAAAATGATCAATTTGGTGTACCATCGGTCAGTCGTATTTGACTGTTTGTCAATCGCTTAGCCGATGATGAAGGAGGCCGCACAAACGCAAAACACAGCCACGGACATCCAAACGGACAGCCCGGCGGTTGGTTATGCATTCGACCGGTCTGAGTTCTGGCGGTCGATTCCCGCCTGGCGCGACATTGACGCGGAGACATTCGGCAACTTTCGCTGGCAGCAGCAGAATTCCATCACTTCGGTGCCGGGAATTCAGGAGGTGCTGCAGGGCTTGGCCACACCAACGCTGATCGCCGACATCGAGGACGGCCTGCTGAAGACGCCGATGAACGTGCGCCTCACGCCGTATATCTTCTCGAGGATCAATTGGGGCAACGTGGAGGACGACCCGGTGCGGCGTCAATTCCTGCCGCTGGGTTCGCAGTTTATTCCCGATCATCCGCATGCGATGGATGATTCCCTGAACGAGGATGGCCACAAGGCCACGCCCTACCTGACGCATCGTTACCCCGACAAGGCCTTGTTTCTGCCACTGACACTTTGTCCGGTGTACTGCTCTTTCTGCACCCGAAGCCGGATGGTTGGTGGCAGCACCGCCGTAAAAAGCAAGTCCACCTACGGCGCCAAAACGAACGAATGGGATGCAACGTTTGAGTACATACGAAACAACTCGCAGCTCGAGGACATCGTAATCTCCGGAGGGGATGCACTCCTGCTCAGGCCCAGCCAAATTCACCAGATCGGCACGACACTTCTGGAAATCCCCACCATTCGCCGGATTCGCTTTGCAACCAAGGGGATCGCGATCATGCCGATGAAATTCACAAGCGACACCGAATGGGTGGAGGCACTGGCGGAAGTCTGTCGGATGGGCCGGGATCGGATGAAGGAAGTCGCAATGCACACACACTTCAACACCGACAGGGAAATCACGGCATGGACATCCCGGGCGATGAAGGCGCTGTCCGAAACCGGTGTGCGGGTGCGCAATCAGTCCGTGCTCGTCAGCGGCGTGAACGACTCGTTCGACTGCCTGCATCGCACGGCCAAAAAACTCTCCAGCCAGCTCATTCAGCCGTACTACATCTATCTGCACGACATGGTGCCGGGTTGCGAACACCTGCGCACCACCGTCCGAACGGCAGAACAACTGTCGCGCCGCCTTCAGGGATCGATCGCTGGATTCAACACTCCCCGCGTTGTCTGTGATGCGCCAGGCGGCGGCGGAAAACGGGAAATATCGAGTTACTCGCTCTACGATCAGGAGATCGGTGTTTCCGCATGGACGTCACCCACGGCCAAGCCGGGCGAGATTTTCTACTACTACGACCCCATCCACCGGCTGCCGAACGAGGGCCAAGCGCTTTGGGCCAACGAGCCCGAAATCAACCGACGCTTGGCCAAGTTCAAGGCCGAGGCGATGGCCAAGGCTGAAGCGACTCGGATTTGATTCACTTGGCCAAGCGCCAGCCGTCGATATTCGAACTCGGCCCTTCTTTGCATCAATGGATTTTGAACGAGCGATAGACGATCGGAGTCCATAAACGGCTCAGGAGCTTGAATTCAGCTGTCCAGTCTTTTCAGAGTGCCATTGCCCTTTGTCGCGGGGACAGGCGACTGCTTGCGGATTGGATTGAAGCGGCCCAAAAGGGTTCCACTCAATATTGCATGGCGCTCATTACGCTGGGGTGCGGCGCCTATGGGTTCACCGTGGGCCTGCGGAATGGTTGGGAGATGGGGGCGTATGTCGCGATCAAGTTGCCGTTGATTCTTTTCATCACCCTGCTGTTCAACGGCCTGCTCAATGGCCTGCTGGGATTGGTGCTTGGGAGTGGGATTGGTATCCGGAAAAGCATTCAGTTTCTACTCACCGGCTTTGCCATCATGGCGGTGGTTCTCGGGGCGCTCAGCCCGGTTAGTTTCTTTGCCACTCTCAACATGCCTGCGTCGGGCGATGGCTCCGGGAACCACGCTTGGCATGGCGCCAGCCTGTTGATGCACACCTCCCTGATCGCCTTCGCAGGCATCACGGCACATGCTCGACTGCTTCATTACGTTCGTGAGTTTGCGGACTCCAACCGTGCAGGGACACATGCATTTTTCGCTTGGTTGACTGGCAATCTTTTTGTCGGAGCACAGATATCATGGAATTTGCGTCCGTTCTTTGTTTCGCCGGGGCTTAAGGTGGAATTCCTCAGGGACGATCCGTTCAACGGCAACTTTTATGAGTCGGTGATGGTTGCCTTTAAAAATATCGCTCAATTTTAATGATTAAACTTTCACAACAGGCATAATATGACTGAAGAAAAACACGAATCGAAACAGGTGAACCCCCAACGGATTCCCGGTGTAATTCCCCCCAGCGGCGGCAGCGCTCATACGGATTATGCTCCTTTGGAAGGAGGAAGCTCCTTCTCCAACTTGATGAGTAAACTTCTACGGAAGCCGCTGACTATTTTTCACGAACTGGAAACGAAGGAAGTGTCTTGGAAGATTCCCGTCACGCTGCTTTTGATTTCGATGGTGTGCCTGTCGGTTTTTGGCTTGGTCGTGGGCACCTTTTCCTGGGGGAATCAAATATGGGCGGCGCCTCTCAAGATTGTTTCCGGGTTGATGTTCAGCGCGGCAATATGCCTGCCGAGCCTTTACATCTTCACCTGCATAGGCGGATTGGAAGCCAAGTTCAGTTCGGTCGTGGGCATGCTCTGCGCGATCGTCGCGCTCTCCGGGCTATTGCTGGTAGGATTTGCCCCCGTCGTTTGGCTGTTTAGCGTCTCCAGCACATCAGCGGTGTTTATCGGGTTCATGCTCCTTGCGCTTTGGCTGATCAGTGTCGGGTTCGGCTTCTCGCTGGTCTTTCGTGCCGGGAAGGCCATGGGGATGACTAACACCGGCCATCTCTTTGTGTGGTGCCTGATTTTTCTTTTGGTAACGATTCAAATGACGACCACCCTCCGGCCGATCGTCGGTGAATCGGATTTGTTATTTAACTTCAGCGAAAAGAAATTCTTCCTCCAGTACTGGAGCGAGCAACTTCAGGAAACGACCAGGTAGACGATCCAGCCAAGCGCTCGTGTCCAGATCACTTGGCCAAGCGCTTGGCCAATCTCTTGAACGTTGGCAGCTTGCCCAAGTCCTTCTCCTCAAGGCGCATGTACACGGCGCGGTTCCAGAGGTGTGGGAGGAATAGGTGAATCGTGCCGTTGTCGATCACGGCATCCATGTAGGATGAGTTGTGGTTGAACCAGCCGTTCTTCGCAGGGTTGGATCGGGTGGCGTTGGTGAAGAGAAACTGCGGTTCACTCCAGTTGCGCCCTCCGTTCTTGGACAATGAAATCCAAATTTCCGCCCTGTCGCGCATGCCATCCATCTTGCCGGTCAGTCCGACGTACTGTGTGTTGATGTGCCGATTGTGGTGAAACGCAATCAGCGTTTTGCCATTACTCAGGTGAAACACCATCGGCGGCGCGTCCGGATGAACGAGCGCCGAGGGCTTGGGATCGGTCCACGTCTTGCCATCGTCCATGCTGCGCGCCTCCCAAATGCGACCGGTGGGGGTACGGGCCATGAAATAAACCTCGCCATTCCCCAGATAAATCGGGCGCCCTTCATCCATGCGACTGTACTTGGGAGAGAACCAGCCGTCGGGACGTTTGCCGGGGAGCAGTGTCCATGAATTGCCCCTGTCCTCGCTACGCAAAATGTACTGCCGCGTGATGAGCGGATTCTTGGACCAGTCCGCCGCGTGCGAGCCAAGGATCCACGCGCCGGAATCGGTCTCGCACATCCGCGTGACCGACATGCCAAGAAAGCCCGGATCGTTCTTCGGCTTGATCAACGTGATGCCGCTCCAAGAGTGGCCGTCGTCGTCCGACCAGCGAAACCCGATCGGGGTGTTTTCGTGCCGTCCCTTTTCCCGGCTGTACTTGCTGGGAATCGGTTGGGTGCCGAAAGCATAAATGCGCTTGCTGCCCCTTGGGACCAGCGGGATGAACCCGTGCTGACTGTAATCAATGTCAAACGCGATCGAGGGGCCTTTCCACGTTTTGCCGTTGTCGCTGGAGCGGTAGGCGATCATGTCGTTCACCTTCCCGCTGCTGGCAGCGTAATGGTTTCCCTCGGGAAACATCAGAAGTAAATCCCCCTTCGGGGTGCGCACGCCGCGTGTCTCAAAGAGACCGCGAAGCCCCTTCTTCGCCGTGTGCAACAGTTGACCTTTCAGGACTCGATGCCGCAACAGGCCAAGTTGCTTGTCGGCAACCAAACCGCGGAGCGGTTCGGCGAGTCTGACCTTAAGCGGGGTTTTCACCCCAATCGAAAGATCACCGACAAGCGGGCTTTCAGCGTTGATTTGATGGGGGCCACACAAAAACCCAGCCAAAGACAAACTGGCAAAGAAAAATGAATCAAACGGTTTCACTGCACAAAGACCGTCAGTTCTATCATCTCACAATTCAAGTGGATTTACTCGTTATTCGCGCTTGGCCAAGCAGAATTCCGTAAATTACTTGGCTTTTCTTCACTGTCGGGACCGCGCACAACGGCTGGAATGAGAGCGAAACCCCTTGCTCTTCCCATCAACAAAAACCTGCAAAATATTACTTGCACACATTTACTTTGCGCGACAAAGTATACCCGTGAACGCTAACTGGCCTGAAGAAAACCTCAAAATAATTCGAAATCTGATGGAGCATGCCGCTCTCTATCGTCGTGCGCTGGCACCCGTGGCCATCACCGTCGGTGTGCTCGGCCTGGCTGCCGCCGCGTTTGCTCAGGCCGTTGGGTGGACTGAGCCCAATCGTTTTGCCGCATTTTGGATGGGGGTCGCCGGGATTTCGATGCTGTCAGCACTGTTGCTGATTCGAAGGCAGGCACTGAAGGGAGGCGAAGAATTTTGGTCGCCCCCCACGCGAAGAGTAGCTCAGGCCATGGCTCCAATGTTGGCCGCTGGATTGGGACTGGGGCTCCTGGAGTTGTTGCGTACTCCAATGGAACGGGATGGCATTCGCCTTGCGGCAATATGGATGATCCTGTACGGGGGTGCATTGAATTCAGCTGGTTTTTTTATGCAACGCGGACTGAGGCTCTTCGGCTGGCTTTTTGTTGTTATCGGAATTATTTGCCATGGTATTTTGGAGTTTGGGGAAACCTCCTGGCTTGTCGACACTCAATCTCATTGGTTAATGGGATGGGCTTTTGGAATCAACAATTTGGCATACGGCTTGTATTTGAAACTGACTGCGGAACCCTTGGAAACCGAGTGAATCCGGATTCGTTTCAGCAACTGGACAAGGTGATCCATGAAAAAAGTCGCATGGCAATCATGTCGATGCTCGCGGGGTCACCCGAGTTGTCGTTCACGGAATTGCGGAACGCGCTGAAGATGACAGATGGCAACCTGACCACGCATATCCGCACACTACAAAAATCCGGGTATGTATCGGTGTCCAAGAGTTTCCGCAAGAATCGCCCCCTGACCACTTGTGCGCTCACGGCAAACGGCATCAGGGCCTTCAGTGATTATGTCAGTCTGCTTGAAGGAATCGTAAAGCAGGCACAACAATCAAACTAACAATCAAAATGAACACAATCGAATCAAGGAACCCATTTACTTTGCAGTACAAAGCTAATATCATCGTTCGACGGGCGGAGCATCTGGGACTGTGCTTTGGGGTTCGCGATGCCATAAACTTTGCCCGAAGCAAAGTCACAGAACATCCCATCACCGTGATGGGCGAACTGGTGCACAACACCTCGGTGCTGGATGACCTGAAAAAGCGAGGTGTGCAATTTAAAGATAAACCAGAACAAGTGGAAACGAAATCGGCGATGATCACGGCTCACGGCGCTTCAAACCGGGTTCGTAATCACGCAAAGATGGCGGGCTTAAAGATCAGTGATGCCACATGTCCTTTGGTGCATTATGCCCATCAGCAAATTCGAAAGCTCGCAGATGCCGGATGCCATCCCATCATCATTGGCCGCCGTGGCCATGTGGAAGTACGTGGATTAACGGAAGACTTGGCCGCCTGCGATGTGATTTTGAACAAAGCGGATATTGATGCCCTTGCCGTGTATCCGAGTTACGGCGTAATGGCACAGACCACCCAACCCATCACCCTAGTTCGGATATTGGTGGACTACCTGCGAAACAGATTCCCAAGCGCGGAGGTCCGGTTTGTGGACACCGTGTGTCAGCCCACCAAGCAGCGGCAGCAGGCAGCAGTGGAACTGGCGAAGCAATCTGACGTGGTACTGGTTGTTGGAGGTGCAAACAGCAACAACACTTATGAATTGGCGCGCACCTGTGCGAAGTTTTGTTCGCGGGTACATCACGTTCAAGGCCCCGATGATATCCGAGCCGACTGGTTAGTGGATGCAGATAAACTGGGTATTACCGCAGGCACATCGACTCCGGATGAGCTCATTGATGCAGTGGAACGCAAAGCGCACACCATTTTGGACAAATAAAAAACAAAAGGGTATTTATCTTAACCATAAAACGAGCAAAGAATTGAGAGCTATAAGGAAAATGAAACACCTCCTAATCACACTTGCGGCTGTCCTTTTGCTTGGTTGCGACCCACACGTAGATTCAGTTTATCTTGGGCGCTCTGAAGCGAACATGCTTGGTGATGTAGGTCGTGGAGATATTGAAGCAGCCAAAAAGTATCTGGACAATGGCGGCAACGTGAACCTGCAAGACGAACCGGGCATGACTCCCTTGCACCATGCCGTCAACAGTGATTGGAAAGGGAAAAACTTCGAAATGGTTAAGCTACTGATCGACCGAGGAGCCAACGTAAAGGCAATTGATGATACCCATCATACACCATTGCATTCGGCGAGTAATAAGGAAACCGCAGAATTACTTATTGATGCAGGGGCGGATGTGAATGCCAAGACACAGCGCACAGGAGAGACTTTATTGTATTCAGCGGCGTGGGGTGCGGCTCAAGGTCATCCCAAAAGTTATCAGATATATCTGGACTTGACGAAGATGCTTATTGCCAAAGGGGCGAATGTAAATGTGAAACTTAAATCGGGAAGTATGATTAATGATAATAAACCCTACCGTGCTAAATCGGAAGATACAGTTTTACATAAGGTGGTTCGGAGTTATTCAGAAAAACATGCTTCGGAAGTAGCTGAATTACTTATTACTAATGGGGCAAAAATAAACGAGAGGAATATCCGTGGGCAAACGCCTTTAGATGAAGCGCTTTCGAACAAACGCAATAAAACCGCCGAACTCCTCCGCAAACGCGGCGGCAAGAGCGGTGAAGAATTGAAAGCTGAAGAGAAATGAAACACATACTAATCACAATTGTGCGGCGAAAATGAAGCGGCGATTAACACAATGGGCATTCATCACGAGTGCCTTGTGCTTATTGGCACTCACGTCCTTGCTTCTTTTTGCTCCCGCATTTCTGGAAGTTGTGGAGCCAATGCTAAATCCGTGGCTTGGCTTTTGCCGGATTGTGACTCCGGACGCATGGCCGGTTCGAGGCAATATCCTGCTGGGATTGGGGTGGCTTTTTTCGGGGGTGGTAATTTACTCCATGCTGATCGGAGCCATCTTTGTTGCGTCTGCGGCAGGAATAGAAAAACTTCTTGAACCGGAAAAAGAGGCAGTAAAAAATGAATAACCTAAAACCAACCTTTGCCTCGGCCGTAATATGTAGCCTGCTCGTGCTCCTAATTGGTTGTATCGATTTTGGAGCAGGGCCTGATGCGGATGAGATTGAAATTATTGGTGAAGAGAAATCACCTAATGGCAAGTTTATCGCCACGAGTTTTTCCGGCTCCGGTGGAGGTGCCGCCGGCTACTTCTATTTTAATGCCAGTCTGCGGAAAGCGGGGGAGAAACTCGATCAACGGGACGGCCTTTTGGGCAAGCATAAGATGTGGAAAGCCTTCACCGATATTGAACTGAAGTGGATTGACGATAAGAACCTTGAGGTGTCCTACAAACAGTCTGATTCACCTGACTACAAGGAGAATAACGCGGTTAAGGTGGAATCCAAACACGGGATTAAGATTCACTACATTGTCACCAATTTAGGTGAGATGGCGGCAAAAGAATTTAAAGCTGAAGGGAAGTGAAACACCTCCTACTAACAACAATCGCAGCCGTGGTTTTGGTGGGGTGTGCGAAGAATGATATCAAGCTGACCAACAAGGGCACCAAGGATTGGCAAGAAATTGAAGTTAAGGCTGGGGGGCAGGTTTTCGAGGTAAAACAATTAAAGGGCGGAGCAACTGAAACCTTGCGGTTTAAATCGGAAGCCGAGGATGGAGGCCAAGTGAACGGGAAGTTGGACGGTCTGGTTCACAAGGTCAAGTTCGGCTACTTTACCCCAAATTTATCAAACCGGCATGAGGTCATTTTTGACGACAATGGCACGATAACCACTGTCGAAATGCCGTGACGAAAAGCTGATCAATGAAACAACTCATACTCATCGCGATTGCCACTGCCCTACCGGGGGCCGGTTGCGAGCTCAAATTTGGAGATGATATTGAACTCGTCGCGCCCAACGTGACAGCCAAGGAACTGGCCGAAGTGACTCAGCGCACAGGGATTCAGTTCCCGGTTGAGGCAACGGGCTTGGGCTATGTGTTTTTTGGCTCGGGGATTGATGATTCGCTGGCAATCAAGGTTTTGATACCGGATGAAAAGAAATCGGACTTTCTGATAAACGATTTGTTCCAAAGTGGCGAAAAAAACAAACCATCAGTTCAGATTGGAAGTAATCAATCCTGGTGGAACCTGAAGGAATTGAAAGATCGGGTGGATCGTACGAAAAGCCTAACTAAAGGAAGATATGTTGAGTGTTCCTTTGGTAAAGCAGAGGGAAAGTGGGTCGCCTATATTTCTTGGATGTCCTCCTAAGGTGATGCCAAGGCAGGGTTTTGAAAGAAAATGAAAAAACTGCTCACAACAATCACCGTCTCAATCCTGTGTTTAGTCGTCATGTTAACTTCATGCGCCGAGACACCTAAACATGTTTCCGGTGCGAAATTCCAACTGGAATACAGAATGGGCACCCGTCAAACCATGCATCAATCCGAATACATAGGTGAGAAGGATGGCAAATTCTATCTTCGGCGCAAATCGATGCCTTTACTGTACAAACGCAAATGGAACGAAGAAATATGGTATACAGAAGCCGAAGAGTTAGAGCCATCATTGCTCAAACAACTGAGGAAGGAAGCCAAGACATTTGGCAAACCAAAATCTGTCGCAAAATGAAACACATACTAATCACAACAATCGCAGCTTTGCTGTTGGTAGGGTGTAACGGTCAATTTGTTGATCGTTCGTTGGTAGAAGCTTCAGGGAAAGGTGATCTCAATAAAGTTCAGCAACTTTTGGACTCTGGAGTGGATCCGAACGTGGAAGATTATGCCAATCACACGGCCCTTTATCACGCAGCAGAAAAGGGTCAATTGAAAATCGCCAAGCTGCTGCTAAAAAAAGGTGCCAGGGTTGACCATCAAAGTGGAGATTCGCCTCTCCTATGGACATGCCATTATGGTCATGTTGATATGGTTAAGTTGCTGATTAACAATAAGGCAGACGTGAACGCAAAACGATCGATGGATGACAGCACGCCCCTTTGCTTTGCTGCCCACAGGAACCACATGGAAATTGTCGAATTACTTTTGGCAGAAGGAGCCGATCCTAATGTTCCCAATCATTATGGTGAAACCGCGCTTGATCGGGCAAGGCCTGAAATCGCTGGAATTCTTGAGAAGCACGGAGCCAAAACGGGGGTACAGTTGGGTGCGAAAGCGTGGAACTGGGAGGAGACGGAAGCCGTCACCAAGGAACTCCTAGGCACCTACGAATGGAAGCATGGGAATAAGCATTTGGGCTTTCAAACCGCCCAAATGATTTTACTCAAAGATGGCGTGGCTCAATTCAAGGTCGGTGATGCCAAGCTTCCTGAAGAGAAATGGAAACTAAAATATCTGCATGAGGTTCATGTAACCAATAACCAGGATGAGACGGATGTCTTTACTGTCATGGATGATAAACAAAGCCTCCTAAAAGTCGGCCGTATAGTTGACAATCACCGAAAGGGCCTTATTCGCCAAACTTTCCGAAAACTACAAAAAGTAGATTGAAAACATGACGAATAACTGACTACAAAGCATCATCGAGTTCGATACGAACTTCCCACCTTCTTTCGGGGGCTACTGATCGGGCTCTTGATCCTGTTACTTCTAACACCCATCAAGAAATGTTCGGCAGTAGTCAATTTCCGAGAAACTCGCTAAATTAATGACTTTAAAAGACTATGGTTCAGGGTAGTTTTTCGCCGATGGTTTTTAAATTAAATATCATTTAGCCGGTGTAGGTGCATAAGCATTAATGAGATAATGATACCCCTTATTCGAAACACAACAATCTGCAGTTTTCTTGCAGGAATACTGGTTGCATCCTTTCAAACCTTATCAGCTCAATCAATTGATATGGAAGGTCTGATAAATTATCAAATAATCAGTCCAACCCTAATTAATCTAAAAGTGGCCAAGTTAGAAAACAACAAACCAATAGGTTCGGTCACCAGCAATCTGGTGTTACAAGGATGGGCATCCAGAAAAAAATACTCAGGAGGTAAAATTAATGGATATAAAATCGCCCAGGTAAATTTAGGGAAACTAAGAGGGGGCAAGCACCTGAATAACATCGACGAAACAACTTTATTGAGGCAACCGCCAAGTAGCGAAAAGGGAGTTTTCTATATAACGTTGATCCTCGCAGAACAAACAGATTTAGATTATGCAACAGTTGACTATGCTAGTTTGGAAGCCAAAGTTTTTGATTTACTGCCTCCTAAGATCAACCCAGGCACAAAGGTAATTGCATTCAGAGACAAGTACGTGAATTTCAAAGTAACTGTATTGGCGAATGCCCGTTATCCAGTCGTTTTTTCTGCCACAAACTTACCTTCAGGATTGTCAATAAATTCCACAACTGGGGTTGTTTCCGGCATTCCAAGGGTTTTGGGAAAGCACAACACTACAATAATCGCAACAAACATTGCAGGTTCAGACAGAAGCAACTTATCATTCAATATTTCAGAGAAGCCAAAAACACCGGTTATCACCAACAGTAATAGCTACAGCATAAATAACGGGGAAACCTTCACACTGAAAATATTGGCAACTAACGACCCCTACTGGTACGAAGTTTCAGGAATACCGCCTGGGCTCAATCTCAACCCCGAAATGGGATTAATTAGTGGAAGACCCAATAAAATTGGAACTTATCAAGTTATCCTTGAGGCGTATAATCAGGAGGGCGGAGGGCAAAAGAGTGTATCATTCGCAATTCAAACACCTTTAAGGATCATAACAAATCCGACTTCGACGTCTGTAAAAGAAGGGGGAAATGCTGAATTCCTTGTAAGAACTGAGGGCTCAAGCCAACCAAATTTTCGGTGGTATCACAACGGTGTCCTTTTAATTGGTGCGAATAAGCCAAAATTAATGATCAATAATTCAATTCAATCTGATGCAGGTGAATATTATGTAGCCGTATCCTCTGATAAACAAACAGTTGTCAGTTCGATTGTTCAACTGAATGTTCAAGCACTCGACAACCTGCCGAATAGTACTCGGCAACGCACTTCATCTACAAATTAGGAGAAATACCGAGAATGCATCTTTAACGGTGGTTGTCAGCAGTTCAAATTCGTTTCAAGTTCAGTGGTTGAAACAGAAATCAAATTTATTGCCACCCAGTTTCGTTCATAAAATTATCAAAGCAGATATCTTTAAACACGGGGTCAAGGCGGGTGAAGAGTTGAAAGCTGACTGGAAGCAGCCCACCGTTTAACACCTACCCTGACTCCTTAAATTATCTTCAAAGATTTCACTTGTGTTGACACGTTTTTGGCGTGTTTTCAGTTTTAAGCTTGGCCAAGCGCGGCTTGACGCTTGGCCAAGCGGCATTAACTATTCCCGCCGATTTTTACCGTGCCAGAAGAATTGAATTTTCTACCGAGTTTGACCGGCTCATTCGCCAAGCCGGCTGCCGAGAATCCCACCGTGGAAATGGTCGAGGCCGCCTACCGGCATCACGGCCTGCACTGGCGCTACGTCAACACCGAGGTGGGGCCAGAGGACTTGGGCGCGGCCGTGGCCGGTGCGCGGGCCATGAACTGGGTCGGCTTCAACTGTTCGCTGCCGAACAAGGTGGAGGTGATCCGGCACCTCGACGGCTTGGGCGAGTCCGCCAAAGTGATCGGCGCAGTGAACTGCGTGGTGCGCCGGGGCGACCAACTCATTGGCGAAAACACCGACGGCAAAGGCTTTTTGAAATCGCTTGAGGAGGTGATCGACCCGGCGGGAAAACAAGTCGTCATGTTTGGTGCCGGTGGAGCCGCCCGGGCGATCGGTGTCGAGGTGGCGCTGGCCGGCGCGACGCACATCACCATCGTGAACCGGTCGGAGAATCGCGGGCTGGAATTGGTTGCGTTGTTGAACGACAAAACTCCGGCCGAGGCAACATTCGAAAAATGGGACGGTGTTTACTCGGTTGCGGATGCAGTGGACGTTGTGATCAACGCGACTTCGATCGGCCTGTATCCGGATATCGATGCCCGGTTGACCTTGAGTTTGGATTCGCTGTTAGCGGACATGGTCGTGGCCGACGTGATCCCGAATCCACCGCGAACGAACCTGATCAAAGACGCTGAGGCACGGGGCTGCAAGGTGCTCGACGGCTTGGGCATGCTTGTGAATCAAGGCATCACCGGGATCGAGTATTGGACCGGCGTGACGGTGGACGGCGGCGTGATGCGCGCCCGTCTCGAGGAACTTTTTGGCATCTGACGATTTTCGACTTTCACCGGGGCGAACCGCTCCGTAACATCCCGCAACGACTTGAGCAAAATGAAACTGGGAATGATTAATTCGGCCTGGGAGCAGCACGGCGTTGGCCTCGTGGAGGGTCTCAGGAAAACCAAGGAATTGGGCTTCGACTGTGTCGATATTTTCGAGGATCCGATGGAGCCACAGGCCGCAGACCGCATCACCGAGATCAAGCAAACCTGCGACGAGCTTGGGCTGCCGATCATCAGCGTGGTCGGCGTAAGCGTCGGATTGGTGGATTTCAACCCATCAGTTCAGCGCTTCCACGTCGAGCGCTGCAAACGCTACCTCGACATGGGTGCAACATTCAGCGCGAAAAACTACCTGCTCGTCATCGGCGAATACATCTGGCAGAAGGAGGTCATCCCGCCGGAGGAGCAGTGGAAATTCGCCGTCGAGAACTGCAAGCTCCTCGGCGACTATGCCGGCGAGCGCGACCTAGAGATCGTCATCGAACTGGAGCCGTTTCACATGTCGCTCGTCAACACCATCGGCGAGATGGATCGCTTCCTGACCGACGTGGACAACCCGGCCGTCAAGGCGAACATAGATATCAGCCACATGGTGCTGAGCAACAGTCCGCCCGAGTCGCTCGCCGCGCTCAAGGGCCGCGCTGGGCACGTGCACATCTCCGATTGCGACGGCAAGGTTCACGGCGACCTGCCGCCGGGCCGGGGCGCAGTGCCGTTCGAGGGCTACCTGCAGGCGATCAAGGAACTGGATTTCGACGGCGCGATCAGCCTCGAACTCGAGTACGCGCCCGATCCCTCCCAGATCGTCGAGTGGGTGACCGAAGCCTACTCCGCCACGGATCGCTTGATGTCGGCCGTCAATTTGCGTAATTAACACGTATGACTGACGACTGGAAAGCCCGGTTCCGCGAACTCTACCACACCTCGCAGGAGCGCTACCGCGCCGGGCGCACCACCACAACGACGATCTTCGAGCCGGACGAGGTCTATTTCCTCGCCACGATCGGCTGTTCCTCGCGGGAGTTGTTTGACTTTGTGGATGACAGCATCAACTGGGACGACGTCGAGTACGAACAGGTCGAGGGCGTCACGGAGTTGCGGCGCGATCATTTCGTGAACACGCTCCGCAGCGAAGACGCAACGACGCAACTTGATCCCGACAAGATCCCGGCCAAGACGGACGAGGTCGACGGCATCGCCTGGCTGCCGCGCCTCATCGTCAAGGCCCGCGCCAAGCTCGCCGGCCAGTTGCCACCCGAATTGATGTACGGCTGCGGCGGCGACCGCCCGTTCCTGCGCGAGCGCAACTCGAATCTCGTCGATTTCCTGCGCGTCACGCTCGAGGCCGGCGACGACGACCGCGCGATCATCGACTACATCAAGGCCTGTGCGGCCAAGGGCTGACTGGTCCCCCAAGCCATTGCCACGCAACGACACCAACGGCGCGATTCGGCTTCGCGGTGTCCGCCACAACAACCTCAAGAATCTCGACCTCGACCTGCCCAAGGGCAAACTGATCGTGTTCACCGGCTTGAGCGGCTCCGGCAAAAGCTCGCTCGCGTTCGACACGCTGTTTGCCGAGGGCCAACGCCGCTACGTCGAGACATTCTCGCCGTACGTTCGGCAGTTTTTTGACCGAATGGACAAGCCGCAGGTCGACCGGATCGACGGTATCCCGCCGGCCATCGCGCTTGGCCAGCGCAACACCGTCCGCACCACGCGCTCAACCATCGGCACGATGACCGAGGTCTGCGACCACATGAAGCATCTGTGGACGCACCTCGGCCAATGCCACTGCGACCACTGCGGTGAGCCGGTCACCCGCGACGAGCCGCTCTCGATCTGGGAGTCCGTCCGGGGCAGCCAAACGCAGGAACTCCTCATTACGTTCGAGGTGCCGCTCTCCGGGAAAATCACTCTTGAGGAATCGCTGCAGCTCATCGGCAAACAGGGCTACCGGCGTATCGTCGATCCCACCACGAAAACCCGACGTGGCCACCCGCCGAAGCTACTTCGGGTCGAGGAGGCGGCCAAGCGCGTGGCCAAGCGCAGGCTCGCGTCGCTGACCGTCGTGCAGGATCGCATCCGCTTCGCCAAGGGCAACCGCGCGCGGTTTCTCGAGGCGGCCGGGCAGGCGTACCAATTCGGCAAGGGGCACCTCGCCGTCCACACCGCCGCGCTAGGCCAACGGCGGTTCAGCCGGCATTTCCACTGCGCCGGATGTGACGCCGAGTACCGCGATCCGTCGCCGTCACTGTTCAGCTACAACAGCCCCGTCGGCGCGTGCCCGGAGTGCAAGGGCTTTGGCCGGATCATCTCCATCGACTACCGGCTCGCGATGCCGGACCTCACCCGATCGATCGCCGGGGGTGTCGTTAAGCCGTGGCAGACCGGGCACGGCGTCGAGTGCCAGCGCGATATGATGACCGCCGTAAAACAGTACGGCATTCCGACCAACGTGCCGTTCAAAAAGCTGCCAAAAAAAGCACGCGACTGGGTGATCCACGGAGCGCCGAACTACGGCCAACCGGGCCACACCTGGCCCAACGCCTGGTACGGTGTCGCCGGCTACTTTCGCTGGCTCGAGAGCAAGGCGTACAAGATGCATGTCCGCGTGCTGCTCTCGCGCTACCGCGCCTACACAGCCTGCCCGGCGTGCGAGGGACAGCGCTTCAAGCCGGACTCGCTCCGTTTCAAGCTCGACCACACCGGCAGTGGCGATTGGCTCACTCTATCCGATTTTTATCAACTCCCCATCCGCGACGCAGCTGCGGTGATCGACGAACTCGCCGATCGGCTTGGCAACAAACAATCGGACGCGCTCGCGCCGGTGCTGGCCGAGGTGCACGGGCGGCTCGACGCCATGGTGCGCATCGGCCTTGGCTACCTCACGCTCGACCGGGCAACGCGCACGCTCTCCGGCGGCGAAACCCAGCGCGTCAACCTCACGGCGTGCCTTGGCTCGAAGCTGGTCAACATGCTTTACGTGCTCGACGAACCCAGCGTCGGGCTGCACCCGCGCGACACCGGGCGGCTCATCGACCTGCTGGAAAACCTGCGCGACCTCGGCAACTCACTCGTCGTCGTCGAGCACGAGACCGGCGTCATCCGCCGGGCCGACCACGTCGTAGACCTCGGCCCGAAGCGGGGCGAGCACGGCGGCGAGATCGTGTACAACGGCGCCGGATCGCGCCTGGCCAAATGCCGCGCCTCGCTGACGGCGGCGTACCTCTCTGGCCGCAAACAACTCGAGCCGCCTCCGGCCCACGCCGTGACCGCACGCACACCGCGACTGCGCTTGGCCAAGTTTTCCAGGAACAACCTGATCAACTTCGCTGTGGACATACCGCTTGGCCGATTGGTTTGCGTAACAGGCGTCAGTGGCTCCGGCAAAACGACCCTCATCCGCGACGGCCTGCTCCCTGCCCTGCTCGACAAGCTCGGTGGCACGCCGGAGGAAGGCCGCTTGGCCAAGCTGACCGGCTGGCGGGCACTCGAGTCGGTGATGATGGTGGACCAGTCGTCGCTGGGCCGCACACCGCGCTCGAACCCGGCCGTATACATCGGCGCGTTCGACGACATCCGCAAACTGTTCGCCGCCAGCCCCGAGGCCAGCGCGCTCGGGCTGCCGGCCGGGGCGTTCAGCTTCAACTCCGCTCAGGGCCAGTGCGGCTACTGCCGCGGCACCGGTTTCGAGAAGGTCGAGATGCAGTTCTTGAGCGACGTGTTCATCAAGTGTCCCGAGTGCAACGGCCACCGCTACCGCGACCACGTTCTGGAGGCCAGGCTCACGCCGCCCCGGGGCGTACACCCGGCCTGGAACATCGCCGCCCTGCTCGACGCCACCGCCGACGAGGTGATCGTGTTTCTCGACGACCATCCCGACTCGCGGCCGGCGACCCGGGCACGGGCCAAGCTGCAGTTGCTCAGCGACGTCGGCTTAGGCTACCTGCGGCTTGGCCAACCGGTGAACACCCTCTCCGGCGGCGAGAGCCAGCGACTCAAGCTCGTCCGCAGCCTCGCCGAAGCACAGGGCAAACGCACCGCCACCGGCCCAACGCTGTACCTCTTCGACGAACCGACAACCGGCCTGCACTTTGACGACATTCGACTTCTGGCTAAGGTGCTGCACCGCCTAGTGGACGAGGGCCACTCGGTGCTGGTCGTGGAGCACAACCTCGACCTGATCCGCCAGGCTGACTGGGTGATCGATCTCGGCCCCGACGCCGGCGACGAAGGCGGCCAACTCGTCGCCGAGGGACCGCCCCACTCTCTCGCCAAAAACAAGCAAAGTCACACCGCCAAAGCCCTGCGAGCGGGCTGAACCGCAGTCAATATCGCGGCGCTCCCTTTAGTCTCCGGAGCGGTTGGTCCACATGCCAAGGGTTGAGTCTTTGATGAGGTTCGCGTGGCCGTCCGTAAAAATGGCGTTGAAGCCGTTGTTGTGGCGTTTGTGGACATGGCCGGTTGGGATTTTGAGTTCCGGGGAATTCCCCACAAAGGCGGGGCCGAATCCGGCGTTGTGCCAAGCGTCAACCTGTTCGAGGCGCCAGATTTCTGCGGAACGGAAGCCGTCAAAAATGGCAATCGTGCCGGAGGCATCGGCCACATCGGACAGGTGCCGACTGGGGTTTTTGTAGTTGTTAATAAACGGTCCTCTGGCACCGACCCAGTCTGGTTGGCCACTCGCGGCGTATGCACCACCTTGTGCGTTAGCGATGTAATCTCGGATGAGCGGGTTGGGCAGTCCGCGCGGTCGGCGGTAGGTATATTCCATGTGTGGATTCATACTGGGACAGGTGTAAATCTCTTCGCTATCGATGTAAGGCCGCACGAGATCCTGCCACCAGTACAGATCGGCTTGCCCCGGCCATGTGTAGGCGTAACCGTAAGGCAGGTAATCGTCAAAGTCCTGTGAATACATCATGACCGAGAGCCCTATTTGCCTTTGATTACTGAGGCAACGTGCCGATTTCCCCTTCTCCTTCGCTTTGGCCAAGGCGGGCAGCAACAGCCCAGCCAAAATGGCAATGATGGCAATCACCACCAGCAACTCAATCAGCGTGAATGCCCCGTTGAGGTGTGTTGTTTTCGTGGGACATCGACTTGTTTTCATCGGTCTCGTTTAATCATGAGCCGAAAGTGAGGTGGCCAAACTTGGCCGGGGTGTGGGCGCTGCCGCTGGCGCATGGGCTCCAGCCCAGAAAAGCCTTGTGGGCGCGGTCGTGCCGGTAAAGGTTGATCCGCCACTGCGTGCCCGGCTGGGGCGGCTGCCCGCTTAATGACTGAAGCGGAATGCGCATCTCCGTGGTCCAAATTTTTCGCTTGCGGTCGATATGCGTCGCCGCCTCGAAGCCGCTGCTCCACTCCAGTCCCAGCGGGGGCTTCAACTCGTCAGTGATTTTCAGGTCGAGTTTTTCGCCGTTCGGGGCCACTTCGTATTCGGTGTACGAGTTCGGATGGCTGGGATCGGTTCCGATAAAAGCCTCAACGACATCCCGATTCCACAAGCCGTAACGCTCACCGGTTTTAAGCGGCGGCTCGAAGACGGTCAGTTCCGTGTATGGGGCGCGGTAGCCGATGTAGAGAAATTGATCCGACCACAGCACGCGAGCGGTGGTGGCGATCTCTGGCTTCGCAGCGCCGGTGTTGATCTGCGACTCGATCCGGGCCGGCGCGGCGCTTAGCCAAGAGGTATCGTCGAGCTGGCCGTCGAGCTTGACGTCGGCCTCGATGCGCTTGGCCTGCAGGCGCGGCAACGGCAAGCGGCGCACGAGCAGTTTACGGGCGTTGTCGAAATAGATTTTTCGCAGCACCCCCGGCGGCAGGCCGATGGCATCGATTTTCCAGTCGCCCTGGATGGGGGTCATGTGCTCGAACTGCCGGTCCCATGTCTCGAGCCACCGCCAGTGCTTGGCGTAAAAGTCGAGGGCATCATCGTCGGTAGGCGCCGGGCCGCTACCGCCGGAGCCGAGGGTCAGCCGATTGTAAACCATGAAGTCGGTGGCAAAGAGAATGCGATCCTGATGCTTGACGAACAGCCGGTGCACCTTCTCCGGCGCGTGCCGACCGATCTCCGGGATACGTGCGGCAAGGTCAGCCATCATGTTGGGATTACGGTCGAGCGCAGCGTTCACCCAGTCGATGTCCTCGGAGTTGTTGGCAAAGTGCACGCAGACAAACGTGGTCAGCGGATGTCGGGCAACAACACGGTCGAGCGCGTTGAGCAGGTCCATGCGCGGGGGATATTTCTCAGCATCGCCGAACCACCATGGGCGATGATCCTTGAGCTCGGTCCACCGCTCATTGTCGGAGTTGAACGGAAGCCAGAACGCGCGCGGATCGGCCACGTGAATGGAGACCGGCAGGCCAAGCTCGCCGCAGCGCCGCCACACCGGGTCGAGCCTCGGGTCATCGACCCGGATCAACTTCCCCGACTTATCGCGCAAATACAGCCCAAGTCGCTTCCACTCCTTGAGCCCGGCGGCGCCGAGACGATGGCCCTCCTCGACCTGGCGAACGGCGCGCCCGGAAAAACCGGGCTCATCCCAACCGCCGTAATCGAGGTTCATGTAATAGGCGAACCGCCCGGGGTGCAACCGGTCGCCAAGGGCCTTGTTACGCTCGAACGCCGAAAACTCGCCCTCCTTGTGGGTGACCGTGCCGCCGCTGAGGTTCACACCGATACCGATGCCGGCGCGGTCCATGATCGACACCGCGCGCTGGAGCAGCGCCTCCGACGAGCCGACGTGCTGGTGCAGGTCAACGAGACGACGCTCCTTGCGCCATTGCTCCGGGGAGTCGTCAGCGATGGCAACCGCCAATGCGCTGAAAAAACAAAAAGACGAAACGAGGCAATGAATTGACCGGCAGTGCATCGGCGGAGGCTCTCCGAAAACGGGCGTTATGTCGATCGGTTTTGCGCTTGGCCAAGCGCGCTTTTTTGTCGCGGCGTTTTTTCCGAGTGGCGTAGACTGCCGGGAGCGTTTGCGTCATGCAATTCGGGCAACTCCAACTGGCATCCAACCTGTTCCTCTCGCCGCTGGCCGGTTACACGAACCTGCCGTTCCGGCTCGTGCTGCGCGAGGTGGGCGGCCTGGGCCTCGCCACGACCGACCTCGTCAACGCCCGGTCGCTGCTCGAGCGCAACCCTAAGGCGCTCAAGCTCATCGAGACGAACAAGGCCGACAGTCCGTTCGCCGTGCAGTTGTTCGGTTCGGTGCCGGAGGAGATGTGCGATGCGGCGCAGTACCTCGAGTCGATCGGCGCGGACTCGATCGACATCAACATGGGCTGCCCCGTGCGCAAGGTCTGCAAGACCGGCGGCGGCTCGGCGATGATGACCGAACTGGACGACACGGCGCGCCTCGTGAAGATGATGGTTGATGCGGTGAACATCCCCATCACGGCCAAGATGCGCCTCGGCTGGGACAAGAACAACATCACCGCGCCCGACTTGGTGCGAGTGCTTGAGGGCGTCGGCGTGGCGGCGGTATTCATCCACGGACGAACCCGCGAGCAGGGCTTCAGCGGAGGCGTCAATCTCGCGGGCATCCACCAAGTCGTCAAAGCGGCGAAAGGCATCCCGGTGATCGGCAACGGCGATATCACGACGCCGGAGTCGGCGAAACACATGATGGACGCCACCGGCTGCCACGGCGTGAGCGTGGGCCGGGGCGCGTTTTACAACCCGTGGATTTTCAAGCATATCGCCCACCACCTGCGAACCGGCGAACTGCTGCCCGAGCCGAAATTCGCGGAGCGGGTGCGGGTGATGCAGCGGCACTTCGATCTGATGCTCGAAGTGTTCGGTGAGAAGCGGGGATGCCTGATGTTCCGCAAGGTTGCCCCCTGGTACGCCAAGCGCTTCGGCCCGGTGAAGCCGTTTAATAAACGCGTGGTGTTGATTTCCACACGCAACGATTTCAACTCGGCGCTGGCCGACTACCTCGACTGGCGGCAGCAATTCGTCGACGCGGATGGTGAACTCATCGAGCGCTACCGACAGGGGCCATTAGTGCCATCCTTCATGAAAGATGATGATGACGAACCGGCCGGGGCCGAGCGCAAGACTATCCCCGTCCCCAAGGGGCCGGTTGAGGTGTGGTAAAAAAAACTCCCGCTAACCATGGTCAGCGGGAGTTGTCAAAGCCTTACGATAGCCTATTTGTCAGAACTGTCGGGAGTTGGACGGCTAGGGCGTCTATCTTCACCACCACGGGACCGACGCTGGCTACTGCGACCTTCACTGCTGCCACGGGACGGACGCTGGCCAGATGCACCACCGCCACCGCCGCCGCCGCCCCCTTGGGATCCTCCACGCCCACTGAAGCTTGGACGCAACTCTTCTTCGGTTAGCTTGCCATCTTTATTCTTGTCGAGCTTCCTTAGGGCGGCAACGGCACCCTTGATTTCATCAGCGGAAATTTCACCATTCTCGTCCTTGTCCAAGGCGGCCATCACCGGGAACATGCGCATGAAGCCGCTGCGCCCACCGAACTGCGATCCCCGGGAACTACGGGAACTACGTTCACCACCGGCTCCGGACGGGCGTTGACGACGCTCAGCACCCTGACCCCGCTCGCGACTCCGTTCACCAGCCGCTCCGGACGGGCGTTCACGACGCTCGGCACCCTGACGCTGTTCACCAGCTGCTCCGGACGGGCGTTCACGACGCTGGGCACCTTCACCCCGTTCGCGCCCACCGCGTTCCTGCGCGATTGCATCACCTGCCATCATGCCAAAACATGCGACAGCCATCACTAGTTTATATGTCATCTTTTTCATAACACCAAATCAATGGTCTGCCCCGAATATACGATCCACAATGGAGGCCGGTTACAATTTTTTAGTACACCCACGGACGAGCTTGCTTGATGGAAAAAGTTCCTTCCTTGGTAATCTTGAACTCAATTTCCATGGCAAATTTCGTGTCTTCCAATGTTTTCCCGTACAATTTGCTGAACTTGCTGTGAATCTTGCCCAAATACCGGTTCATCTGCTCAAGTTGGCCCTCGGTCATAATCAGCTTATCATCTTTTACCAGATTGGACTTGCGCATCACCTTGTAGTCACTTGGCCGCCACCAATCCAACAAAAGTTCTTCGGGGATCGAATCAGCATCGGGATTGGTCACCAGATCCTCGCCAACCTGGGTATTAATGTAATAGTTGCCCTTGGTCTGGTAAAGGATATCGTCGGTGACTGCGACACCGTTGGCCAGTTCATCGGAAAAGTTGAGATGAACAAGCACACCCATGGCTGTGCTGAAGTGGTCGATCCGGTAGAATGTACGTTCCTCAAAGGCGCGGAAATTCCACAAACTGGCAAACACCTGCTTGACCGTTTTGGCCAAGTGGCCCTCGTCCGACTTGTGGGTGAAAGAGTCGTACAGGCCGGCACCGCTAAAGCCCGGGAGATCCTCGTTGTTGGTGCTGGAGCGACAGCGAATCCCCTGGCCGTTGGCGAAGGACTGCTGCAGCTTGGCCAAGTCCTCCATCATCCAGCCGGGCATTCTGCCAGACTTGACGAGTTTACGAAACGCCTTGAGCTGCTTGATTTGTTCGTCACGACTTTCTTTAAACGACTTGCTGTTCAACATTGCACGGGCCTTGTCGTACAGGCCGTTGTGTTTCATGAAGGCATCGTAAAAATGAAACGGCACGGCATGGCCGCTTGGCACGGTGCCTTCGGGAAAATCCAGCGTGTGCAGCATGGCGAGGTTGGTGGCCTTCACGCCGAACGCGTCGGAGTCGTCGAAGCTGATCTTGTCGAGCGGCTTGATCTCCTTTACGGACAATTCACGCTTGGGTGTCTGCAGTTTGGCCGGGCGAATATCGGCGAAATGTTTGTCCACTTCTTTAGCCGAAGCCTCACGCAGTTCGTAGCCGTTGGAGGTAACTTTGTAGTAAACAAATTTGCCAATCAGCGATGTGATTTCCCTGTTTTCCGCTGCGCCGGTAATAAACGCGTTCGGGACACTATCCTGAATGGCTCGCAGATTGACGTGTGAAAGGGGCGTCTGCCGAACAGCAGTAATCACACCGGCGACTCGCGGCATCTCATTTGGAAGCGTTTTGTAGATAACCACGTCTCGTGAACTCGGCAACTCGTCGGGCTTCATCAGGCGCAACCGGCCAAACGACTCCGCCGCGTTGAGCGGCAGAAAGCCGATGTCGCTCTCGAGATCCTCGTCCAGCACGACCGGAAACCCGGCGGCATCGTACAGCGCCTTTTCCTCAAAATAAACCGGCCGGGCACGCGGCATCGGGTAGTAGCCGAGGCGTCCCTCAAGATACGGCATGTGCTTGGTGAGCATCTCGTACGAGAGCTGGATGCGGTCGAACGGATAACGGTCATTCGGCTCGTACTCAAATGTGAACATGCCGGGCTGACCATTGGGCGACCTTTTGAGTGGACGATAAACAAGCACCCCACGCATTGAGCCGTCACCACGCTGGATTCCGATCTGGCGCATGAACATTGGATGTCCCCGGTGAGTCTTGGTGTTGATGAAGTACAACACCGGTTCCCCCTTGTCCACATCCTCGATCTGAAACTTCACAAACTTCCAGTTGGCCAAGTGAGTATCGACCATCACTATTGGACCTTGATAGGAAAGTTTTTCGAACATCTCCCTATCGGGAATCGAAGCCACGCCGTCCTTGAAGTCGAGCTTTTCCGGCGGGATTCGCTCTATTCCCGGTTCATCGCCCCGACTGTTGCCTCGACCACTTCGGCCCTTGCTGCTGCTTCGGCCGCCAAAACCACCGGGGCCGCCGAAACTTGGGCGCAACTCGTTTCCATCAATCTTGCCGTCGCCATTTTTGTCCAGTGCAGTCAGTGCTTTCTCGGCATTCTGTATTTCCGCAGCAGAGATTACCCCATCCTTGTTTTCATCCAAAGCGGTCATAACAGGAATAATCATTCCGCCCGGACCTCGTCCTCCACCTCGCGAAGGCTGCGCCTGCAAAGTGAACGCCATGGCAAACACCACTCCAACTGCTGTGAATCGGATTATTTGTTTCATAAAAAACTGCGGAAGAGAGATGCCTGTGTTTCCGAAAAAGTTACAGGCTAAATCAAATATTGATCGGCTCGATGCACTCAGGCACCTCAAAACGGGGATTATTCATCAGCGGCGTGACATAGTGCTCCTGCATCGGCTCGTCGTTGAACGGCCGCAATAACCGCTTTAAATCGGCCGCTTTGCTTTCGAGTGAAAGCCAATTGCCGTAGTCGGCAGGATGGACGATCACCGGCATGCGGTCGTGCACGCGCTTGGCCAAGCGATTGGGCGTCGTGGTGATAACGGTAAAGGTGCGTAGCGTCTCGACCTCCGCTTGGCCAAGCCCCGGCAACTCCGGCTCGGCAACCTGCTCCGGTATCATCCATGTTTCCCACAGTCCGGCAAGGCAGAACAGGTCGCCGTTACGCATTGAGTAGTAAACCGGCTGCTTGCCGCCTGGCCGCGATTCCCACTCGTAATAACCGTCCACCGGCAACAGGCAGCGCCTCCGCTGAAATGGCTTTCGGAAACTTGGCTTCTCGTCGATTGTCTCCGCCCGCGCGTTGGCCAACTTGGCCCCGATCGACTTGTCCCTGGCCCAAGACGGGATCAACCCCCACCGCATCGACTCCAGCCGGATGTCTCCCGGTTCGTGAACGGCCACGAGCGCGTTTTGGGTTGGCGCAAGGTTCAACCGGGGCGTGACCGGCGGTGCATCGCCCCTGGCCTTCACCTTCTTTTTGACCTTGTCCCTGCCGGAACCCTGTGCCACCCGACAACACATTTGGAGTTACTTTAGTTTGTTTAAATAATCGTCAATCTTCAATTTGGTGGATTCATCCATTTTGATGAGGAGGGGCCAGGTGCGGTGGTAGCCTTCGCCGGGGAGTTTTTTCGTGGCGTCGATGCCGAGCTTGCTGCCGATTGCGATGTCGGAGGTGGCGTGGTCGAGGACGTCGGCCGGGCCCTTGCTGAAAAGGCTGTCGCGCTGCGGGTCGGTGTTGGCGCAGAGGTGGAAGAGTACTTCACTGGTATTGTGAACGTCCACGCCATCATCAACAACGATGATGTACTTGGTGAACATCATCTGGCCCATGCCCCACAAGCCGTTCATGATTTTGAAGGCCTGCATCGGATAGGTTTTTTTGATGCTCACGAAGACGAGGTTGTGAAACACGCCCTCGGCCGGAAGCGCGATGTCCACAATCTCCGGGAAGGTCATCCGGAAAATCGGCAGGAACAGTTTCACGCTGGCGCTGCCCATGTAAAAATCCTCCATCGGCGGGATGCCAACGATCGTCGCAGGATAAACGGCGTGTTTGCGGTGGGTGATGGCAGTGATGTGTAAAACGGGATAAGGCTCAGGCAGGGTGTAGTAGCCGGTGTGGTCGCCGAACGGCCCCTCGTCGCGGAGCGGTTCGGTCGGATCGACGTAGCCCTCGATGACGATGTCGGCGTTGGCCGGGACCTCGAGGTCGCTGGTCTCGCACTTCACCATCTCGACCGACCTGCGGCGGAGGTAGCCGGCGAGCAGGAATTCATCCAGCCCGTCCGGCAGCGGCGCGGTGGCGCAAAAGGTGTACACCGGGTCGCCGCCGAGGAAGACAGCCACCGGCATGCGCTCGCCGGTCTCGTAGTAGCGGCGGCCGTGCCGCGCGGCGACTTTCTGCAACTGCCAGTGCATGCCTGTCGATTGGCCGTCATAAACCTGCATGCGGTACAGGCCAAGGTTGCGGTCGCCGGTGTCAGGGTCGCGGGTGACGACGCAGGGCAGCGTGAGGAACCGCCCGCCGTCGAGCGGCCAACATTTCAGGATCGGCAGGTCGAGGAGGGAGGGAGGACTTGGATCGAGGGTTGAGGGGTCATCGACATCCGGTGCGCCTGGCCAAGGCTCGGTTCGCGGGGCCGGCGTGTCGAAGCGATGGGTAACCTCCTTGCACGGGCCGCTCCTGACGCGCTTGGGCTTGGCGTGACGCAGGGCCAGCGCCTGGCCAAGCAGCGCGACGGTTTCACGAACGCCGGTGGGCGGCTTGGCCTGGATGAGTAAGCCCAACTCGGCGGCAATGGCATCGACGCTTTCCGCGCCAAGCGCCATGGCCACGCGCCTGACTGAGCCCATCATGTTGATGGCAACCGGATGCGGTGAAATCCGGCCGTTGACGGTGGGTTGCTCGATGAGTAGCGCCTTGCCGCCGCCCGTTTTTTTCATCTCGCGATCGGCCAACTCGGTGATTTCCAACTCGGTGGCCAGCGGCTGACTGACGCGGGTCAGTTCACCCGCCTGCTCGAGGGCGTTCAGGAATGCCGCGTATGATTCGTAGGCCATGAGGAAGTGCTTATTCCGACACCGCAGCCAGGGAGGCGGAGTCAGGAGGCAGCTTATTGGCTCGACTCCGCTTGGCCAAGCCCTACAATTCGCGTCCCCGACAAATCCAGAAATCCATGAGACAAAACACGATCCAACTCTTGGGCCGGTTGACTGCGGTCGCCGCCATGTGCCTCGCGCTTGGCCAGGCCAAGGCCAAGCCGAATGTGCTGTTCCTCTTCGCCGACGACCAATGCTTCGAGACAATCGGCGCACTTGGCCTGACCGACATCGACACGCCGAACCTCGACCGCCTGGTGAACCGCGGCACGCAGTTCACCCGCGCGTACAATATGGGCTCATGGAGCGGCGCGGTCTGCGTGGCCAGTCGCCACATGCTCATCACCGGCCGGCACATCTGGCGGGCGCAACAGGCATCACAGGCGCTGCGCGGCAAAGGCAAAAACCTGACGCCCGGACAGCAGGCCACGCGCGAGTCGGAGTACGCCAACCTCTGGCCGCAGGTCATGGGACGCGCCGGTTACCAGACGTTTTTCACCGGCAAATGGCATATCCAGGCTCCTGCCGACAAGGCATTTCAAGTCGCCCGGAACATTCGCGGTGGCATGCCGAACCAGACGCCGAAGGGCTACAACCGGCCGCTACCCGGCAAGCCCGACCCGTGGAGCCCGTACGACGTGAAGTTCGACGGATTCTGGAAAGGCGGCAAGCATTGGAGCGAGGTGGTCGGTGACGACGCGGTCGATTACATCGGCGAAGCCAAGCAGGACGAGCGGCCGTTCTTCATGTACATCGCGTTCAACGCACCACACGACCCCAGACAGGCGCCGAAGGAATACGTCGACCGCTACCCATTGAGCCGCATCAAAGTGCCGGAAAACTATCTCAGCGAGTACCCGGACAAGGACTCCATCGGCTGCGGGGCCAATCTGCGCGACGAAAAACTCGGGCCGTTCCCTCGCACGCATCACGCGGTGAAGGTGCACCGGCAGGAATATTACGCGATCATCGAGCACATGGACGCGCAGATCGGGCGCATCCTCGACGCGCTGGACGCCTCCGGCCAGGCGGAGAACACCTATATCTTTTTCAGCGCCGACCACGGGCTGGCGGTCGGCCATCACGGGTTGTTCGGCAAGCAGAACCTGTACGAGCACAGCACGCACGTGCCGTTCATCGCGGTCGGCCCGGGCATCAAGGCCAGCCACAAAATCGACGCGCCGATCTACCTGCAGGACGTTATGGCCACTTCACTGGACATCGCCGGGGCCAAGCGCCCGGAGCAGGTCGAGTTCCAGAGCCTACTACCGCTGTTGCACGGCGAGACCGCGGAGTCACAGGTCAAGGCGGTTTACGGCGCATACCTCGGCCTGCAGCGCTCGGTGACGGTCGGCAACTGGAAGCTCATCCTTTACCCGAAAATCTCCAAGACGCGCCTGTACAATATCCGGAGGGATCCGCTCGAGATGACCGACCATGCCGGCGACAAGTCGAAGGCCAAGCTCATCAAGCGCCTTTACAAGCGCCTGCGGAAGCTGCAGCAGGCCAACGGCGACACTCTCGATCTCAATGCAGCCTTCCCCCACCTGAGCTAACCCTGCTTTGCCTACAACACCTTGAGCAATCTAATTGATCGAGCGGCGATACAGCGGACAACAATCTTCACAACACTTTTAATGCTTGGTCTTGGCCAAGCAGCAATCGCCGCCGAGCACTCCATCATCGCGCCGGAAAGCAAAGGCACTTTCCGGGGTCGTCCAACCGTCGCTGCTGCGCGCGTCAACCAAGCCCCCGACATCGACGGTCATCTTATTGACGAAACATGGAGCTTGGCTCAGCCGGCTGGCGAGTTCTTTCAAAAGGAACCCAAGCAGAATATACCACACTCACAGCGCACCGAGTTTCGTGTACTCTACAATAATGATACCCTATTCGTTGGCGTGTGGTGTTTTGATACGGAGGCCCGCAATATTATTGCCCACACCATGGAACGTGATGTTATGATGCGTTATGAAGACATGGTAAATATCACCCTTGATACCTTTCAAGATCGCAGGAATGGCTATGTATTCACAATTAATCCTAATGGAGGCAGAAGTGATGCAACTGTTAGCAACAATACTTCGCGCAACGGTGAATGGGATGGGGCGTGGAAAGCGAAAAGTAAAAAACATGCCTGGGGTTGGAGCACTGAGGTAGCCATCCCTTTCAAGTCATTGAGTTTTGACGAAAAGAATGACAACTGGGGAATCAACATCTACCGAAATATTGGTCGTTTTGGAGAACGGGGTCAGTGGGCTAACTCACGTCCACCCAATCGCAGTTATTATATCTCAGAGTGTGGCAACTTGACTGGACTGCATGGGCTAAAACAGGGGATGGGGCTGGATATCACGCCTTATGCAACGGGCAAATACAGTAAGGACTATGACTCCAATGATTCTGATCTACTTGGGGACTTTGGTTTCGATGTCCGCTATCGACTCACGCCCAGCCTGACTGCCCTAGCCAGCATAAACACCGATTTTGCAGAAGCAGAAATCGACACACGCCAGGTGAACTTCACACGTTACCCGCTGTTCTTTCCCGAGAAACGGCAGTTTTTCCTCGAAGACTCTGGCATCTTTGGTTTCGGAGGCGGAGAATCATCCCGCCGCCGGTCGGGTGCTCTGCTGATGCCTTTCTTCAGTCGACGTATTGGCCTAAGCAGCAATGGACAGATTGCCCCCATTCATTTTGCCGGAAAAGTGACAGGGCGTGTTAAAAACTACAACATTGGCCTGCTCGACGCGATGGTGGAAGGAGACAACCATCCTCGCAATGCTTTCGTCGGCCGCGTCAGTCGCAATGTATTCGAGCAATCGTCGTTCGGATTCCTGACCACCGTGGGTGATCCCAACTCGGATGAAATGAACTCGGTGACGGGTGTCGACTTTCAGTACCGCAACACTGACTTCATGGGGGGACACACCTTCGAGGTAAACCTTTATGCGCTTGGTTCCTACTCCGAGGATTTGGGCGGCTTGGAACCGGCCTGGGCAACCAACGCAAAGTTATATGACCGGAATATCGAACTGTCGGCCAGGGTGATGGAGATCGGCAACGACTTCAACCCGGCCATGGGCTTCGTACGTCGGCGAGGAACACGGCGTTACATGCTCGCAGCGGATTTCACACCCTACTTCGAGGAAATCAGTTGGTTGCGAAACACCCGCCACGGTTACGAGGCGGAGCTTTACACCGATCTCGGGAATGATGTCGTGAACACCAAGCAGACCTTCAACCTGGCATCCCTTTCCTTTGAAAGTCAGGAACTTCTCTCTTTTTCGGTCTCGCACTTTACTGATCGCCCGAAAAAGGACTTTGATATTTCGGATGGAACTGTCATTCCGGCGGGGGATTATGATTGGTGGAATGCGAGGCTTTCTTTGAATACCGGTTTGTATCGAAAGTTCGCCGCAGCCAACTCCTACACCGTGGGCGGGTTTTACGATGGCAACCGGCAACAACTTTCGTCTACACTCGTTTATCGTCCAACGAAACGGATTTCACTCACCTTGGATTACTCCTTGAACCTCATTGATTGGGAGCAATTTGAGGATTCAACTATTAATCTGATTTCCGGAAGGGTTCAGTACAGTTTTACCCCGGATCTGACCCTCTTCAACCTGATCCAGTATGACGACATATCAAATTCAATCGGGGTCAACAGCCGGCTGCAGTGGGAGTACAAACCGGGGGCAAAAATGTTCTTTGTGGTCAATCAGGGGTACGTCGACGAGATGACCGGCTTCGTGATCAAGGACCTTGAGGTGGTGGCCAAGGTTGGCGGACTGTTTCGTTTTTAATCATTGAGTGGAATAATAGATGGGGCATGTCTTTATAACCAAAACGCGATTTCTTCATGCACAACCGAGATGCTTTTACCGAGCATTAGCCTTGGCTTTTGGTGTGGTCCTTGGCCAAGCGTTGGCGGCTGAGATTCCCAAACCATCAGCGATCTCGCCTGAAAGCCGAGGCACATTTCGAGGTCGGCCCACCGTAAAGGCAGTGCGCGTCGACCAAGCCCCTGACATCGACGGCCATCTCATTGACGAACCATGGCACTTGGCCAAGCCGGCCGGTGAGTTTCTTCAAAAGGAACCCAAGGAGAATGTGCCACACTCTCAACAAACGGAATTCCGGGTCCTCTTCGACGACGATGCATTGTACATCGGCGTGTGGTGCTTCGACACCGAGTCTGATCGCCTTGTTGCGCTCAACATGGAAAGGGATGGTCATATGCGTTTTGAGGATGTGGTGATGATTACCCTGGACACCTTTTTGGATCATCGGAACGGCTACCAATTTTCGGTCAACACGAACGGAGCGCGCGGCGATGCCACGATCAGTAACAACACCTCCGTTAGCTCCGAGTGGGACGGGGCATGGATGGCAAAAAGCAGGCGACATGTCTGGGGATGGAGCACCGAGATCTCTATTCCGTTCAAGACCATTAGTTTTGACGAAACCACCGACACTTGGGGATTCAACATCTACCGCAACATCGGACGTTCTAATGAAAGCGCTTTGTGGGCCAACTCGCGCGCCTCAGTCCGAGGCTATCATGTGTCCGAATGCGGTGACCTGACCGGATTGCACGGGCTCAGGCAGGGGCTTGGTCTGGACATTACGCCATATGCGACGGGTAAATACCGCAAGGACTACGACGCAAAGGACTCGGATTTGCTTGGGGACTTTGGTTTCGATGTCCGGTACCGGCTCACTCCCAGCCTGACCGCCCTTGCCAGCGTCAACACCGATTTCGCGGAGACGGAAATAGATAGACGTCAGGTTAATTTAACTCGTTACCCCTTGTTTTTCCCCGAGAAACGTCAGTTTTTCCTCGAAGACTCCGGCATCTTCGGTTTCGGCGGCGGGGAATCGTCCAGACGCCGATCACGGGATTCGTCGGACACACTGTTGATGCCGTTTTTCAGTCGTCGAATCGGCCTGAGCAGTAAAGGACAAATCATGCCGATACACTTTGCAGGAAAGCTTACCGGCCGTATTAAGGATTATAACATCGGCCTGCTTGATGCCGTGCTCGACGGGGAAGACGGCCTGCGAAATGCTTTTGTTGGCCGGGTTAGCCGCAACCTTTTCGAGCAGTCATCCGTTGGCTTCCTGACCACCATTGGTGATCCCGACTCGGATGAAATGAACTCGGTCACAGGTCTCGACTTCCAGTATCGAAACAGCAACTTCTTGGATGGACGCACCTTTGAGGCCAACCTGTTTGCGCTTGGTTCCAGTTCGGAGGACTTGGGTGGACTGGAGCCGGCCTGGGGTGCCAGTACAAAACTGTACGACCGCAACATCGACCTCTCAGCCAGCGCAATGGAGATCGGCGATGATTTCAATCCGGCCATAGGGTTTGTTCGGCGCCGGGGCACTCGTCGGTACATGGTCGAGGCGGATTTTACAACCTACCACGACAACATCAGTTGGTTGCGGAACACACGCCATGGCTACGAGGCGGAACTCTACACCGACCTTGGAAACGACGTTGTGAATACCAAACAGTCGTTCGATCTAGTTTCACTCTATCTCAAGAGCCAAGACTATATATCGCTAAAGATGTCGCACTTGACGGATCGGCCCGCTGATGATTTTGAAATCTCCGACGGTTCGATCATCCCTGCCGGAGATTACGAATGGTGGGATGTTCGGTTGTTAGGCTATTTGGGCATGAACCGATTACTGTTTCTTAGGCCCATGTACAGGGTCGGCGGCTTTTACGATGGCACGAGACAACAGATCGAGCTTGAAACACGTTATATCCCATGGCCCAAGCTCCGTTTAAGCGTTGATTACTCCCTGAACCTGATCGATTGGGAGCAGTTTGAGGATTCCACCATCAATGTCATCTCAGGAATGGTCCAGTATAGCTTCACACCAGATTTGGTCCTATCGAACCTCATCCAGTACGATGACATCTCGAACTCTATGGGTGTCAACAGTCGCCTTCAGTGGGAGTACAAGCCGGGCGCGAAGATGTTTTTCGTGGTGAACCAGGGCTACGTGGACGAGATGACCGGCTTCGTGATAAAAGACTTCGAAGTCGTGGCCAAAATCGGGGCGCTGTTCCGCTTTTAGCGGCTTTCCGCTCGAACCCTGCTCCGCCACCACCCACAATGCGGTGTGCACTTGACCAAGCTCAAACTGCGTGACTTCCGGAATATTCGGCAGCTCGATGCAGCTTTCGAGCCGGGATTTCAGGTGCTGCTTGGCCGCAACGCGCAGGGCAAAACCAACCTGCTCGAGGCCGTTTACCTGCTGGCCACGCTCCGCTCGTTCCGCGGTGTCGGCAACGCACAGATTATCCGGCACGAGCAAAAAGCCTTTTTCGCCGGCGGACTCGCGCTTGGCCAGGCAGAGAGCGAAATCCGCTACTACTGGTCCCCTGACCAGCGCAAACTCACCGTCAACGAAAAGCCGATGCGCCGCATTACCGATTACCTCGGCACGCTTCGCACCGTTGTCTTTTGTGCGGAGGATTCACTGCTGGTTAACGGGCCGGCAAAGTCTCGCCGACGTTTCCTCGACCTGCTACTGACGCAGACTCGGCCCGGCTACCTCGAGTTGCTGCACCGCTACACCGAGGCGCTGCGCTCGCGCAACGCGCTGCTCAAGCGCGATTCGCCCGACCCCGCGCTGATCGACAGCTTCACCCGCGAGCTTGTCGCCAACGGCGAGAAGCTCATCGTCGCCCGGCGTGACCTCGTCAAAAAACTCTCGCCAATCATCCGGCTGGGTTACCGAAAAATCGCGGTCAAGCCGGAGGATGCAGACATCACCTACGCGCCAAGTGTACGTGAGGATCTCGCGGTAAGCCTGGCCAAGTCGAGAGCTCGCGAGCAGCGACACCGCACGACACTGGTCGGACCACACCGCGACGAACTCAAACTGGCGCTCGACGGCCAGTCGGCGGCGCAGTACGCCAGCGAAGGGCAAAAGCGCACCTTTGCCATCGCGCTGAAAATGGCGCAGGCCGAGTACCTCGGCAGCATTCATGGCTCGCCGCCGATCCTGTTGATCGACGACGTGATGGGGGAACTGGACGCCGGGCGCCGGGCCGGCCTGATGCCACTGATCAGCCGCACCGGCCAGGCGCTTGGCCAGGTGTTTATGACCTGCACCGAGGAAAACTGGCCAGGCGAACTTTCCGGCAATCTCCACCGCTGGCAAATCGAGCAGGGTAGCCTGAAGAGAATGAATTGAGCCGCCGCCTGGCCAGGCGCTGTCGGGTCATTCGGAGAAAAGGCGGCCGAAGAGTTTGTTGAGCAGCACCTTCCAGGTAACCTTGGTGGCGATTCGGTCGAAGAGCGAGCGCAGGTCGCTGAGTTTCTCAACGTCCTTCACGGTGTAGTCCTCGATGTTGATATTGACGTCGCGGGATTTCCCGGCGTCGGCGAGATGGGTGAACTTCAGCCGCTCCCACGAGAAGGTCAGGGTGTCAATGGTGAAGTAGAGCGGTGACTCACCGAGCGCGTGCTGGGCCGACGACTTGGCCACGGCGTCCGGCAGCGAGATGAGGTTGCGCTCGCCTCCCTTGGTTTCCACGAGATTGAACTCGGTGATGCCGATGCGCACCAGCCGGAAATGCGGCTTGAGCTTGCGCCGCACGTTCATCAACTCCGAGAAGTCGCAGTCGATGAACAGGTCGTCGATCTTGAGCATCGGCGCGCCGCCGTACTCGGGCAGATTCCAGATGGTTACGTCGTAGGCGGAGACGGTGGAGTTGAGCGGAAAACCGATCTCGAGCTGGCCGATCCTGGCATCCATCCCCTGCTCGCGAAACTCGCTGACGATCCACCACTTGGCCAGGGCGTCCTTGGTGAGGAATAGCCCGATTGCGACAACCAGTAACAAGATGAGCAGGCGAAACGCCCAGCGGAACAAAAACCGCATCAAGCGGACTTACCAAAAGCCGGCCCGACTGACAACGCGAAATACGGCTCAAGCCGGGCCGGGCTCAACAAACTGGAGCACCTCGCGATGGTTGAGCTTGCCGGTGCCGAGTTTGGGCAACTCATCCATCACCCGCAGGTCTCGCGGCACGCAGAGGTTGGTCATTCCCGCCGCAGCGATGGCCTTGCGAATCTCGGCCAGTTTCAGTCTCGGCTCGTTGGTCACAGCGACGAGTTTCTCCCCCTTGTCAGCGTCCGGCAACGCCACAACCGCCACCTCGCATTCCTCGCCGTGCTGCGGGAACGCGCCGGCCAGCGCATCCTCCACCGCCGTCAGGCTCACCATCTCGCCACTGACCTTGGCGAAGCGCTTGGCCCGGCCTCGAACCCAGAAGTAGCCGTCGGCATCGACGTGGATGATGTCGCCGGTGTCATACCAGCCGCCGAGCGCCTGGAACGCCTCGTTGGCGTCGGCGTTGAGGTAACCCTTCATCACGTTAGGGCCACGGACGAACAGACGACCAGCATCCGCCACGCCATCGATTGCCTCGAGCTTCCACTCGATGCCCGGCAACAGCCTACCCACGGAGCCAAACCGGTTGTCGGCCTTGGTGTTGGCGCATATCGCCGGGGCGCACTCGGTCACGCCATACGCTTCCGTGATACGAACGCCAAACTTTCGCGCCCATGTGTCAGCCGTGGCCTGCTGCAGCTTCTCCGCGCCGGCGAGCAGGTAGCGCAGGTTGCGGAAATCGTACGGATGCGCCTTACGCGCGTAGCCGTTAAGGAACGTGTTCGTGCTGAGAAACATCGTTGCGTTGGAGTTATACACAGCGGTCGGGATCTGCCGGTACTGCAGGGGTGACGGAAACACGGTGGTACGAATTCCCCGGCACAACGGCAGCAGCGTGCCGACAACCAGGCCGAAGCTGTGAAACATCGGCAGGCAGTTGAAGAGGCTGTCGGTGTCCATCACGTCCACGGCGGCAAACAACTGCCGCAAATTGGCAAGAATGTTGCGGTGCGTCAGCTCGACCCCCTTGGGCACGCCCTCCGAGCCGCTGGTAAAGAGAATGACCGCCGTCCGATCGGATGGGATGTTGAACCGCGCCTGGCCAAGCGCCAGCCGGTGCCGGAGGAACACAGCCAGCTTGGCCAAGCGGGAAACCTGTTTCCGGATGTCCTCGAGATAGATGAACTCGATGCCGGTCGCCTCCATCGGAGCCACGTCCAGCTTGGCCTTGGCCAGAAACACACGCGACGTGATGACCTGCCTCACCCCGGCCAACTCGGAACAGGTGAGCATCAGCGGTACGCCGCTGGAGTAGTTAAGCACGGCGGGGATCATGCCGATGCGCCACAGGGCAAGAACTGTGATCGCCGTGCCGTTCACATTGGGCAGCAGCACGCCCACCCGCTCCCGTCCCGGATCGAGCAGTCGCCGGAACCGCCCGTCCAGCACTTCCGCTCCAACCATCACCATGCGGTGCCGGAGCGCCTGGCCGG
>CAJWEP010000002.1 GCA_913030945.1 uncultured Verrucomicrobiota bacterium
GCCCTATCGATCAACTGCTAAAGAATCCCGCTTCCCAAATTCTCCAGTCCTTTCTCGACCAATGGGCAGCGAAGCGGAACTTGCCCCATACTTGAGGCTCGTTACACTGTCCTCACCCATGAGTGATCACAACGCTATTCTCGAGGCCAAGCTGAAAGTCATCGACGAAACCCATCGTTGTGTTGCCGGTAAAACCGCGCTGATTGTCATCGACATGCAGCATGGGTTCATTGACGAGGGCGCCTCACTGGAGGTGGCCGCCGCGCAGCATATCATCCCCATTATCTCCGGGCTGATTGATGCTTGCCGATCGAAAGGTGCGCCGGTGATTTTCACGGAGTTTGTGTATGCGGACAACGTGCCGTGCCTGCGCGGTGATCCTTTCGGCATCGAGCACCTGCCGAGCGAGAGCTCGCCCGGTTTTGGCAGCAAATCGAGCAACTGCCTGATCGGCCACAACGCCGGAACAGGAGTGGAGTCTGCGGAAACGATTGAAGAACTCAAGCCGCGTCCGGAGGAACTCATCATTCGCGGGCATACCTACGACAAATTTTATGGCACACCGCTGGATCTTGCCCTGCGCAGCCAGGGAATAACGCACCTACTGATGACCGGCATCACCACCGACGTGTGCGTCAACTCCACCCTCATTGCCGCCACCCAGCGCAACTATCGGGTTACTGCCATCACCGATGGCTGCGCCTCACCCTGGCCGGAGTTGCACGAGGCCTGTTTTAAGATCTGGCAGCCCAAATTTGCGCGGCTAAAAACTGCAGCTGAGGTGTTGGAAGAATTCGAGGTCCTGTAGGGCAAAATTCCTCTGAAGCGATTAGTTATGCCAACATTTTTGTTACCACCTCGCCGCTGACGTTGGTTAGTCGAGCGTCGAATGCACTGGGACAAATGCGAGACGCAAAAAACAGTTTGCTGCTTTGAGCGATGAGCTACATCGATGGCAAATCCTACCAGATGGATTTTAGTTCGTGGGCTTCCAGGTTGACAAGTTTCGCCTTGCCTCCCTGGGCTACGACCGAGACTTCTGTTGTGTCCTGTTTTGCGGGTCCCGATCCACTGATGAAAACCCGGCCATCGTTGCCGACAATCTCGGTCAGCGAACGGTCTGCCAGAACCTGTATGCTGATCTTGCCATCCGCCGGTTTGAGCGGCGAGCCGTTCAGCTTTTGACCATTCACGTCATACTTGATGGTTCGACCGGGCAAGTTGAGGACAATGGCCTTGGCGACACCCAGCTCTACGGTCAGGCGCACGTCGAGGAGATCGCTACCCACGGCCATGGTGACCGGTTTGTCGGCGGCGAGTTCCTGGGCCCGAGCCTGGTTGCTCTTGGCACGCAGGTTCTCGATTTCCTTGATCGGTTTGGCGTACATGCGGACACCATCCTCCGTCTGGCGCAAGGTCAGGCGGTGGGGAAAGCTGAAGTGCTGGTTGTACGGCCCCGGGGCACCGATGCGCAACCAGCCCATCTGGATTTTGCGCCCGTCGGGCGGATTATCGAAGGTCTGGGAGGCATAATAAGGGCCCCAGTGCACCTGGTGCTTCTCCTTGTGCTCGGGGGTGAAGACCTTGCCGTCGAACTGTCCAACCTGGTATTTGGCATCGGCCGCGTAAACCACCCAGCGGGTGTTCTTCTTGTCGCCGTCGACCGGTAGTTCGAAGAGCTCGGTGCACTCGTAGTAGCCCGGCAGGTGGCTTTGCTCGGTCCATTCCTTCATGTCGGTCGAGGTGTAGAAGGCGGCGTTTCTGCCGTGTTCCTTGTTCTGGTCAAACACGGTCATGACCCAGTGGCCACCCAGTTTCCTGGCTGCATCATCGAGGGGCCTATCCTTTTTATCGTATTCGTACCAGGTTACCTTCGGGTCACGCCCGCCATGTTTCACCACGGGGTTCTTCTCGTAGTAGGTGAAGGTGTCTCCGTTATCGTTGCTGTAGGCGATGCATTCGCCGCATCCGGTGTCGGTGAAGAAGGCGACTAAAGTGTTCTTGCCCCAACCGGCTGTGTTTTCCTTGTCCACCGTGGCGCTGCCGGAGAAGCAGTCGCGCACTGCCATGGTTTTCGGAAAGAGCTTGTTCGGTTGCTGCTCCCAGTACAGGAGATCCTTGCTCGTGGCGTGCCCCCAGGTCATGTTGCCCCATGGGAGCGCCACTGGGTTGTGCTGAAAGAAGAAGTGCCAGGTGCCTTCATGGTAGACCATCCCGTTGGGATCGTTGTTCCAACCCACTTTCTGGGTGAAGTGGAACTGGGGACGATAAGGCTCTTTGTAGAAGTTCTCCTCGCCCGGTATGACGTCGGACTGCTTGACTAAGGCAAAACCGTCTTCTGTGGCCTTGCTCGCCACCACACGAGCTTTCTTGCCCTTGTAGCTCTCTATGGTGAAGTAGGCGTACCAGTTGGTCGATTCGGCAGAAGGTGCGATGCTAAGGCCATAGCGACGCACTTCCTCGTCGTCCACAAAAAGCTGTATCTGCCCACCTTTGCCCCCACTGTCCTGAATAGGTATGACGAGGTACTTGTTCTCGACCGTGAATTCCTTCTCATTGTTGCCGAAATTGGGAATTTTGGGCTTGGTATCGGTTTGGACGATATGATCCACATTGACGTGCCCCCAGCCACCGGTCTCGGCATCCACGATCTGCAGCGTGACCGTTTTGCCTTTGAATTTCTTTACGTCCCAAACGCCGGGCTGCAGCGTCTCGCTACCGCCGGGCTGGTTGTTGGTACCGGTGACACTACGGACTGTTTTCCCGTCCAGCAAGAGGTTCATGCAGGTCTTGCCTCTATGCCCCCCTCCCCCGACGAGAAAGCTCAGGTAGTTACGTTCTACTTTAATCGATGGAGAAGTCAGGGTGCCAACCGTGCGATCGTGGTTGAAAAAGCTGTTCACGAGACGTTTGCCCTTGTAGCCGCTGACGTGCATCTGCCCTGGCAAGGTCCCCTTCGCCGGCCCGGGACCAAAGGCTTCGCCCTCCACCTTCCAGTCGCCGTAGGTTTCAGCCTCGAAATCGGCGATCAAAAGATCGGGGCGTGGTTTATCTTGCTGGGCCCAAACAAGGGAACCGGTTGTTACCAAGGCCGTAAATACCGTTTTGATATGGGTTTTCAGATTCACAGTAAGTTTCCTTTCTTCGGAGCTAAAGTGCTAATGACGGCTGCTGCGTTGACATATTCACAACAGATTACCAGCTTGTTTAACAACGGTCAACTGCTGCGACTCCCCACACCCCGCCAATAGCACGGCTGCGATTGTTGTGATTATCTGTTGTTTCATTTTCGTTTAGCTTTCAATTCTTTACCTGTCTTGGTGCTGTGTATATGGAGGAGGTTGACGGTTCACCGTGCCGTACGCAAATCCAGAAGACTCTTGTTCCGAACTTAGCTTAAAGCACCTTGATCTGGATTTGATTGCAGCCGTATTGCTCATCTGATTCCAACGTGCCGGTTTATACTTTTTTCACCAGGAAATCCCCGATGGCAAGGTATTGGAGGTCGCTGCCAAAAAACATCTCCAGGGCGTCTTCCGGAGAGCAGACCATCGGCTCGCCGCGACGGTTAAGTGAGGTGTTAAGCAGCATCGGAATACCAGTCCGAGCCTCGAATTTTTTCAGCAGCTCATGGTAGCGCGGATTCGAGTTCTGAGTGACAATTTGCGGCCGTACGGTGCCGTCCTCGTGGACAATCTCCGGCACGCGCGGCTTCCAATGGTCAGCCACGTCAAAAGTGAAAGTCATGTAGGGGGAGGGATGTTTGGTTTGTAGGAAGTCGCAGGCCACGGTGTCGAGGATGGATGGACAAAAGGGACGCCAACGCTCTCGGTATTTGATCTGGGTGTTGATGGTATCGGCTGTGCCGTGAATGCCAGGATGGCCGAGGATGCTGCGGTTACCCAGGGCGCGCGGGCCGAACTCCATCCTACCTTGGAACCATGAGACTACCTCACCCCGGGAGAGCAATTCGCTGACGGTGTCGGTGATGGAATCGCATCGCTCGTACCGGACGTCCCGCGTGTCAAGCATTCGGCGAATCTCATCATTGGAATACTCGGGGCCAAGATAGGCGTGCTGCATTGGCAGAACTTTGTCACCCAGTTGGTGAGCCGCATGGGTGGCCGCCCCAAGCGCGGAACCAGCATCGCTGGCTGCCGGCTGCACGAACAATTCACCCTCTATCGGGTCGAGGTATTCAACAATTCGCTGGTTGGCCTTGACGTTGAGCGCCACGCCACCGGCATAGGCGAGCCGACGGGTACTGCTGATGAGGTCCCCGAGATAGTGCCGAATCAGCGCAAGGAGCACCTCCTCGAGTTGACGCTGGACCGCGGCAGCAATGTGGATATAGGGCTCATCTTTGTCATCGCCGCTGCGTGGCAACCCCCAGTGGTCGATCAATTTTTGTGAAAAATAGGTTCCTTGGCCGGTGTCGCGTTTGTGGCGGCGGATGCCGATGCAGTTTGCCAGTTGGGTGTTGACTCGGAAGCCGCGCTCATCCCAGTCCATGAGCTGCGACACATCAGAGCGCTGCGGATCGCCATAGGGGGCCATGCCCATGACCTTGAATTCTCCGTCCAGCATCTCAAAGCCCAGAAACTCAGTGACAGCTCCGTAGAGTCCCCCCAGTGAGTCGGGCATGTAAAACTCCTTGATGCAATGAATTTCCCCGCTCCGGCCGTGTCCAAACCAAGTGGTGGCGTATTCGCCATTGCCGTCCACACTCAGGATGGCGGAGTCGCGATATCCAGAAAGATGATAGGCACTGGAGGCGTGTGCCAGATGATGCTCCACGGGAAAAAAACGGATTTTGTCCGGGTTGATGCCGAGTCGTTTTAGCGCAGCGAAGAGTTGATGGCGAAACCGACGAAACCGGCGGTTGCCGTTGAAAATGGCTGTCAGCGCGCGGTCGGGCGCATACCAGTGGCGTCGAGCGAAATGCCAGCGGCCGGGATGAAAAAAAGCAAGCGGAGCAAAGGGGATGGCAACAGCATCGACATCGGACGGCTTGAGCCCGGCGTGCTCAAGGCAGAACCTCGCCGCCTCGCTAGCCTGCCTCCCCTTGGCGTGTTTGTCCCGGATCAACCTCTCCTCCTCAACTGCGGCGACAACTCGCCCATCGACGACCAACGCCGCCGCCGGGTCGTGACCGACGCATCCTCCCATTCCCAAGACGTTCATTTCAAAACCAATACCATTGATTGGCTAATGGCTCGTATGAGCTTGAATGCGAACTCCTTGCTGTGAGCAGTTCGACGATTTCCTTGTGAACAAGACGAGTCGCATAATTCAAAGGAGTCAATCCACTTACATCCTCATCACCCACATCCATGCCTTTACTCAATTCCGCTTGGACACCAGCAAGATCTCCATTCTCGGCAGCATCGTGAATCGGGTCTGCGAAGGCAGTTGTGACCAGTAGTAAGGTAATCGTCAGCGTCGTGATTAACTGTTTCATCGGTCAAACAGAAATCCAACCATTCATAATCGGTTTAAAGCACCGCCAAAACTGTCTGAAGCAAAACAATTACTGCAATGCACACTCAACCAATAGCACAACTGGGGTACCATCCAAACACCTCACTAAAACCGGCACGTCGAGCTTCAGTGGGTCATCGCGTAGATGAGAATGTTGATACCCATCGGGTACGACTTGGGCTCGGAGAAATGTTTAAAATACCAAGGGGTCGCCCCCTCCTCCTCCCAGCCGTCGCCGACATCGGTGTTGTGGCAGGCAACGCCCATCATGCGGTTCTTCTTGTCAAAGTAGGCGTAATAATGAGGCAAGGGCGGCAGGGTCTCGTACTGTTTTCTCTCCCAAGTAACTCCGCTTTCCAAGGCCTGTTGCGCCGTGGCGAACCGATGACTCTCGTACCAGTCCTCACTCGGAACCTGCGGCTTTTCATTTAACGGAAATACATGGTTAAAAAGCGGATGATCAACGGCCAAATCGACCGGTTCAATATTGGGTAATACCCGTTTCATTTCACGGTAAAACGTCTCCCACTCCGATTCGCTCCAAAAATCATCTGCCATGAAAAAGCCGCCGTTGAGCAGGTAATCGCGAAAGCCCTTGACCTCATCCTCGCCAAGGGACATGGAACGCGGATCGGTGATGTAGACAAACGGATGCTCATTCAGCAAATCCCCTGTGAACTCGACAAGCGTGCCATCCGGGTCGGCCTTGATGGCGGTGAGCTGCTCGATGCGAAAGGAAAAATTCAGGTCTGCATCGGGATAATCCACCCGCCACCCGCCGCCGAACCCCCGGCCATAGCCGGAGTATTGCACCCGGGCAAAGGTGAACTTGTCATGCGGCAACTCAGCATCGTTTTCCCAATCCGGCACGCCGGCACGGCCACCCCGGCCGCCGCCGAATCCGCCGCGACCACTACGGCCTCCGGGATCACGGGTCCACTGCGCCACAGCTGCTGCTCCCAGCAGAGCCACAGCCAGCATCGACAAAACGATTTTTTGTGCCCAGTTTTTCAAGAGTCCCGCTTGGTTAAGCGCCTGGCCTGACCAAGTTGCCATACGCCGCAGGTCACGAATTAGTTACGGTTTGCCCTCAAAAAGCAAGCCAAGCGAATGATCCCCAACATGTTCAGGTGGCCGGAATACAGCGCTGAAACAGCATAGCCAAACCAAAAAGCAGGAAGAACACCATGCCGGTTTGCATATCCTGATTTGCTGCCAACAAAAAATCGAGAAGCACAATGCCCGCCAGCAAACCGGATACCGTCCGGCCGTATTGTGGCATGATTGACTTGAACGTGAACAGCAGGCTGCGAACAATCCAAAGAGCATAAAGGCATGCGGCGAAGATTAACCCGCTCCAAGCCACCTCCACCCCGCCGGGTAAACATGCTGATGCAATCGCAAGCAGCAAAGGCAAGGCAAGCAACCAGGCAGGCCAGGAATTGACCCGGCCACCCGTAGCCTCTCGACGGGCAATGTTGCTGAGGCCCACGACATAGCCGCACAACGCAACCGCCCCGAGGATGACTGGCAAGGTAACGCAGCCAACAGCGACGGCACAAGCCAGCAGGTACAGAAGAAAACGGCACAAGCCCATGATGAGCGGCGACCAGATGATTCGCTTGTGAAGCCAGTCGTACCAAAGAATGCCTCCAGCCAAGCCCAGCGCGAAGAGTGCCGCAATGGAGTTGATCCAAACGACACAGCCAAGACCAAGCGCCATCTGGACGCTCCCCAAAATCCAGACTGCCCTAGCGCTGATGGCGCCGCTGGGGATGGGGCGCTCAGTTCGATGTTCCCGATCAAACCGTTCATCGAAAGCGTCATTGAGAAACATTCCGGCGAGATAGAGCAACGTCGCCCCACCGGCAAGCCAGACGAAACGTACCTGATCCGCGGACTCGACCAGCGCGCCGTCGGCCAACAACCAAGCGGCGAGGCAGTTCGACCACACCGTGGGAAGGTTGGAAACCCGGCCCAGCATCAGTATGGCCTTCAAACAACCGTAGGATGAATCGCGCTTCGGGCGCATGTCAGTCAGTTGGGGTAATCCCCTGCTCTGCCAGCTTGGCCAGGGTCCAGTCGTACTCGCCGACGAGTTGATCGACGACGTCGCGCTGTTTCATCTCGTCGGGCAACACTTCCCACGTGTACGTCTCCATTTCGATGTGCGAACAGAGCGCCGGGTTGGCGCCGAGCACACCGATGGCTTGCTGCAGCTGGTCTGCCGTGGTGTCGAACAACACCGTCGGCGGGCAGTGCAGCGGGACGTGAAAATGAATCCGCCACTCGGTGTCGCCAGCTGTCTCGCTGCGCGCGGCGGCGGCCAACGCGTCCGGCAAATCGCGATACCGCGTGAGCGCACCGTCCGCGCTTCTTGTCACGACTTGATGAAAATAAATGTCCTCCGCGAAGCCGGCCAAGCCGTCAAGCGTCTCGGCGCTTGGCTGCACCTTGAGCGCGGAACTGAAATGCAGCTTGCTGATGCGAATGCCCTCGGCAGCCAACGAGTCAAGTGCGGCGGCAGCCTCCTCGAACTCGACGGCCAGATGGCAGGTGTCGTAGTTAATCCCCAAGCGCTTGGCCAACCGATCGTCACCGGGCCGGTCGTCGCGCAGTTGCCGGTAAAACCGGATCATCTCCTCAGTCGTTTCCAGATAACACAACGGCTCTGGCTCGAGGCCGAGGTGCAGATCCTTGCCGGTCTTTTCGCTGAGCACGTCGATGTGCTCGACCACTTCCCAAACGTTGCGCCGCATGGCCTCGACCTGCTCGTCACCGGTGATGAATTCCTTGAACGAGCATGGCACGGTGCTGACGCTGCCACCCGCATCCGCCGGGGCAAGCTCGGCTAGGATATCGAACAGCCGCCTGGTGTATTCCACGCGCTCCGGAGTCGTCCAGTCCGGCTGATAAACCTGCTCCTTGATGCGTTTCCCGTGAAAATCGCCATGCGGGAAGCCGTTGATGGTGAAGATGTAACAGTTGTTTTCGTCGAGCCAGGCGCGAAAGCGTTCAAGCTCGCCCGCTTGGCCAAGCTGGCGGGAGGCAGTGTCGCCCAACCGCAGGCCGATCGCATAAGGCCTACCCGCACCAACGCGGTCCCGCACGCGGAGCGTATGCTCGTTTAGCGACCGGAACGTCTCCGGCCAGTCGCCACCGCGATGGACGTTTGTGCAGTAGGCCAGATGGATGCCGTGGCTGAGCCTCATGTGCGCTTGGGCAAGCTCAAAGCCCCACGGGCCTGATGAAGCGCGGGCTCTGGCTCATGAACTCGATCGGGTTTTGATAAACCACCTTGTCGATATACTGGGCATCATTGCCACGACGTTTCATTTCCTGCGCAGCCTGCGGCACGGCCAACGGCACACTGATGCCCCAGTCGCACGCGCTGTTCATCCAGATGCGCTCGTTTCCGTACACCTCTAGAATGTCAATCGCGCGGTTGGCAGTACACTTGGTCTCGGGGTACAGGGTCATGCCGGCCCAGAACCCGTCATCGAGCACCATTCCCACCGTATGCTCCTCGACATGGTCGATGATGCAACGCTCCGGCCGAATGCGGCTGTCGCTTTTGAGCACGTCCAGAATCAGCCGTGTGCCCTTGCGCTTGTCCTCGAGGTGCGGCGTGTGGACGAGGATCAACTGATCGTTGCTCCCCGCCAGGTCGACGTGCTTCTCGAGCACGGTCATCTCGTTGCGGCTGTTTTTGTTCAGGCCGATCTCCCCGATGCCAAGCACGTTCGGGCTGTCCATGAATTCCGGGATGATCGCCAGCACTTCGTCAGCGAGCGCGAGGTCCTCCGACTCCTTCGGGTTGATGCAAAGCCAGGTGTAGTGCGGCAGGCCAAATATCGAGGCTCTTCGCGGCTCGTGCTGCGTGAGTTGGCAAAAGTAGTCGTAAAAGCCCTGCGCCGAACTGCGGTCGAACCCCGCCCAGAACGCTGGCTCGCACACCGCCTGACAGCCGGCCATGGCCATGGCCCGGTAATCGTCCGTCGTGCGGCTGACCATGTGGCCGTGTGGCTCAATGTAGCGCATCGTCCTGTTCGGTCAGTCTTCGTCCGCGCCGGGCCAGGCACCGCAGGCGGCCTTGGTGGTCGCTGCAGGGATAGGTTCGTCCGTAGGATCGCTGAAGGCCAAGAGTACCTTCTCGGCTCGGTCCGGTTGCCCACTCTCCAGCGCCTTCAGCGCCTCGCGGTAGGCGTTGTATCGAAAATCCGTCTCGCCGCCAGCGCGGTCCACGCGATCCATAAACGCCGCGATGTCGATCAGCCTCGCCCGGGCGTCCAAAAAATAAAGGTCGAGGATGTTTTTTTGGTCAGCCATTTTTCAGTGTAAAGGAGGGAAATAAACACCCGAATCGACTCGTTGGCAATCTATTGCTGATCGGCAGTTGAGCTGGGCTTCATCACCCGCCAAATGCCAGCGGCGATACTGCCCAGGATGCAGTGTGTCACGGCGCTGACAGCACATGGCACGGCGACGAGCGGCAGAGCCGCGAAATGCTTCGTGGCCAAGGCGGTGCCTAGGCCGCTGTTCTGCATACCCACCTCGATCGATACCGTGCGGCTCGATTGCTCGTCGAACCTCATCAACCTAGCCAATCCGTACCCCAGCCCAAAGCCGCCGACGTGCAGCATCAGCACCGAGGCGACCAGCGTTTGCCAGTTCCCGAGGATGGAGTCACGGTTTTGAGAAAGGATGTAACCGACGATCAAGATGATAACGAGCACTGATACGAACGGAGAGACAGCGGCTATCCGCTTGGATACCTTACCGAAAAAGTGGTTAATCGCGATCCCGACAGCGACCGGTAGGATGACGATGACCAATATACTCTGCAACAGGCCAAGAGCATCCACCGGCACCTGTTCGCTCACGTAAAACTTGGTGAGCAGAGGGGTCAGCACAACGGCCATCGTCGTAGAAATGGCGGTCATGCTGACGGATAGTGCTACATTTGCCCGGGCGAGAAACGCGACGACGTTCGAAGCGGTCCCGCCGGGGCAACTGGCAACCAGCACCAAGCCGACGGCCATGTCCAGGGGCAATTCCATCAAGTGACCGATGCCCCACCCGAGTATTGGCATCACGGTGAATTGAAGTGCCACGCCGCCAACCAAGGCGAACGGGATCACGAATACCCGCCGGAAATCGTCGAGGGTCAGCGTTAGCCCCATCCCCAGCATGATGATGCCAAGGCCGATGCGGATCATCGTACCGTTGGGAATATCGCCCTCACCCCACTCGGGATGATCCTCGGTTCCAAACTTGCCGTCAGGCCCTGAGTGCCAATCAAATGCGCTTGGCCAGACAAGCGCTACCACGGCGACAAGCACGGACCAGAGTGGGAATAGGTTGGTCAAGCACCGAAAAAAGGTTTGCACGGCGCAGATAGAGACCGCTTGGCCTGATAGCGGCAATCAAAATTTAGTAAAAATCCCGGCTTCGGCTTGAGTTGCCGGAGGAGCGGGATTAGATTGCCGACATGAAGCGTTTGTTGTTTGGCTTGTTTTTGGGTGCAACCTGCCTTTTGGAACCCACCGTCGCCCTGGCGCAGGGGGCTTCACTGGAGACACGCGCGCTACGGGAGGATTATCGGCGATTACAGAGCCAACTGGCGGATCTTCTCGAGGCGCACAATGCCCTTAAGAGCGAACTCTCCAAGCTCAGCACCGAGGTGCGTCTGCTCCGTGCCCAAGCGGCGACAAAGGATCCCGCCACCGTCACCAGGGCCGACCTGGAGGGGTTGGCCAAGTCGATCCGCGAAATCGACAGCAAGCGCGTTCAGGATAAGAATCTGATTCTCAAGGAGATGCAGGCGTTGCTTCGATCCGCCCCAACAGGGGCTAAGCCGCCCGCCGCGGCGCTCCATCCGGAAAAAGGCTTCGACCACTCCGTCGAAGCCGGCCAGACCATCTCGGCCATCATCGCCGCCTACAACAACAAATTGAAAAGCCAGGGTGTAAAAAAACGAATCACACTTAAGTCGGTACTCGAGGCCAACCCGAACCTGAATCCGCGGACGATACGGATCGGCCAATCGCTTTTCATTCCGGACCCGAGATAACATCGCGCCCGAGCCTGATGGATTTCTTGACAGAGAATTGGAGTACAATCGTCTGGGCGGTTCCCGGGACATGGGTGGTTATTATTCTGGCGGTTTTCTGGGCGCTGCCCAGGATTGACTTTCGCGTCGGTTCCAACGCCGTGGTGATCGAGTGGATGGGCTACGCCCTGCGCCGAATCCCGCTGTCGGACATCAACCGGGTCTCGAAGCGACTCAAGGGGAAGCCAGAGGTTTGGAGGAACACCTTGAGGGGGAACCACCGGATGCTGGTGCTTTACCGAAAAAGCGGCAAGCGGCCGGTGGTGATCACGCCTCACAACCGGTACGTGTTCCGAAACCAACTCGAGGCGAATCTCCAACGGCTGGCTTCCCCGGCCGCCTAGCCGTAGTCCGGTGTGTACGATTTGCGCCGCGACCGGAGCCAGGTCTTCAACCCGATGCCCAGCTTGTCCAAGTGATTGATTTTCAACCTCCTCCCGTTCGACTGAAACACATTGTACTGAACAGCTCGAAGCTTCCCCAGCAAGCGCCAGTAGATGCCCCCCATGGCTTCCGAGGCCACGAGCCGCTGCCTTTGCTCCTCCGGAAATGATTCGCGGGCCAGGCGGTAATGCGCCCAAGCGCGTTCGGCGATTTCCTGGGTGGCGTTCGCGTATCCAGCAGAGAAGCGACCGTTCAAAATGTCTTCCTCGGCGACCTCGTGTTTTTCCAGCATCGATTGTGGAAGATAAATCCTGCCCCGTTTGGCATCCTCGGCGACGTCGCGCAGAATGTTCGTCAACTGCAGCGCTTGGCCAAGATTTTCCGCGTAGCGTTCCGCCTCATCGCCGTCACATTTAAAAATTCGGATGCTCAGCAGGCCCACCACCGAGGCGACGCGGTGGCAGTAAAGTTTCAGTTCGTCAAAGTCCCTGTAACGGTTTTTCTCCAAGTCGGACTCCATCCCGACGAGCAACTCGTCAAACAAATAAAAAGGCAGAGCGAATTGGCGGATGAACGGGCGCAACTCGCGGCAAACCTGGAATTGGGGTTCCCCCCACTCGCAGGCTCTGCGGATGTCGTCCCTCCACTGCTGCAGGCTTGCAGCGCGCTTGACCGACGGCACGGAATCATTGTCGGCAGCATCGTCGACTTCCCGGCAGAAGGCATAGAGCGCGACCATCGCATGGCGCTTGGCCTTGGGCAGCAAGAAAAAAGCGGCTGCCAAATTGGAGCCGCTTTTTGCCGTAACCAACTGACTTTGTGATGGTTGGATCACTAATCCGGTTTTGTTTCGTCGTCCTCCGGTGTAGCACTGTTCTTAGGAGGCAGACCGCCGGTTTCAGAGAGGGTCGGATTTCGTTTTCGGTGATCCCGGCGGCGGCGCTTGTGGCGGCGGCGCTTTTTGCGCCGGGTGCCCTCCTCGCCCGGGGCCATCGGCTTGGAAGTTGTCAGACGGGCAGCGCGTCCGCGCTTGGATTGCCTTCCGCCACCAACACTGTGCATCGCTAGGATCACCATGGCGATGATGAGGGCAAGGCCAAGCGCGATGGTGACGATCAGCAACGGCATCTTGATCGAGTCCAGAAAACCGTCGGTATTCGGGTTGCCGGGATTCATTAGGGCCAACAATTGCCCTTGCGTTGTCATTAACAGGTTCATTCGGCGACTGGGTTCCCCTCATCATCCGTGTCAGTCTCTGGGGTAAGCTGCAGGCGTGTCATCCGGTAGCGCAAAGCGTGCCGACTGATGCCCAGTTTCTGCGAGGTTCGGCTAAGGTTCTTGTCATTGCGTGCCAACTCGGTGCGAATTATGTTACTCTCGAATGAAGCAAGCGCCTCCTCAAGTGAAAGCCCCTCATAGGACGAAGCGGAGTCATCCTCCTTTCGCAGGCGCGTCTCGAACCTAAAGTCAGGCAGGTTCATGGGGTGGATCATATCGGAGGTTGAGAGGATCACCGCACGCTCCATCGTGTTTCGCAACTCACGGACATTGCCCGGCCAATGGTGGCTTTCGAGCATGTGACGCACCTCACTAGAGAGCGGCTGAAACTGCTTGTTCATCTTGCGGCCGAACCCCGATAGAAAATGCTCCGCCAACAAGATGACATCCCCGTCACGATCCCGCAGTGGCGAGACTCTCAACTGAACCACGTTCAATCGATGGTAGAGGTCCTCCCTAAAATCGCCGTTCTCAATGGCTTCAATGATGTCCCGGTTGGTCGCCGCAATGATCCGAACATCCACCCGGAGTTCCTCCGTTCCGCCGACGCGGACAAATGTGCCATCCTCGAGAAACCGCAGCAGCTTGGCCTGAAGGGATCGGGACATCTCGCCGATTTCATCCAGGAACAGAGTGCCGCCGTTGGCCTCCTCCACCTGGCCGCTCTTCTGTTTCACCGCGCCGGTGAAGGATCCTTTTTCGTGCCCGAACAATTCGCTCTCGAGCAGCGTCTCCGGGATGGCCGCGCAGTTCAATCGAACGTACGGCTCCTCGCGACGCTGGCTGGAGTGGTGAACGGAACCGGCGATCAGCTCCTTGCCGGTGCCGCTTTCGCCAAGGATCAGAATCGTTGCTTCGGTCGGGCCAACCGTCCGGATCATCTCACGCAGATCCTTCAGGCTTTGGCAGTTCCCGATGATGTCGTCCAGCTGGTAGCCATACGGCAGGCGTGCCTTGAGCTTTTCGTTCTGGCGGATGAGTTCGTGCCGCTCGGCGCAGCGGTTTACGGAGTGCAGCAGTTCCTCCGGCTCGAACGGCTTGGATAGGTAATCGATGGCCCCGGTCTGGATCGCCTCCACCGCCAGTTTCGGCGTGGCGTAGGCGGTGATCATCAGCACAGGCAGGTCCGGCCAGCGCTCATGCGTTTCGCGGAGAAAATCATAGCCGCTCATCCCCTCGAGCCGCGCGTCAGTGATAACCATGAAATAATCAGACTTCTCAACCACCTTCAATCCATCCTCCGCTGACTCGACGGTGTCCACCTGGTATCCCCGCGACTCAAGAACGGTCTTGAGCGAATCGCGCATATTGCGCTCATCGTCAACGACCAGTAGGCTTTGGTTTCCGTTCATTTCGACTGGAGCCGAATGGCTGTCCTCCCTGGGAAGAATAGATTGAACCGTGTGTATTTTCCAAGTTCCGATTCAATTTTAACAGTACCGCCGTACAATTCGGTGTTGTGGCGGACGATGGCCAGCCCCAGCCCGGTGCCCTTTTCCTTGGTGGAGTGGTACGGCTCGAAGACCGATTCGAGGTTCTCCGTCGGTATGCCTGGGCCGTTGTCCTCGATGACCACCCGGAAGGTGTAGTCGCCCTCATAGCTGGTTTTTATCCGGATTTCGCCGTTGTTGCCCAGCACTTCCCGCGCATTTTGAATGACATTGACGAACACTTCGCTGATGTGCTCGGGTTGGGCTAGCAGCGGCGGCAGGGCGATCCCGTAATCGCGCCGGATGCGGATGCCAAACTTGGTGCCCTTCGGGAACACCTGCATAATGGCTGCGTCGAGCGTCTCGTTTACGTCGAGCTTGGCCAAGCGCCCCTCGACCAATTGGGCATAGCCCATCAGCTTGGTGATGATCTGGTCCGCCCGGTTCACCTCCTCGCGAATCAGGCCCACCTGGCGCTTGGCCGTTTCGTTTTCATTCGTCGCTTGGCCAAGCGCGAATGCGGCATTGTTGATGATGCCCAGCGGGTTCTTCACCTGGTGCGCGATCTCCGCCGCGAGCCGCCCGGATGCCTGAAGCTGGCTCTGGCGCCGGTCGTACTCGTCCTCCTCGGCCTCCATGCGACGCTGCTTGTCGATCAGCACCTGCAGCCCGTAACCGCAGGCCGTCATCAACATCAGCAACAACGCCCGCAGCATGACCGGCTCGCCCGTGATGTTCTCGAGTTCCTCCTCCGAACGCGCAACCACGATGTCAAACGCACCGGCACAAAGATAGATCACGCTGACGGATAGGTTCGCCACGATCTGCGTCGTGGCGATGGGCATGCTGATCGCGTTGCGAATCTGCAACCCCAGGAACATCCAAAACAGGAAGCTCTCAAAGCCGCCAGTCAGTTCCGTCATCATCGCCAGCAGCAACGCGTCGAACAGGCAGATGGAAAATACCACCTCCCGGAGCATCCGCGTTGAAAACTCCTCCATCCGGATGAGCATCACGCCAATGATTACGTTGACGATGAGGCAGAAAACGAAGAACCACTGTATGGTGCGCAACAGCGTCCAGCGCACCCGGTCGGCGTCTATCATCTCGGGCCACTCGATAAAGTAGAGATAAAAAATGAGAACGAGGAAGTAAACCACCTTGACTGGCAGGATGGTGTTGCGCTCCATGAACCGAATACGTGCACGTTGCGAGCCGTCGTCGGGCGCAACGGACTTGAACAACTGGGACAGCCGCCACCAGTCGATCCAAGTCTTGCTGCCCCTTGGGGAAGCCATTTGATCAATCGTCCACCCGCTCCACGCCCAGCAAATTCAGCGCATGGATGGCAATTCCGTCCACGGGCCAGAGCCGCCCGATGCCCTCGTAACCGCACGACAACAGCCCCTTGTCCGGGCCGATAAACTCCGCACCTCGCTCCCTCAGTGTTGCCACATTGGCCTCGGTGGCGGGGTGCCGCCACATCTTGCCGTTCATCGCCGGGGCCACCAGCAACTTGGCCTCGGACCGCAGCGCCAGCGCCACACAGCCCAGCGCATCGTCTGCCAGGCCGAGGGCCAGCTTGGCAAGGGTGTTGGCCGTGGCCGGGGCCACCAGCAGCAAGTCGGTACGATCGGCGGCTTGGACGTGGGCGACGCCATTCTCCCCCTCGTCGTACAGGCTGGTGATCACGCTCCGGCGAGTAAGCGTCTGAAACGGAAGCGGCTTGACGAACTGCTGCGCATCCCGGGTCAGCACGACATCCACCTCGCACCCGGCCTTGGTCAACAGGCTCGCCAAGTCGATCGCCTTGTGGGCGGCGATCGAGCCACTCACACCCAGCACAATGTTTTTTGGTTTACTCATGGGTCGGAATGGCTTCGCGCTTGGCCAAACGGACGTTCTCGATGATGCCAAGCAACCGGTCGACGTCGACCTCGCGGGTTTGGCTGGTCAGCGAGTGGTCAAATTTTTCGGCCTGATCCATTTCATCCTTCGCGATGGCCAGGCGCCTGGCGATCGCTTCCTCGGAGTCGGTACCCCGGCCGCGAAGCCGCTGCTCCAGTTCCCCGAGGCTTGGCGGGCACAAAAACACAGTGATTAGCGAGCGACTCAATACCGGGTCGGTTGCGGCGCGTTCACGGATGGTTGCCGCGCCTTGCACGTCGATGTTGAGCAGCACGTCGCTTCCCTCGGCGAGCTTGGCACGCAGCTCCGACTTGAGCACGCCGTAATAATTACCGTGCACGACGGCGTTCTCCAGAAACTCACCACCTTCGACCCGGGCGAGGAACTCTTCCTCGTCGAGAAAATAATAGTCCACTCCGTCCAATTCCCCGTCCCTCGGCTTGCGGGTGGTGCAGGTCACCGCGCGGCTTGCGCTTGGCAGCGCGGCGCGGACGTTGTCGCAAAGGGTGCTCTTGCCGGCACCGGATGGTGCGGAAACGACCACCAAAAGCGGCGCGCTGGAAACGGCACTGCTCATTCGACGTTTTGAACCTGCTCGCGGATTTTCTCGAGCTCGGTTTTCAGGGTGACCACTTCCCCAGAAATCACTCCATCGTTTGCCTTGGAGCCTATCGTGTTGATTTCCCGGAACATTTCCTGCGCCAAAAAGTCGAGCTTGCGCCCCACCGGCTGGGTGACGCGGAGGCACTGCTCAAGCTGGGCAAAATGACTGTCAAGCCGGGTCAACTCCTCGGTAATATCCATCCGGTCCGTGTAATAGACCATCTCCCGTAGCAGCCGCTCGTCGTCCGCCCCAGGCGTCTCGACGTTGGCATTGTTCAGCCGCTCAATCAGTCGCTCGCGATGCTGCTTCAGAACCGCCGGAGCGCGCCTGGCCACCCGCCTGGCCACGCGCCTCAGACCGGCCAGGCGCTTGGCCAAGTCCCGGCCCAGGTTTGTCCCCTCTTTCTCGCGCATGGCCTGCAATGCCTCGAGCGCCTGGCCGAGCGCCCGCTTTGCCGGGGCGCGAAACGCCTTGCCATCGAGCGTCGGCTCGGAGGGCTCCAGCACGCCGGGCAAACGCAGCAAAGTCTCCAGCGAAAGATTGTCCGGCATCTTCAGCGACTTGGCCAGCCTGACCAGTTCCCGCCGGTACGCCCTGGCCTGCTCCTCGTTGACAGCGTTCGAAACAGTTCGGCTCGCGCCGGAATGCTGCAGTGCCACCCTGCCGTTGACCCGACCGCGGGAGATGGAGGCGAGGATCATGTCGCGCAATTCCGGCTCGATGGACTCGAGCGCAGGCGGAATCCCCAGCGACACTTCCGCCTGTTTGCGGTTCACCGTGTTCAACTCGACGGTGATATGCACGCCCTTTGCAGCACATTCACCCCGTCCGTAACCGGTCATTGATTTCATCGCTTCAACACCATCCTATCCAAGACTGGTATAGTAGGCATCCACCCGCTCGGCGACGTCGCGGTAGCCGATGTCCCTCTCGTAAATAATCTTGAACTGGTCGATCGACTCCTCCGTGCGTTCCATTGAGTCGAGTACGCAGCCAAGTTGGTAGTGCAAATCCATCTTTTCGTCGTCCATGACCTCCTTCTTCTCGAGCGCCTTTTGCAGAGTGCCGGCGGCCATGTCGTTCATGCCCCGCTTCGCAAAACAACGGCCGATTTGCATCAGCGAGGCAATCTCCCGGTGGGGATTGGCCTGTGCGCGCTGGAAGGACTGGATCGCCAAGGTGACCTCCCCAGCCTCGAGTTGCAGCACGCCCAGGTCGTATCGTAGCGACAGGTCGGATGGATACGTGTCGGACAAGCGCTGAATCTGCGCCATCTCGAACGCCTTGCGCTCGACGCTCAACGCCCCGGCCTCACTTTCACCGGCCTGCTCGATCCGCCAGTCATACTGTTGCAGCTTGGTGTCCACGATGGCCCGGTCCACGGCGGCATCAGAGCGCAGGTTGGTCTTGTTGAACCGCTCGTAGTACTCGATGGACCTGTCGTAATTCTTTACGCGGCAATGCAGCTCTGCCAACGAGCGAATGAGCTTTAGGTTGTTCGGCTCATCCCGGAGCCGCTGTTCGTACTCACGGATAAGATTCTCGGCAGTGGACTCCTGCTCCGAGCGGCGATTCTCCTGCTCAAGCAGCACCGCCTCGTCCTCGTCCTTCAGCACCGCACGGTAATCGGCTTCACCGGAAGCCACCTTGTCGTACCCGCCCTCGGCCAGCGTGCGGCTTGCGGTCAGGTTCTTGGAGAGCTGCAGCACCTCCTGGTCGCCGGGATGCGCCCTGGCCAACGTCGCACAGGTTTCCTCCGCCTTGGCCACGTCGCCGTTGCTCACCAAGGCCTGGCAGTATTTCATGGTACTAGCCTTGTTGTCCGGCTGCTGTTTCATAACCAGATCCCAAGCAAACACCGCCGTGCGCGGGAACTCGGCCGCCGTGGCCGCCTCCGCCAGCAGCTTGTTGCCCATCACGCTGTACGGGTCGTCATTCAAAATCTGCTCCGCCACCTCAATGGCCTCGAGCGGATTCTTCTTCAGCACCAACTGCCCCTTGGGCAGGAGTGACGAGGAGGTCGTCTTACCGAACATCCGAAAAAAACCACTCTTCTTGCCGGAGCGCTTGAACTGGTTAAGCCGGAGCGCTTCGCGGCACTCGAAAAAGCCCGGCTCACGACGAAGCCCCTGCTCGAAAAGCTTGGTCGCATACTCGAGATTATCCTTGCGCAGCGCGTCAAGGCCCTTGTCAAAAAACTCACGGGCCTGAGGCTGCACCTCTTTTTTTGTCTTTTCCGGCATTCGTTAAAACCTGCTCGAATCGTACCGGCAAATCCCACCTGATGCAAACAACCTCCCGCCCTGCAGTCGCGTGCTTCGCGGTTGCCCTGTCCAGGAGGGTCGTGTACAATATTTGCCGCCGGTTATCGGCAGACATCCATGAGCAGCGAAGGCAAAGAGGAAAACCAGAAAGCCAATCATATCGAGATCACCGACTCGGAGGAAAAAGACACTTCCATCCAAGCCGAGTCAGAGCAAGAAAGCCAAGCGCTTGGCCAAGCGGAGGGAGAGCCCGAACCCGACGAACCCGTAACCGAAGAGGAAGAAGAGCTGCCACCACCCACCCCCGGGGAACTCAAAGAACTCCGCCAGCAGGCAGCCAAGGCGGAAGAATACTACGACCGGCTCCAGCGACAAGTCGCCGAGGCCGACAACCTCCGCAAGCGCTTGGCCAAGGAGAAACAGGACGCCATCCGATACGCCAACGAGTCCCTCATTGAGGAACTGCTACCCACGATGGACAGCTTCGAAATGGCCATCAGCGCCGTGCGGAACTCAGATGACAACTCAATCGATTCACTAAAGACCGGCATCGAGATGGTCTACACCCAACTCAAGCGAACCCTACAGGAGATCGGCGTCACAGAAATCGACGCCACCGGCCAAGCGTTCGATCCCTCCCAGCACGAGGCCATGTCCCGGAAGAAAACCGACGAAGCCGAGGAAGGCACCGTGCTCGAGCAAACCCGAAAAGGCTACCGCTTGCGGGACCGCCTGCTCCGGGCCGCATCCGTCGTCGTGGCCACCCCCCTGGATGACGCAGAGGAGGAGACTGAACAATAACCATGGCCAAGCGCGACTACTACGAAGTGCTCGGCTTGAGCAAGGGCGCCTCTGCGGACGAAATCAAGAAAGCCTACCGCAAACTGGCCGTCAAATATCATCCCGACAAGAATCCCGACAACAAGGAGGCCGAAGAAAAATTCAAGGAAATCGGCGAGGCCTACGAGGCGTTGAGCGACCCCGAGAAAAAGGCAGCCTACGATCAGTTTGGCCATGCCGCATTCGGCCCCGGTTCCCGTGCCAGTCGCGGCGGGGGCGGGTTCCACGATCCGTTCGATATCTTCCGCGAAGCCTTCAGCAGCAGCGGGGGCGGCGGCAGTATTTTCGAGGACTTGTTTGGCGGGGGCGGCCAGCGCGGCTCGTCCGGCCCGTCTCGCGGCTCCGACCTTCGCTACGACATGGAACTGACCTTCGAGGAGGCCGTCCACGGCTGCGAAAAGGAAATCCGCCTCAACAAACTCGATGCGTGTGACACGTGCAGCGGCACCGGAGCCGCCGACGGCGGACGCCGGACCACCTGCGGCACCTGCAACGGCCGCGGACAAGTAGTCCAGTCGCAGGGCTTTTTCAGCGTGGCGCAGACCTGTCCCCGTTGCAACGGCAGCGGTTCCACCATCGACAAGCCATGCCCCAAGTGCAACGGCGAGGGCCGCCGCGACAAGTCCGGCAAGGTCACCATTCGCGTCCCGGCCGGGGTCGACACCGGCGCACGACTGCGCTCTACCGGCAACGGTGAGGCCGGGATGCACGGCGGAAAACCAGGCGACCTATACGTCGTGCTGCACGTGAAGGAGCATGAGATTTTCGAGCGTGACGGCGACGACCTCCAATGCGAGGTGCCGATCAGTTTTGTACAGGCCACGCTCGGCTCAGAGATTGAGGTGCCCACCCTCAGCGGCAGCGCACGCATCAACGTACCGCCCGGAACCCAGTCCGCCACCATCCTGCGGCTCCGGGGCAAAGGCGTGAAAAACGTCCAGGGCTACGGACACGGCGATCTGCACGTGCGCGTCATCGTCGAGGTGCCCATCCGCCTGAACGCAGAGCAGAAAACAAAGCTCACCGAGTTCGGCGACCTCTGCGACGACCGTGTCAACCCGATGCGCGGCTCCTTCTTCGAGAAGGCCAAGAAGTTTTTCAGCTGATCCGCCCCAGTTTCATGCACCGATTTTTCATCCCTCCGGAGGCGTGCCACAATAACCCGCTTTGCCTTTCCCCGGAAGAGTCCAAACACGCCCGCTCGGTACTGCGCCTGCGCATAGGCGACCGCGTCGTCGTCCTCAACGGCGCCGGCAAGGAACTGCTCTGCCAAGCGGAGGAAGTTCGGAGTGACTCGACAACACTCAGCATCATTCAGGAAAACAGCGTCCGCCCCCTGCCCTTCGAGATCACGCTCTACCAGGCCGTGGCCAAAGGCAAGGCGATGGATTTCATCATCCAAAAAGCCGCCGAACTGGGGGCACACCGCATCGTGCCGGTCCTCTCCGAACGCTCCGTGCCGGACTGGGACGAGACCAAGGCAGCAGCCAAAGTTGAAAAGTGGCGAAGCATCTGCGTCGAGTCGATCAAGCAGTGCGGCTCCGCATGGCTGCCCGGGCTCGAGCTGCCGATGAAGCCAGACGACGCGCTAACAGACGCCCGGCAAGCCGACTTGTCGTTGATAGCCACGCTTCAGCCCGACGCGAAACACCCCCGCGAACACATCGATGCCTACTCCACAGAGCATGCCCAAGCGCCGGGCAAGCTGGCAATCTGGATCGGGCCGGAGGGTGACTACACCCCAGCGGAAATCAACACCATCCGCACCGCCGCCCTGCCGATCACGCTTGGCCCGCTGGTGCTCCGCAGCGAGACCGCCGCCATCTACTGCCTCGCCGTGCTCAACTACGAGTTGCAGGCGCGCCACTAGCCGCTTGCCCAAGCGCTTGACCTATGCAGAAGCTTCCTGCATGTAGCGCAGGCTCTCGCGAGCGATTGTCTTGGGGCCTTCCTCAAAGTCGAACACCTCCACCGACACGAACCCGTCGTAGCCGACTTCCTTCAGCGCAGCAAAGATCGGCTTGAAATCGACATCGCCAAAACCGGGGCCCTTGAGATTAGCGTCGTTGGCGTGGAAGTAGGCGAAGTTCGGGTGCGAGTCGCGGATGATGTCTGGGATCGGCTTGGGATCGGAACACATTGCTTTCACGTCGAGGATGATCTTGAAGGCCTCACTGTCAAACTGCTGAATAAACTCGATGCCCTTCTCGGCTGTGTTGACAAAATCCGTCTCCGACGGGGCCAGCGGCTCGAAACAAATTGTCACCCCCTTGTCCTCGGCCAGCTTGATCGACGGCGCAAACGTCTCCCGTGCCAGTTCCCACGCCTCCTCAAAACTGATGCCCGGCAATAGATTTCGCTGCTTCGGCGAACCGACGACAATCGCCTCGCCGCCAAGATCGGCGCAAAACTCGACGAGTTCGCAAAAATAATTCGCTGTCTTGCGGCGAACTTCCGGGTCGGTGTGCGTCATGTACATGCCCTCGGTCTTGAGGAGCACCCAATGCACCGCCGAAATTCCGATACCGCAGTCAGCGGCGACATCGCGTATTCGCCGCCTCTCCACAACCGGCACCTCCGTCACGTACTGCGCCAGTGTAAACGGCGCGATCTCAATCGCATCGTACCCCGTCTCGGCGACAAGCTTGATGGAATCATCAATCTCCCATCCCTCAAAAACCTCGTTGCAAATGGCAAATTTCATTTTGTGGATTAGCGTGAAAAACGAGTAGTCAACCACAGTTGGGCTTGGTTTTCAGGCTAATTCACAAAAATGCCCAAGCAAACGCGCTGCCTGCTCACCAGCCTGATGGGCTTGCTGAAGCACCTCCTCGTGGGTGATTGGTGACTTGGCCAATCCGGCGGCGGCGTTGGTGATGCATGACAGGCCAGCAACATCCAATCCAAGCTGTCGGGCCACGATCGCCTCCGGCGCGGTACTCATGGCAACGGCGTCCGCGCCCAACGTTGCGAGGGCGCGAATCTCGGCTGGCGTCTCGTAGCTTGGCCCAGGCACAGCAGCGAAAACACCGCTCTTCAACGCAACGCCGCAGTCAGCGGCGGCTTGGGCAAGCGCTTGGCCAAGCGGCCCAGAGTAGGCCGCGGACATGTCCACAAAGCCCGCCGCCGCTTCGCCGCGCAGCGGATTGACGCCCATCAGGTTGATGTGGTCAGTGATGCGCATGAAGTCGCCGACCGCTAAATCTTCCGCGATGCCACCGGCCGCATTGGTGAGCAAAACCTGCCCGACACCGAATTCGGCCATGATGCGGATTGGGAACGTCACCTGATCCATCGAGTGACCCTCGTAGTAGTGCAACCGGCCGGCCTGCAACAGGACGTCCGCACCGCCGAGGCAACCGATGACAAATTGTCCCGCGTGGCCATCCACTCCCGGGACGGTACAACCGGGCAGCTCGGCGAAGCCAACCTCCGTGGCGTCAGCAACCTCATCGATCACTTGGCCAAAGGCGCTACCCAGCACGATGCCCAAGCGGGGCCGCAAGGGGGTTGAGGCACAAAGAACCTCGGTGGCGTTTTGAAGATCCGACTGCACCCGGCCGGTATGGCGCTTGGCCAAGCGGATTTCAAGCCAAGAGGAGATGATCGTTGCGGCGGATTTGCAACGAAGCCATCTGTGGATCAATGAAAACCAATTTGATCGTGAAATCTGTTGACGACCCTCGGAACCTGCCGCTACGTTTCCCGCCCCTCTGGGTTCCAGAGTAGCTCAATGGTAGAGCGAGCGGCTGTTAACCGCTAGGTTGCTGGTTCGAGTCCAGCCTCTGGAGCCATTTCTTTTTCCTTCAATGACTCGCTGGATGATCCCTGTGCAAGCGAGCAATCCAAGCCAAGCGTGCCGTTGAGCGCGGCGAGGTAGTCGCTGCTCCGGGCGAAATCCAGTTCCTCCTCCACCCTGCTCAGGCGCTTGACCAAGCCGAGCCGCTCAGCCTCTTCACGGTGCGTCTCCTTGCCAAGAAACGCCCTCATGTAGTCCAGTTGGTCCTCTAGGTAGCGCACATCCCGCTCCTGCTTGACCTTGAGGCGGTCGAGGTACCATTGCTGGCCGCGCACTTTATTTGGGTCGAACAGTCCGCGCACAGCGGGATCATCGATAGTTTTACCCTCGAACTGCCCGAGCGCCATGCTGTGCAGCAGAGCCTTGAGCGGCGGAATGGCCTCTTCAACGGAGCCGTCCTCGAAGTAATGGCCGGCGATTCGCTGCTGGGTCTCGACGATGTTTTTAATGCCGTCGACAAAATCGCCGATCCCCTGCAACTCAGGCTTGAGCATGTCCGGCGGCACGACCGAGTCCGGGTTGGTGAAAATGCGGCCGAAAAAATCGAGTACGAATCGGCTCGTGATCCGGTAGCCGAGGCGGCTTGCCAGCACGGCTTGGCCTTTGTGGTCGAAATCCTCCAGTTTCTCCAGATAGCCGCCGCTAATGAGGTAGTCCGCCCGGCGTTCCTCCGCCGACATGCGGGCCCACAACTCCGGAATCAGCAGGCTGATGTCGTGATCCACGCGGTATTTCGGCCCGATGTAGCCGGCGGCCGATGTGAAACAGTCATCGCCCGTGAGCATGTAACTGACCAGCGCGTTGTTCAGGTCCACGACCGGCGGGAGAGCGTTGAACGGCCCCTTGGTCAGCGCCCCCTCCGAGCCGGCACCGGTGGTTGAGGGCGATTTGCCGGTGAGCGAGCTGACAAAATCCATGAACAATTCCGGCAACTCCTGGTAATGGATCGGCCCGTAAACAGCCAGGGCTCGGATGCCGGCTTGATGGTCGGGCGGGTTGTTGCGGCGTCCGGCCAGCACGGCGTCCACCGGAAAGCGCACCGCTTGGCCAAGTGGCACCCGCCGGTACAGTCGAGTGCCGACGCCGGCGAGGTAGCGCCCTCTGGCATCCTCCACGTCCGGCCGGTTCTGCAAATAGCGTGGATTCCTCGTCGGCTTGCCGTCCACGATTCGCGGCCGGGCGGATGAGACCATGAATTCGCGGGAGTTGGACCCATCGAGAAACTCCTGAAAAACCTCCTGCAGCCCGTGCGTGTACCCCCCAAACTCCAGCGCATCGGCCACCTCGTCCCGGGCCTCCTGCCTCGTAATCGGATGATAGTTTGAGGCGAAAAGATTTTTGCGGCAAAAGTCGGACTCGGCCTTTTTATCGTACCCGCGCCGCACCGCATCGTCCGGTCTTTGGAAAAACCGGTATTCGCAATTGGCGACGAACTTGAGCGAGGGGCGGGGTTCGCCGTTCTTCCACCCGGACAAGCCGTCCGTCGAAACGACCGTGCTGGCAGAAATGTCGTCCTCGCGCTGCAACTTGACCGTGGGGATGAAGTCCTTTCGCAAGGTGAACGTCCGCCACAGGGCGTCCCCGGTGAAACCGACCCGCAAATATTGGGCCACCAGTTTTTGCTGCCGGTACTTGAGTTCCTTGCCCGGCTGGCCGTTGACGGTGTCCACCGAGAAATGCCGCCGCCAATCCTCCCCCCACTCCTGCCGGTAAAACCGCTTGATGGTGAACACGAGATCCTTCACGTGCATGGGGATACTGTTGAGCCATTCGTTGTACTCCTCCGTGTAGGCCCGGCTGGGGGTCAGCAGCTTGACCACCGAGCCAAGCGAGCGGCGCTCATCGAGCACGCTGCGCCCCCGCTTGATGTCCGGCGGGTTCTTGAAGCGGCCGGAATATTTACGCTGGAGAATTTGCCCGACGGCATCCATATCCTCGTGGAAATCGGCGACAAAAACCGGCCCGGCCAAAATAGCGTCCATGATGGATTTGGAGATTTCCGACTTGCCTCCGCCAGACACCGTGCACGGCTTGTGGCAGAACACGCCCTCCGCAGCGGTCCCAACCAAGCGCCAATGCCCTCCCACGGAGCGACGCACCATCAACAACTTGTAACCGGATGGAAGCACATATATCATTCCCGGCGTCAACCGGATCCCCTGTTCGGCCCCGTCTCTGATCCAATTGATTTGCTGTTTTCTAAGCAGCACGCGGGAGTTCTCGGGGATGTAATGGATTTCAGGGAACCGCTTGTCAATCGCATGGCCTTCCGGTTGGAGATCCATCATAGCCCCGAACGACCGCAGCATCTCCTCAAACGTATGATCGACCTCCTTGACGAAGCCGCTGAGTTGGAAGTCCTCACCGAGGTCGCAGCTAGAAAAGGCGATGGCGCCGCCGGCATGTTCCTCCTCCGTGTTGCCCAGCAGGTTGGCGGAAAAACTGATCTGGGTTTTCACCTCCTTCTTGCAGTAGCCAAAATAGTTGTCGGCAATCAGCGTAACCATCACCCCGGAGGCGTCTCGGCAGGCCACCTTGAAGCCGCCGCCGTCGTTGTAGCGCTCCTCCTCCGATTCCCAGCACATGCCGTCCCGTTTTTGCCGATCGGTAGCCTCCGAAACATGCGGTAGGCCAAGCTCCCTTTTGCCAAGCGTGACCAGGTGCGGAGCGAGCACCACGCAGCCTGTGTGTCCGGTCCAATGTTCCGGGTCAAGGGCGGCGTCGTTTTCCGACAGGTATGGGTCGCCTGCGTTGCCGAAAATCGATTCTACAAAATCCAGATTGGCGACCAAGCTGCCAGGCGCGAAAAACCTCGTCTCAAGCGAACGTTCCCCGCTGACACCCTCGACTCCCGGCATCACCACCGGCCTCAGCAGCAGCGAAACAAACAATCGTGCCCGCTCCTTTTGCGAACTGGTGAACGGGATCTCCATCACCGATTTCGGCGGTCCAAGCGCTTGACCAAGCAGCGCGGCGAATACCCGCTTCGGCATCTCCTTTTTGTCGTGTGGAATCGGCAGGCCTCCCTCAACGATGTGGAACACGCCCTTGGTCGTCCGGCGGTCGCTCCTTGGGTTGTGCAGCACGCCCTGCTCAATCCGGTACGAGTCGAGGTACTCCGAAGTGTACGAATCCCTGTCGGGCGGCAGCGACAGGGTGCGCGCCAGTCCGTGATGCTCCAGTTGAAGGGCGTTGGTCGGGAGACGGGGAATATCACATCCGCAGCCACCAAGCGTGCGATCCAAAAAAGCCTGAATCCGCGCGTCGGCCGGGCAGTGGTATTCCGCCAGTAAACGGTTTTTCTCCTGCAGGTTTGCCAGAAGGTGCTTGCTGGCCTTCAGGAGGGCAAACTCGCTCTCCTTCCCGACGATCGGCTGACCACGAAACCACAGCTTGGCGTTGATCACCTCCGCCAGACGCCGCCTATCCTCGTCGGAGTTGAGATTCACGCCGAACCCCAGTCGCCGTTTCAGTTCCTTTGCATCATCCAGATTCATTCAAAAAAGGCATTATCGTCTGACGCGCCAAAATGTCAGGGAAAAACCGGCGTACAGCTTCCGCGGTCGATTCCGCGCCCGGCCTGCTGTAGAGTGGCGGCATGTCACAGGACGAACGACTGGTCAATATCGAGTCCGACCTGACCCACTTGGAGCAACTGGTGGAGTCGCTCAACCAAACTGTCATTGAACAGGATAAGGTCATCCAGCAACTACAGGCGCAGGTGCAACGCCTCACCACCGGCTTGGAGTCGAAAGAGATGGAAACAATCAAGGGCAACGTCACCAAGCCGCCCCATTATCAATAAGCGCAAACCAGTGGACGAATGTCCTGCTGGCTCGCCGTGCCCGTTGTGCCCAGTTGATGAACCACCACTGAAGCAGCCGCCATCGCGAGCGTCATGGCCTCGCTCGTCCCCGCTCCCGCGGCCAGAGCCATCGCCAAATTAGCCATCACGGAATCGCCGGCCCCAACGATGTCAATCTCGCCCCGCAACGGTTGACATGGCACATGCTCGGGTGCCTCCCCCGGTCTGGCCCCGGCAATGCCGTCCTCGCTCAGGCTCACGAACACCGCTTGGCCCCGCTCAGCAGCCAAGCGCCCGATCGCTGCACACAACTCAGCCAAGGGCATATCCGCCGACTCGCCGGTCAGTCCGGTAAACTCCTCCCGATTCATTTTCAGGCCAACGGAGGGGAAATGGGCCGGCCCACGGCGGCTGTCGGCCAAGATCAGGAGCTCGGGATGATCGTGTCGTATTTGGTTAAGCGCCTCCAGGACACCTCCCGCCAGCACACCGGTGTCCGCCTCGTCCACCTGCTCAAGCAGCACCATCACATCCACCTGCTTGGCCAAGGCATAGAGCGAACTGGCGATCTGCTCCTGCACCGGCTTCGGTGTGGGCGACCAGTTTTTGAAATCAAGGCGGTTCAGCTCCTTCGGTGAACGCCCCGACTCCATCACCAGCGGCTTGGTGTAGGAAAAAGTCCGACGCTCACTCGTCTGAAAAAAATGTCCCAAGTCCACACAGCCCGCTTGGCCAAGCGCGTGCATCAACTCGTATCCCTCGCCATCCTCGCCGGCAAAGCCGACCGGAAACACCGTTCCCGCGCCAAGCGCCGAGAGGTTGTTGAGGATGGTTCCACAACCGCCGGGCTGCGATCGCACCCGGGCCACGTTGAACACCTCCAGCCCGGTTTCGATCGAGGTCTCCGCGCGGGCCGGATCGATCTCAAGATACCGGTCGAGGCAGAAGTCTCCAACCAACGCCACCCGCAGTTCGGAATACCGGCCAGCCAATTCTGCAAAACGTTCCCCATTCACAACTCGTTACCGCCACCCAGCGCGCGAGACAGATGCTGCATAAATGCCAGGTTGTCGCATTGCAGGTAATGCATCGTACCACCCATACGGGCATACGTTTTGCAGAAACGCAAATAGTATGCCGGGCTGGTGATGGGCGGTTCGCCCTGCGTCCAATCCCAATTGCCGCCATCCTGCAGATCGACAATGTACATGGAGTGATCACTCACGATCGGCTGCCCCTCCTGCAGGCGAATGTGGTTCACGCAGCTCAGCGCCTTCTCAAATACCTGCGGCCCCATGATGGCCGAGCCAACCGACAACACCACGCCGCCGTCGAGCTGCTCGAGCGTCCCGGCGAATAGTTGAAAATCGACCTGCGCCGCTCGGCCGATCGCCGCTCCATTGAACATCGGGTGGTTCGAAATAATGTCGTACCCAATCCCGGGATGCACCGTCAACGGCACCCCGTGACTGTAGGCCGAAGCCACGACCGAAGCCTGCTTCCAGCGATGCTCCAGTTCGCACCGCCCTTCCGGCATAGAGCCGTCGCGCATAGCGTGGAGCAACTCCGCCCGCGCCGCCGTCAACTCGTGCGCCGGCTCTGCCGCGATCAGATCGGCCAACTCTCCCACCGCCGGAAGATCCACTCCGTCTCCATCGATCAACCGCCCAAGCGCCTCCCCGTAGCCCAGCCCCTCAATCCCGCCGGCGAGCAGCGCCAAGTGAATGTTGCGTCCGGTCTCCTCCCACGTGCCAAACGTACCGGTGGCGACATTCGAGCGGACACACTCGGTCGAACGGCCCAGCCAGGCATACTCCCAGTCATGAATCGTCCCTGCCCCGTTGGTGGCCAGGTGCGTCAGCCATCCGTCGACGATCAGGTTGTCGAGAATCAGCGCGGCGCCGTTTTTGATCAGGTGCGCCCCGTAGATCAGCATCACGGCCTTGCCGTTGGCCTTGGCGTTGCGAATGCGCCCGGCGCAATCCTCCACCTGGCTCATTAGCGCGTCGCTGATCGCCGCCGGTTCAGCCCCGATCGGCACCAGCGTCTCCTCGACCGTGCTCAGGCTGTTGCGCTTGGCCAAGGGCAGTGGCTTGATTTTCCGGAGGTCAATTTTGTTACCGATCATTTTCCCTCAATTATGTCCAGCAACACGGCGGCGTCGCGGTAATCCGGCACGACAATGTCGGCGCCGACGCCGAGCAGGCGTTCGCGTTTCCACTTGTCAAATCGCCCCGCCCCGTTGTTGGCTTCGTCGCTGGCCACCGCCACAGCAAGGCCGCCGGCATTTTTCCCGTCCTCGATCTCCACATATCCGTCACCAATCACCAGCAACCGATCTCCCTTCACCTCGTTCTCCCGGAGAATGCGCTCGATCACCTGTTTTTTGGAGAAGCTTTTGTAGTCGTCCTGCGCCCCGTAAATATGCCCACCAAAATACCGGCTAAGCCCGAGCAACCCGGCCTCTCGCTTGACAAACGACTCATCCGTCCCGCTGGCCAGATAAAGGTTCCACCCGCGCGCCTCCAGGCAGTCGAGGAGCGAAATTGACCCGTGCAGCAGAAACTCCCCCGGCTCTGCATCGCCGTCGGCCAAGCGGTTGACGCGGGAATGAATCCGCGTCTCGAGCCTCCGCAGGTACTCATGCTTGTACTCCAGCGGATCCCGCGCCACGCCGCCTCGCTCGGTGACGCGCTCGGCGAACTTCATCATTTGAAAGATCGTCTGCCTGCCGTTGAGCGTCATGATGTCGTCCAACAGCATCGCACGCACTTTGTCCGGCTCATCCCCGTCAACCGGTGGCAGCAGTTCCTCAAACATCGGCAGCATTACCTCCGGCCAGCCCTCGCGGATCAGCGACAGGGTGCCGTCGAAATCGAACACCACATGTTGAATGGTCGGGCGGGGAGCAAAGTGGCCGGCAAACTCCACCTTGCCTGTGAATCGCGCGCCCAGGCTTTCGTGCAGGGTTAAAGAGGAGGTCTCAGTCATAAAACAGCGCTTACCCAAGGTAGCCGTCGGCCTCCGCTCGGAGAAGCAGAAACTCCCGTTCCCCTTGGCCAAGCGCCCAAAAATACTTGCAGTCCGGCCTGGCGATGGGTTTACTGTTCCCCCGCTTTTGGCGCGCAAACTCATGGCAACGGAAAAAAAAGAATTCAAGACCGAGGTCCAGCAACTGCTCGACCTAGTGATACACTCGCTCTACTCGAACAAGGACATTTTCCTGCGGGAGCTCATCAGCAACGGATCGGATGCGATCGACCGACTACGCTTCAAGGCCCTGTCCGACAAGGAACTCATCAAGGATGATCCGGAGTTCCGGATCAAGCTCCATGTGGACAACGAGGGCAAGACGCTGCGCATCGAGGACAATGGAATCGGCATGACCCGCGACGAACTCGAGGTGAACATTGGCACCATCGCCCGGTCCGGCACACGGCAGTTCATGGAGGAATTAAAAAAGAGCAAGGCTGCCGACAACCCGGAATTGATCGGCCAGTTCGGCGTCGGTTTCTACTCGGCCTTCATGGTCGCCGACAAGGTCACCCTCAAGACCCGCTCAGCTGGGAGCGACGAGTCGTGGACGTGGGAATCGAGCGGCGACGGAAGCTATGAACTCTCCGACGGTGACCGTGACAAGCGCGGCACCGAGATCACACTGCACCTCAACGAGAACAGCCGGGATTACATCGTCGAGTTTCGGCTCCGCCAGATCGTCAAGAAATATTCCGACTTCGTCGAGTACCCGATCTTGATGGACATCATCCGCGACGAGACCCCGAAGGACGACGAGGGCAAGCCGAAGGAGGGCGCGGAAAAACAAACCACCGTCACCGAGGAAACGCTCAACTCGATGAAGGCGATCTGGATGCGCCCAAAGAGCGAGGTAAAGAAGGAGGAGTACAACGAGTTTTACAAGCACGTCTCCCACGACTACACCGACCCGCTCAGGACCATCCACTACTCCGCCGAGGGGAAGATCGAGTTCAAGGCGCTGCTCTACCTGCCATCCAAGGCACCGTTTGACATGTTCCAGCAGGAGGGCCCCAAGCACGGCATCCACCTTTACGTGAAGCGTATCTTCATCATGGACAACTGCGAGGCGCTGCTGCCGCGCTACCTGCGTTTCGCCAAGGGCGTCGTCGAGTCCAACGACCTGCCGCTCAATGTCTCCCGCGAAATCCTGCAGGAGGATGCGATCATCAAGAAGATCGAGAAAAGCGTCACCACCAAGATCCTCTCTGAGCTGAAGTCCATGATGAAAAAATCGGGAGAGGATTACCTCACCTTCTACCGGGAGTTCGGCAAGGTGCTTAAGGAGGGCATCGAGGTCGACCCGACCAACAAGGACAAAATCAAGGAACTCCTGCTGTTCGAGAGCAGCAGAACCGAGCCGGGCAAATACGTGTCGCTCAAGGAATACACCGAGCGCATGGTGCTGGATCAAAAGGAAATCTACTACATCACCGGCACCTCACGCGCCTCAGTCGAAAACTCGCCACACCTCGAGGTTTTCAAAAAGAAGGAGATCGAGGTGCTGTTCATGGTCGAGCCGGTCGATGAGTTCATTCTGGCCGGTTTCGGCGAGTACGACGAAAAGAAACTCAAATCCATCGCCCAAGGTGACATCGACCTTGGCAGCGAGGAGGAAAAGAAACTCGCCGACGAGCAGAAAAAGGAGGCCTCCGGCAAATTCAAGAAACTCATCAAGAAGGTGCAGGACAGCCTCAAGGACGACGTGAAGGAAGTGCGCCTCTCCGACCGGTTGACCGACAGCGCCAGCTGCCTCGTCACCGACGAGGGCGACATGAATCCGCAGATGGAGCGCATCTTCGCCGCCATGAACCAGCCGATGCCGGAGACCAAGCGCATCCTTGAGTTGAACCCCAACCATCCGGTCATCGAGACGATGAACGACCTATTCACTGCCGACAAAAAAGACCCGAAGATCGCCGACTACTCTGAACTGCTCTATGACCAGGCGCTGCTGACCGAAGGCATCGCCGTCAAAAACCCCGCCAGATTCGCCCAACTAATCTCCGCCCTGATGGTCCAAGCCAAGTAATCCTGCTTGGTTAGTTACGGCCTCGGGAAAGAGCGCATTCGACTGTAGCGTTTGTAGGTTTCCCAGATGTCGCCTTGGTCAAGCGCGCGGGGGTCGCCTGTTTCTTTCAGGTAAGCGTCCATTTGGTCGCGATACGTTTGGGTGGTTTTGTAGTGGGCCGGATCGAGGGCGAGGTTTTTCAGGCAGGCCGGGTCACTGGTAATGTCGTACAACTCCTCGCCGGGCCGCTTGTCCACGGACCAGTGAAAGTACCGCGCAACGGCAGGCTGGGTCCGGTTCTCGATTAAAAACGTGAGCGACGGGCAGGCGTCGATGTCGTGATAGCCGCCGTGCATCGGGCCGAGTTTGCCAGAGGCGTCGAACTTTTGTGGATCGCCGGCTGGCCAGCGGTCCGGCTTGAAGTTGCGAATGTAAATGTACCGATCAGTTCGCAGGCATCGCTGCGGGTAGGTCATGTTGTTGTGGCGGGAGGAGGAGTGACGTTCGCGGCCGCTGAACACATGGGTTCGCTGCGGTTCCACCCGACCAGATTTCCCCGACTCGAGCAACGCAACCAAACTGCGCCCGACCGGCGCCAGCCCCTCTTGGCCAAGCGCCGGGTGTGTCACGCCGGCCGCCTCGAGGATGGTCGCCGTGAGATCGACGAAACCCACCGGGTCGGTCACCTCGCGTCCGCCCCTGGCCCGGCTTGGCCACATGATCGCCAGCGGCACGTGCACGCCAAACTCGAAGCAGTTGGCCTTGGCCCGGGGGAACGCCATGCCGTTGTCCGAGGTGACGATAACCAGCGTGTTGTCCAGTTCGCCAAGTTCGTCGAGCCTGACCAAGGCCCGGCCGAGGTGCGAGTCGAACCACTCGATTTCGGCGTAGTAGTCGAGGATGTCGCTGCGAATTTCCGGCGTGTCCGGCAGGAAGGCCGGCACTTCCGCATCCTCAAGTTTCTTGCCCTGCTTGAGGCCGATGCCTTTCTCGAAAACCCGGTGCGGTTCGTGTCCGCCAAGCCAGAAACAAAACGGCTGGCCGTCGGAACGTTTTTTCAGGAAGTCGTCAAAGTTTGCCGCATAGTCGGTGGAGGAAATGCCCTTGATGTGGGAGTTCTTTTTCTTGGACGAAAAGCCGGGACCGGCCGGGTTCTGCTTAAAGCCGCCATCCCTGTAATTGCCCGGCCCCCACCCCTTGCCAGTGTAGCCGACCCAGTAGCCGGCCTTTTCGAGCAGGCCGGGGAAGGTCTCGTACTTCGAGTCGAACTTGCTGGCGTGCGTGCCGGCGTGCTCGATCATCCAGTGATAACGACCGGTCAGCACCGACGCCCGGCTTGGACTGCACCCCGGCGATCCGGCGATGCAGGTGCGGAACAACACGCCGCTCTTGGCCACATGATCGAAGGAGGGGGTGCGTATGCCCCGGCAAGCGTAGGCCGACGCATGTGGGTATGATTGGTCGTCCGAGATCGCGAAGAGAATGTTCGGCCGCTTGGCCATGGGCTGGGCATCGGCCAAAAAAAAGCCCGCGACAAACGTGCAGGCAAAGAGAACTCGAGATGAGAGTTTCATTTCAAAAATTCATTCAAGGCCAAGGACATTTTCCATGCTGTAGAGCCCTGGCTCGCGGGAACTGGACCAGATGGCGGCACGCAGCGCGCCGTTGGCAAACGTGTCGCGGCTGGCTGCCCTGTGCGTCAACTCAAGCCGCTCGCCGTTTCCGGCGTACACCACGGTGTGGTCACCGACCACGTCACCACCCCGCAGTGAGTGCATCCCGATCTCGGAATCTGTCCGCTCACCGACGATGCCTTCGCGGCCGTGACGTAGTTCTTTCTCGAGAGACACCTTTCGAACCTCTGCCAAAATCTCGGCGAGCGTGGCGGCGGTACCACTGGGCGCGTCGCGCTTGAGGCGGTGATGCATCTCAACGACTTCGAGGTCGAAGTCCGCTCCCAACACCTCGGTCGCCTTTCGTGTGAGCCAAAACAGGGTATTGACCCCGGTGGAATAGTTGGACGCCCACACGATGGGGATCTCAGATTGCAGCTTCAGCACGGCCGCCTTGTCTTCTTCGGTGTGGCCGGTGGTGCCGATGACCAACGCCTTTTTGTGCGCGGCACAAAGCTCGGCCGTGGGCCGCGTGACCTCGTGAAAGCTGAAGTCGATCACCACATCCGTCTGCTCGATCATTCCGGCCAAGTCGTCGTCGATGTCAATCCCGGCGACAATCTCGATGTCGGGATTAGCCTCGCCGCAGCAGAGCAGCGTTTCACCCATTCGGCCCTTCGACCCATTGATGATCACCTTGGTCATCGCGGTTATTTTTTTAGCACGCCACAGGCTTTGAGTGTCTTGGCCAATTGCGCCCGGTTGGATGCCGACATTTTGCAGAGCGGCAGGCGGTACTCCTCCGTGCATTTGCCCTGCATGGCCAGGGCTGCTTTCGCTGGCACGGGGTTCGTCTCGATGAACAAATCCTTGAACATCGGGTAATATTTCTGGTGCAGCCTGAGTGCCGCAGCCGAATTGCCGGTGGCAAATGCATTGACCATCTTCGCAATTTGCCGCGGGATGATGTTCGAGGCCACACTGATGACGCCCTCAGCACCGACGGCCATGAACGGGAGCGTCAGCGCGTCGTCGCCGCTCAGGATGGTAAACCGTTGGCCAAGCGCGGCGCGGAGCCGGCTCACGCGATCAGCATCGCCACCGGCCTCCTTGATGCCAACGATGTTTTTGCAAGCCTTGGCCAGGCGCTGCACGGTTGGCACCTCGATGGCGATGTTGCAACGGCCGGGGATGCTGTAAAGGATGATCGGCAGCCTGGTTGCGCGGGCGATCTTTTTGAAATGCTGGAACAGGCCCTCCTGCGAGGGCTTATTGTAGTAGGGCGCCACCTGTAACGATCCATCGACCCCGGCCGCCTCGGCAGCTCGGGTGAGGTGGATCGCCTCTGTGGTGGAGTTGGCGCCGGTGCCGGCGAGTATCTTAACCCTGCCCTTGGCTGCCTGCACGGCGAGTTCGATGACCCAGATGTGCTCGTCAAAGCCAAGCGAGGGTGATTCGCCGGTGGTGCCCACTGGCACGATCCCATCCACTCCCCCGCGGACTTGATCGTAGATCAATTTTTTGTATGCCCCTTCATCGACTCGCCCCTTGTGGAACGGCGTAACCAGGGCGGTGTAGGTTCCTGCAAACATCGTCAAAATGCGCGGTGAGAGTCAGGGGAAACGCGCCGTTTGACCAGCAAGATTTTGGGGGAGTCAGGGATTGAGCGCCTTGGGCATCAGATCGATGCCTTTAGACTTGGCCATTTGACCGTAGGCATCGTCGCACTTGGGGCAAGAGGGAGAGCCGAACTCATCGTATTTTGGAAAAAGATGCAGGATGAAAACAGATCCGCAGGTTTCACACTCGTTGACAGGGTGAGCAGGTCCTTTCTTACAAAGTACACAGTACAAAACAGAATCGCTCATCGCCCCTGGATATTGCCTCCAATTGGTTGGGTAGTCATCCCGATATGCCGATAAATCCTCAGTCTGTTTACATGAAAGGCAGTAATAACCAAGCTTTACCTGTGAGAGTGTCATGTTGGTGTTCCAAGACCAAACCAATAGCCCCACAGCTCCCAATGCGGCGACAATGATTCCTATCTGCTTTAGTGAACTTTTGGACTCTTTCTCGCTCATAGACGAGCGCGGATCGGGTTCGTGATGTCACCCAAATCCTCCTGATAGATGTAGTATTGGCGCCCACCGGGGTTCCAACTGTGAATGAAGTACATTTGCGCGAACTTAACCCAACGTACAGACCCGTCGGCGTAGCACTGATTCCCGCCTATCGGTCTACCTCCACTAGCATGAGCCGGATATCCACCATAAGCCGTGGGACGACCGCCCCCCCAAGTTCCGTCTATCCTTCCAACCAAATCGGCAAGCAGCACCATTTGAGGACCATCCTGCCCCGAGTTGACTGGACTGCGGGATCTAAACCTACCAGCGGAATTATTCCACGTGTCAGCACCACCGAAATGCTGAAAGCCAAGGATCATTTGGGGATAATTTTTCTCCCAAGCAGGAAACAACGGGTTGGTAGTGTAACCCCTAGGCAACGCACCGGGGTAACGTAATCCAGGACAACCGAATACACGATTTAGCTGTAGCGGGGGATACGGCCCGTGCCTGTGGATATATGGGCTAGATCTATCATAATCATTCGGCTTGACGGACGCTAAATTATACTGTGGCAAAAGTGCGACTTGGGGCACATCTAAACATTTTTGAACAATATTATCATTACCTTCAGGTTGAGCACCTCGACCAGGTAGATATACGCCATCATTATCATCTCGGTACATGAAAAGAGCCAAACTTGTCTGCTTCATGTTGTTCGAGCATACCGCCTTTAGCGCAGTTGCCTTGGCATTGGCCAATGCGGGCAGCAGCAGCGCCGCTAGAATCGCAATTATGGCGATCACCACCAGTAACTCGATCAGGGTAAAACCACTCCGTCGGTATTGTCTTTTTGAGTTCATTGTATAATCAGATTTATGTCAGCGCAAATTACCCCTTGGCCAAACGCAATGCAACCCCTCAAACTCAACTTGGCGGCGGATAAACCAGATGCCCGTCAGGACCAAGCGGAATCCCCAGTCCCACCCAGACCAGCAGTAAAATCGTCCAAAATATACAGAAAATGATGCTAAACGGCAGCATCGTCGAGATCAGCGTGCCCATGCCGCCCCTGGGCGCGATGTTCTTCATGAATGCCAGCATGATAACCATGTACGGGTTGAGCGGCGTGATGCAGTTGGTCACCGAGTCGCCGATCCGGTAGGCGCACTGCGTCAACTCCGGCGCGATGCCGACCATCATGAACATCGGGATGAAGATCGGCGCGAACATGGTGTACTTGGCTGACATCGACCCGACGAACATATTGAAGCACATCGTCATCAGGATGAACGCCACCAGCAGCATTGACGTTGGCAGCGCCGCTTGGCCAAGCGCCTGGCCGCCGGTCATCGCCAGCATTTTGTCCAGACCGGAATACTTAAAGTGCTCGACAAACTGCCCGGCGAAAAACGCCATCACAATGATCGACGCCATGCCGGCCATCGAGTCGGTCAGCAGCCTGGTCACGTCGCGGTCGCTGCGAATCTTTTTCTGCACCACACCGTAAACAATGCCGGGGATGATGAAGACGATGAACACCAGCGGCACGATCGCCTTGACCCAGCGCGGGAAAATGTTGGCCGAGGGCACCAGCAGCAGGCCGTCCTGCTCGACGCTCCCTTTCGGTGGCGACTGCCCATCGGCCAACTCGACCACTTCCGCGGCCACCATCTGCCCCGGGTTCGTCGGCGACTCCATCTGGTAGGTGTACAACGGCGAACCGGGGACCATGATCAAGACCAGCACCACCACCAACCCCGCAATAAACACGCCGGTGGAAATCTTCAGTGCGCGCCAATCCTCCGAGGAAAGTTTTTGCGCCGTAAGGTCGCCGGCATCCACCGGAGTCGGACCACCCTCCTCCGGCGGCTTGCCGGCCAGTCGTTTTTCAACAATCCCATCGGCGACGAACCAGCCGACGCCGGTCATCGCCACGGTCGAGGCGATCATGAACCACCAGTTGCATGCGGGATTCAACTGGTAGCCGGGATCGATCACCTGTGCCCCACCGTTGGCCAAGCCGGCCAGCAGCGGCTCGAGGCTGGTGATGAACAGGTTGGCGTTGAAGCCGGCCCCCACTCCGGCAAACACCGCAGCCAGTCCTGCCAAGGGCGCACGGCCCACCGCCTTGTACAGCGCGGCGGCCAGGGGCGGCAGGATGATGTAGCCGGCGTCGGAGGTCAGCGATGACATGATGCCCATGAATACGACCGCCGGGGTGAGCAGCCGCCCCGGCACCACCATCAGCATCGCCTTGAGCGCCGAGCCGATGAAGCCGGTTCTCTCCGCGATTCCGATGCCGAGCATCCCCACCAGCACGATGCCCAGCGGAGCGAAGTTGATAAAATTCTTCACCATGCTCGAGATCGCCCAAAACAGGCCGTCGCGCGTCAGGATGTTGCTGGCCTCGTAGGTATTGCCGGTGGCCACCCACTTGACCGCAGTATCGGCTTGCGACGAAAGCTCGGCTGCTTGGCCAAGCGCGGCGGTCTGCTCCGGCAGGCGCTCCTCGACGATCCAGTGGGTCTTGGTCGCCACCGCCGAGGCGATCATCACCAGCACCGTGCCGATGAGAAACAGTGTCGCCGGATCCGGCAGCCGGTTACCGATGCGCTCGATCCAGCCCAGCCAGCCGCCAGTAGAGCTGGGGTTTGTGGTGGAGGTGTGCTCGGCCATGAATTCGTGAAAGCGCGGATTCTGCCCGGACAATCCGGCGGGTCAATTCCCGATTGCTTTTTGAACAGCACGGTCCCAATATCAGCCCACGCAAATGAGGATGAAGAGCCACATCTCAGTCATCGCAGCCATCGCCTTCCTGGCCGCCCCGCTTGGCCAAGCGGTCGAGTTGTCCGAGAAGGATAGCGGCAAAATCGCCCGGGTCGTCGGGTTCCTGCTTTCCAACACCCACTTCAAGCGCACGCCGCTGAACGACGACATCTCTCAGGCATTCCTCAGGAAATACATGGAGTCGCTTGACTACAGTCGCATGGTTTTCCTGCAGTCCGACTACGAGGAATTCGAGGCCAAGTACGGCACGCTGCTTGATAACCTGACCAAGCGCGGCGACGTCTCGCCGGCAAACGAGATTCACAAACGCTACTTCACCCGGCTCAAGACGGCGCACAGCTGGCTCGAGGACATTATCTGGAGCGACTTTGATTTTACCATCGACGAGTCGTTTGTACCCGACCGCACCGAGGCTAACTGGCCGGCAAACGAGAAAGAGGCGCGCGACCTTTGGCGGAAGCGCATCAAGTACGAGGTGCTCGGCACCCGCCTTGGCAAACGGCGCAGCGTCGAGGCCATGAAGGCCAAGGCCAACAACGGCGAGGTCATCAAAAAAGACGATGGCACACCGGTCAAGCCGTACGACATCAAGACTGAAAAAGAGAAAATCCTGCGCCGTTACGAGCGCTTCCTCCGCGTCCGCACCGAGATGGACTCCGGCGACGTGCTGCAGGTTTACCTGACCGCCCTCTCCAACGGCTACGATCCCCACTCCGACTACTTCAGCCCGCGCAAGGCGGAGAACTTCGAGATCAACAACATCAAGCTCTCCCTCACCGGCATCGGCGCCCGCCTCCAGTGGGACGACGGATACACCAAGCTCATCGAGCTCGTCCCCGGTGGTCCTGCCATCCGCAGCAAGAAACTCAAGCCGGGCGACCGCATCATCGCCGTGGCCCAGGGCGAGGAAGGCGAAGCAGTCGATGTCATCGAGATGGAACTCGACAAAGTCGTCGACAAGATTCGCGGCGAGAAAGGCACCCTGGTTCGCCTCACCATCATTCCGGCTGACGCCGCCGATGACAGCGAAACCAGGGAGGTTCGCCTGATCCGGGACAAGATCAAGCTGACCGACAGTCTCGCCAAGGCCCAAGTCATCGACTACCCGGAGGGAGACGACTCGCAGCCGCGCCTGGGCGTGATCAATCTCCCGCAGTTTTACGAGAACTGCGCCCGCGACGTGGCGCTCATTCTGGATCGGTTCAAGGATGAAAAAGTCAGCGGTCTCGTGCTTGATCTCCGACGCAACGGCGGTGGCCTGCTGCCCGAGGCTGTCAAGTTGGCCGGCCTGTTCATCGAACAAGGTCCGATGGTGCAGGTCATCGACAGTCGCCGCCGCAAACAGGTCCTGCAGGACAAGGACACCAAGATCGGCTACGACGGGCCAATGATTGTCCTCGTCGGCAAACTCAGCGCCTCCGCCTCCGAGATCGTGGCAGCTGCCCTGCAGGACTACGGCCGCGCCCTCATCGTCGGCAGCCTGTCCACCCACGGCAAAGGCACCGTCCAGACCGTCATGCCGCTCAACAACTGGGTGCGCCTGCCTGACTCCGGCAAACTCAAGCTGACCGTCTCCAAGTTTTATCGAGTGGTCGGCAGCACCACCCAGAAGCAGGGCGTGATCCCCGACCTTATCCTGCCCTCGCCGTACGACTACATGGAGATTGGCGAGGCCACCCTGCCCAACTGCCTCGAGGCCGATCACACTCAAAAACTCGACTACCGTCACGTCAACAAGGTAGCCGGACGCGTCGAACCACTGACCAAACTCTCCAACGGGCGCATCAAGGGAGATCAGGATTTCGCCTACATCCTCGAGGACATCGAAACCCTGAAGGAACGGTTAAAGGACAAGTCCATATCGCTCAACGAAACCAAGCGCTTAGCTGAAAAGGACGAGGAAAAGACCAAGCGCGATGACCGAAAAAAAGAACGCAAGACACGTGGCGATGCCGAGGAGACCGTCTTCGACCTCACGATCAAGATGATCAAGACCAACACCAAGCTGGGCGAGGAGGTCGAAAACGAGGAGAAACCGATCCGGCTCGAGGAAGACCCCGAGGACGGCGTGGAAATCGAGAATGAAGAGGATCAACCGAAGCTCGACCCACACATGCGCGAGACACTCCACATCCTTCACGATTACATCAAGCTGCTGGATCCCAAAAAACAAATCGCCGTCAAGGAGAACGACGACCAAGCTGAAATTCGCTAGTTAAGCAGTTTAATTCAAGACATCATCGGGATCGAGCGGGCCGCAAACCCGCTCGATTTGCTTCCGGATTTGGCCGTTGCTGGCGATGACGGCATAGGTGTAATCCCCCTTCTTTCGAGGCATCCGCCAAAACTCACCGCCGGCACACTCGATAATCAGCCCCCCCGCTGCGATATCCCACAAATTAACCTTCGATTCAATGTAGCCGTGAAACCGGCCACTGGCAACGTAGGTCAGCGCGAGCGTCGCCGATCCCATCATTCGAGGCTTGCGGATTTTCAACGCCAACTTGCTGAAGTACGGCATCATGTACTCCATCGTTTTCTTGTCCTTGGCGAAGCCGATGCTCAGCAGCGCCTCCCTCAAGCCACCGTCGTTCACGCGGATTTTTTTGCCGTTAAGCTTCGCCGCCTGTCCCCTGATCGCCGTCCAAAGCTCGTCCGTGAACGGATCGAACACTGCACCGACAACGGTTTCGTAATCGTCCCCGTACTCGTTCCGCTTGGCCAAGCGCTGCTGCAACGCGATCGACACGCAGGCATGCGGGATGCCGTAGGTGAAGTTGACCGTGCCGTCAATCGGATCGACCACCCAGCGCAACTCGGTTTCGATGTCACCGGCATTTTCTTCCTCACCCAGTATGCCAATCTCCGGATGCGCCCTGATCAGTATCGACTCGATCTTCCGCTGGCATCGCACGTCCAGTTCCAGCTTGATGTCGCGCTGGGTGGCTTCGTTGATTTTTTTCGAAGCCAGGCGATTGCGCCGCATGATATCGCCGGCTGCGTGCGCCGCCTTCACGGCAGTCGCAAGCAGTTGTTTCTTTTGGGCCACAATCATCAGGCAGAAAGCTTTTCAAGCGCCTCGTTGATCTGGCCGCGCTTGGTCTGCCAATCGGCCAGTCGCTGGCGCTGTTCTTCCAGCACCTCGGCAGGAGCGCGCTCGACGAAATTCGGATTACCAAGTTTGGCCTCCACCTTGGCGATCTCTTTCTCGACCTTTTGCAACTCCTTGGCCAAGCGCTCGCGCTCGGCGTCGAAGTCGATCAAGCCTTCCAGCGGCAGATACAGATCGCCAAAGGCCGAGCCCACGCGCGGCGTCCCCTTGGGCACATCCGAGCCAAGCGATACCGTCTCGGCATTCAACAGCAATTTGAGCACCTCAACCTCATGGGCGTCCTGCTCGCCGCCAGGGTTGAACGTGTAGTCCACTTTCCTGTTGAACGGGATGTTGTACGTGGCGCGTAGGTTGCGTCCCTGCGTCACAAGCTCATGCTTCGCGGCGACGAACCGCTCCACCGTGTCGTCCAGCCCGTAAAGCTCGTTGAACGCTGTGTCGAACGCCTTGGGCCAACGGGCGGTCATGATGGTTTTCCCGCCCTGCTCCGCCGGCATGTCCCTAGAATATCCAAGGCCGTGCCACAGCTCCTCGGTGATAAACGGCAGGAACGGGTGAAACAATCGCAGCGTGTTTCCCATCACGAAATCAACCACCGCCAGCACGTTGGCCTTGCGAGCCTCGTCATCGCCGAAGAAGGTCGCCTTGCAGGACTCAATGTACCAGTCGCAATATTCGCTCCAGAAAAACCGGTACAACGCCGCCGTGGCATCGGAGAAACGGTACGCCTGGAACGCCGCCGTCACTTCGGCGATCGCTTGGCCAAGGCGAAGCAGAATCCACTTGTCATCGCTCGTGAGCCGCTCCTGACATATCTCCCCCTCCATTTCGCCGCCCTGCATTTCGCGAAAACGGCAGGCATTCCACAGCTTGTTGCAAAAGTTGCGGCCCAACTCGACGTCCTTCTCGTCGAACAACACGTCGAGACCGAGCGGCGCACTGCGCATCGTGCCAAAGCGGAGGGCGTCCGCACCGTAACGGCCGATGAGTTCCAGCGGGTCGGGCGAGTTGCCGAGGCTCTTCGACATCTTGCGACCCTTTTTATCGCGAATGATGCCGGTGAAATAAACGTTGCGGAAAGGCAGGTCACCTCGCCACTCGTAGCCGGCCATGATCATGCGGGCGACCCAGAAGAAAATGATGTCTGGACCGGTGACGAGGTCAGTGGTGGGATAAAATTTCTTGAGCGTCTCGGTTTCTTCCGGCCAGCCCATCGTGGCGAAAGGCCAAAGCCAAGAACTGCACCAGGTGTCGAGTACATCAGGATCCTGTTCCCAGCCGTCGCCATCGGGTGTCTCAAGCCCGCAGTAAACCTCCTCGCCTCGATACCACACCGGAATTCGGTGCCCCCACCAAAGCTGTCGACTGATACACCAATCCTGCAGCCCACCCATCCAGTAGTCGTAAGTCTTTGACCACCGCTCGGGATGGAATTTCATCGTGCCATTGGCCACGCAATCGCGTGCCTGCTCCTGACTGGGGTACCTCAAAAACCACTGCTCGGAGAGACGCGGCTCGACCGGCACATCGGCGCGTTCGCTGAAGCCGACGTTGTTTTTATAATCCTCCACCTTGACCAACGCGCCAAGTTCTTCAAGCTTGGCAGCAGCCTCCTTGCGTGCCTCGAAACGATCCTTCCCAGCTAGATCCGCACCGGCCAGGTTGCTCATCCTGCCGTCAGATTCGAGAACGTCGATGACTTCCAACCCGTGCCTTTGGCCGATGTCAAAGTCGGCCTTGTCGTGCGCAGGCGTGACCTTCAGCACACCGGTGCCGAACTCGATATCGATATGCTCATCGGCAACGATGGGCAGATGCTCCTGGCTTTCCACCGGCAGCGGGCGAATGGCGTGCTTCCCGACCAAGTGGCCGTAGCGCGGATCCTTCGGATTGACCGCAAACCCGCTGTCGCCAGGGATCGTTTCCGGGCGCGTGGTAGCAACCTCCAGCCATGCGCCCGCTTCCTCGACCACCTGCACCTTGAAATAATAGAGCTGGCTGTTCTGCTCCTTCATGATGACCTCCTCGTCCGAGAGGGCTGTCAGCGACTTGGGGCACCAGTTCACCATCCGCTTGCCGCGGTAGATGAGCCCCTTCTCGTAAAGGTCCACGAAAACTCGCTGCACGCACAGCGTGTATTCCTCGTCCATCGTGAAACGCAGCCGTGACCAGTCGCACGACGCGCCGAGCTTTTTCAACTGATCGATGATAATGCTGCCGTGCTTCTCTTTCCATTTCCATATGTGCTCAAGCAACTTCTCGCGCCCAAGATCGTCGCGGTGCTTCATCACACCCTCCTTGCGCAACGTGCGCTCCACCACATTTTGCGTCGCTATGCCCGCATGATCCGTTCCCGGCAACCACAGCACCTCTTTGCCGTCCATCCGCGCCTTGCGGGCAAGGATATCCTGAATGGTGTTGTTGAGCACATGCCCCATGTGCAGCACGCCGGTGACATTGGGCGGAGGAATGACAATTGAGTATGCCGGGCGATCGTCGCCCACGCGCTTCGGCCTAGCCGTAAAACATTCATTCTCCTCCCAGAATGAATACCACTTTGTTTCTACTGACTGAGGGTCGTAAGCCTTGGGGATTTCCGGCATGGATATTGAACTTAAATGCCTGCGAAAGTTATTTTTTCAGCAGGCGAAACTCGATGCTGTCCAGCAAGGCCTGCAGGCTGGCTTCGATGATGTTTTCATCCACCCCAACCGTGTACCAACGTTCCTTGCCATCAGTAGACTCGATCAGCACACGGGTCTTGGCCGCCGTGCCGCTACCGCCGTTAAGGATGCGGACCTTGTAGTCGGTGAGTTTCACCTTTTTCAGCACCGGATAAAATCCGCGAAGAGCATTCCGCAGCGCTTGATCGAGCGCGTTCACCGGGCCATCGCCATCAGCCACGGTGTGTGCTGTATTCTCGCCGACTCGCACCTTGACGGTGGCCTCGCAGACATGCTCCGCGGCGTCGCCGCGCATGGAGACATGGAACGCCTCGAGATGAAACGCCGGCTCGACGCGCCCAAGCGCCTTGCGGATGAGCAACGCCAGCGAGCCTTCCGCTCCCTCGTAATCGTAGCCAAGGTGTTCCTGCTCCTTGACCTTAGCCAAGATATCCTTCAACTGCGGCGTGTCGTTGCTGACACGAATGCCCATTTCCTGGGCCTTCATCACGATGTTGCTGCGTCCAGCCAAGTCACTCACAAGGATGCGGCGCTTGTTGCCCACCACACCCGGGTTAGCGTGCTCGAAACTGTGTGCCACCTTTTGCACAGCGTTCACATGCATGCCTCCCTTGTGCGCGAACGCGGTGCCGCCCACCCATGGCTGGCGCCGGTCCGGCATCAGGTTGGCGATCTCATCCACGAAGCGGGACAGTTCCCGCAACTTTCCGATGCTCGCCTTCGGGATCGTACGCCTATCCATCTTGAGTGAAAGATTCGGGACGGCGATGGTCAGGTTGCAGTTACCGGTACGTTCCCCGTAGCCGTTGATGGTTCCCTGCACCTGCGTCGCGCCGGCGTCTACGGCGGTCAACGCGTTGGCCACGCCGAGGCCGATGTCGTTGTGGGTATGAATCCCCACGCTACAGGAAAGCTTCTCGCGGGCGGCAGCCGTGATGGCGCTCACTTCGCTCGGAAGCGAACCGCCGTTGGTGTCGCACAACACCACGAAATCCGCCCCGGCCTCCTCCGCTGCAAGCCACGTGGCCATTGCGTATTCGGGGTCATCCTTGTAGCCGTCGAGCGCGTGTTCCGCATCGTAAATAACTTTCTTTCCCTTTTTTTTCAGGAACCGGATTGTGTCGCCGATCATCGCCAGGTTTTCCTTCGGCGTGGTGCGCAGCACTTCCTTGACGTGCAGCAACCACGTCTTGCCAAAAATGGTCACCACCGGCGTCTTGGCGTCGATGAGCAGCTTGACCTGCGGGTCATCCTTGACAGCAACTTTCTTGCGGCGTGTCGAGCCGAAGGCGGCAATCTGGGTATTCCTCCACTTGCGCCTGGCCGCCTGTTTGAAAAACTCAATGTCCTTCGGGTTGCTCCCCGGCCAGCCTCCTTCGACGTAGTGCACACCAAAGGCATCGAGTTTCTCGGCCACGCGCAGCTTGTCTGCCACCGAGAAACTCACACCCTCACCCTGCGTGCCGTCCCGCAGGGTCGTGTCATAGATTTCCACCGATTCCTTCATCAAAGCAGGCGGGCTGTCCCGCCAAAGCCGGTAACTTCTACTGCCTGAAGCCAAGCGACACCAGCACCAAAACCGCGCTTGGCCAAGCGCTACACCTCCCCCTCGAAACCCAACTGTTGAACCGCCTCGTACAAAACCAAGGCCACGCAGTTCGAGAGATTTAACGAACGCGCCTCGTCGTGAAACATCGGAATACGCAGCCATCGATCCCCGGCAGCCCGGCAAAGCTGTCCCGGCAGCCCGACGGTTTCCCGCCCAAAGATCAAGTAATCCCCGCTGGAAAACAGGGCATCGGCATAGCGAGTCGGCCCGCCGGATTCGACGAACCACAGCTTGGCCTCCGGTGACACCGAGGCTGCGAACGCCTTCCAGTCCGGCCACGCTTGCCACTCCACATGCTGCCAGTAATCCATCCCGGCCCGTTTCAACTGGCGGTCGCCCAACTCAAAACCAAGCGGCTCGACCAAGTGTAGCCTCGTTCGGGTTGCCGCGCAAAGCCGCGCCACGTTGCCGGTGTTGGGCGGAATCTCCGGCTCGACCAAAACGACGTTCAGCCCGCTACCCGGGCGGCTCATCGCTTGGCCTTCCCCTTGCGATAATGGACCTTCCACAAAACCAGCCCGTGCGGAGGGGCGGTCACTCCCGCCCGGGCGCGGTCGCACGATTTCAGGATGTCACAAACATCGCCTGGCTTGAGTTTGCCGGCTCCGACCTCGACCAGCGTCCCGACAATGCCACGGCACATCTTGTACAGGAAACCGTCGCCCTCGATGACCCAGGTCAGCAGCGACTCTTTTTTGTACACCTTGCAGCCGGTCACCGTGCGAACCGTCGAGCGCATCTCGTACTCGCGCTTCACGGCGAAGGCCCGGAAATCGTGCCTGCCTACAAAATGCCTCGCACCTCGCTGCATGCGCTCGAAGTCCAGTTCGCGGGGCACGTGCCAGGCGGTGTTGTTTTGAAGCGGATCCATCACGGGATGATTCCACACGCTGTAACGGTACTGCTTGCCGCTGGCATCGAACCGCGCATGGAAGGTCATCGGCACGCGCCTGGCCTCCATCACCCGCACGTCGTCCGGCAAAAACGCATTCAACGCGAGGCGCAATTTTTGATCCTCGATACGATACTCTGCCTTCGACACCTCCACATGGGCCACCATCCCGCGCGCGTGCACCCCGGTGTCCGTTCGGCTTGAGCTGTGAACGCGGTCCACTCCCGGAAACAACTGCCGCAGCGCCTCCTCGATCCGCTGCTGGACTGTCACGTCGTTTTTCTGCAACTGCCAACCCTTGTAGTGGGTGCCGTCATACGCAACGGTCAGCTTAAATTTCAGGTGATCCATGGCGTTCAGGCCAGGCTGTCGAGGTACGATTGCAGCAGGATCGCCGCCGCCATCGCGTCGATGTTCTTCCGCTTTTTCTTTTTCTTCACCCCGCCCTGGGAGAGCACGCGGTTGGCCTGGACGGAGGTCAGCCTCTCATCCCAGGTTTTCATCGGCACAGTGATGCTGTTTTTCAACACCGCTGCAAACTCACGCACTTTTAGAGACGCCTCGCCGAAGCTGCCGTCCATGTTGCGAGGCATGCCAATCAGGATCAACTCCACCTCGTACTCGTGCAGTAGTTCCTTCAACCGATCAAGGAATCCGGAGAAGGGCTCGGCCGGGATGAACTCGAGCGGCTGCGCGATCATTTTCAACTCGTCGCTCATCGCGATGCCCATCCGGACAGTTCCGTGGTCTATGGCGAGGACTCGCATGAGCTAAAGCGCCTTCATCACCTCAACCGCGGCCTCGATCGTCCTCCCGATTGTCGCCTCATCGTGCGCCGCCGAGATGAACCCGGCCTCGAACTGCGACGGCGCCACGTAAATCCCCGCCTCCAGCATCCCGTGGAAATAGTTGCCGAATCGGTCACGGTCGCTCTTCATCGCATCGGCCATGTTGTGAACCGGCGCGTCGTTGAAGTAGCAGCAGGACATCGAGCCGATACGCTGCAACTGAACCGCAACCCCCGCCGACTCCGCCGCCCTGGCCAGGCCATCCGACAGCGCTTGGCCAAGCGCCTCGATTTTTTTGTAAACGGAACCGTCCGCCAGCGCCTCCAGCACAGCGACACCGGCGGCCATGGCCAGGGGATTGCCGCTCAGCGTGCCCGCCTGGTACACCGGCCCGTCCGGCGCGAGGCAGTCCATGATTTCCCCGCGCCCGCCAAACGCCCCAACCGGCAACCCGCCGCCGATGACCTTACCGAAACAGCTCAAGTCCGGCGTGATGCCAAAGCGCCCCTGGGCCCCGGCCAAGCCGAGGCGAAAGCCAGTCATCACTTCGTCAAAAATCAACAACGACTCATGCCCGGCGGTGATTTCACGCAGAAACTCCAAGTAGCCGTCGCGCGGCAAATAAAGTCCCGCGTTGGCCGGCACCGGTTCCAAAATGATCCCGGCAATATCCGGACCATGCGCGGCAAACGCTTCCCGCACCGCCTGAACATCATTGAACGGCAGCACGATTGTTTGGCTGGTAAACTCCAGCGGCACACCGGCGCTGTCCGGTTGGCCAAGCGTCAACGCGCCCGAGCCGGCCTTGACCAGCAGCGAGTCGACGTGGCCGTGGTAGCAGCCCTCAAACTTGATGATTTTGCCGCGCTTGGTGAAGCCCCGCGCCAGGCGGATCGCCGACATCGTTGCCTCGGTGCCGGAATTGCACATCCGCACCTTCTCGACCGACGGCACGGCATTGACCACCAACTCGGCCATCCGCACCTCGAGTGGATTGGGAATCCCGAAGCTGGTTCCATGTTCCGCCGCGCTTTTGACAGCATCCACAACGACCCGCGGGGCGTGCCCCAGAATCGCCGGTCCCCACGTGCCCACATAGTCGACGTACTCGTTGCCGTCGGCGTCCCGAACCGTGGCGCCGTTGGCCCGCACCGCGAAAAACGGATTGCCACCAACGGCGCGAAAAGCCCGCACCGGCGAGTTCACCCCGCCGGGGATCCATTGCAACGCCTTGTCAAATAATGCCTGTGATTCTGCGCTCAAACGCATGCCGCGACAAAATACCGACTCCCCACTCAAACGCACGCGGAAAGTGCGGTACCTACTCCGAACCGCGCAGGTCGGCGACCCAGCGTTCGTGAATCGCCTTGAGACGTTTCAACTGATCCGGGTGCGTGTAGCGAAGATTTTTTTGCTCCTCGACATCAATCGAAATATTCACAAGAAAGAGCTTATCGTCCTTGGACAGTGGAGTTTTCCGGGTCGGATCTCTCGGGTTACCAATCAACTTCCAATCCCCCTCCCGTACTGCCCACTGTGAGTTCGAACCGCCCCCCATCCAGTGGAATTCCGAATGGGGCGATTTTGCATCGTCCGACTCAATAACCTTGGCCAGGTTCTTGCCGTCGAGTTTGCGCTTGGGCAACGGCACACCCGCATAATCCGCCAACGTCGGCAACCAATCGACCGACACGCCAAACTGCCCGCGCACTTGGCCAGCCGGAATTTTACCCGGCCAACGAATCATCGCCGGCACACGTATCCCTCCCTCGAAATAACTGAACTTCGCCCCGCGATACGGCCCGGGATTACCGCCACCACCAAACGTGCGCTCTTCCACCGAGTGGCCGTGGTCACTTTGAAACACAACAATCGTGTCCTCCCGCAAACCGAGACTGTCGATCTCCTCCAGCAAACCGCCAATCGCCTCATCCATCGAGGACATAAACGCAGCGTAGCGGCGGCGTTTTTCGTCTTTGATGTGAGCGTAACGGCGACGCCACTTTTCCGTACCTTGCAACGGGTAGTGAGGCAGGTTGATCGCCCAATACATGAAAAACGGTTTCTCGCGATTTGCCTCCATGAACTTTGCTGCTTCGTCCACCATCAACGTCGGGAAGTATTCTCCCGTTCGCCAGATCTCCTTGCCGTTCTCGTAAAGGTCGTGGCGGTTCGGAGGCACCCAGTAAAAAAAGTGCGAGTAGTTGTCGATGCACCCGCCCATGTGCCCGAACGAATAATCGAAGCCCTGCCCGTTCGGCATGGTCGGCGGCGTAAAGCCGAGATGCCACTTGCCGATGTGCGCCGTGGCATATCCCGCAGTCTTGAACATTTCCGCCATGGTCACCTGCTCGGCCGGCATCGCGCCACGGCCACCGGGGTGGGACGACACATTCCCCGGCACACCCGCGCGAACCGGCACCCGCCCCGTCAACAACGCCGCTCGCGAAGGCGAACAGACGGCTGACGCTGAATAAAACTGGGTAAACCGCAGGCCGTCCCGGCAAAGCGAATCCATCGCAGGCGTGACCAAATCCTTCGCCCCGTAGGCGTTGACATCGATCGAACCCTGATCGTCGGTGTAGATGACCACCACGTTGGGCTTGCGAGCTTCCGCGCTGGCCACAATCGCCAACACACACAACATCGTTAAAAAGTGTTTCGGTTTCATTTCAAATAATCAGCAATGTGCACGGCCCGAACATGATTCGCCCCGGCCTTTTTCAACCCCGATTGAATTTGCAACAAACATCCCGGGTTGGTCGTCACAACCACATCCGCGCCCGATTCGAGGATGTTTTGCACCTTCCGGGATTTTAGTTTTTTGGCCATCTCCGGTTCGGTCAGGTTATAGCTCCCGGCGCTGCCACAGCAAAGATCCGATTCGACCAACTCAACAAACTCGCCTCCCGCCCGGGCGCGCACCAATTGCCTCGGCTCATCTTTTATCCCCTGAGCATGGCACAAGTGACACGCGTCATGATACGTCACTTTCTTTCTACTCTTCACCGGGGTCACCTGCGAATTATCCAACCATGCCACCAAGTCCCGCACCTTAGCACTGAATGCTTCCGCGCGTTCCGCCCATTCCGGATCGCCCTTCAGCAACTCCCCGTACTCGACCAACGTGGAACCGCAACCGGCAGCGTTGATGATAATGGCTTCCAATGACTGACCTTCGAACGCGGCGATGTTTCGGCGGGCACACTCGCGGGCTTTTTCCAGTTGACCGCTGTGCGCGTACAACGCACCGCAGCAACCTTGACTGGCGGGCGTAACAACATTCCATCCGTCGCGCTGCAGCAGTTCGGCGCTCGAGTCATTCGTGTCGCCGAACATGACCTGCATCACGCAGCCTTCGATGAAGCCGACTTTTCCCCTTCCCTCCCCCTTGGCCAAGCGCTCGGCTGGCAATTTGCCCCTGGCCAGGCGCTGCGGCAGCAGTTCCATCATTTCCCGGGCAAACTTCGGCAGTATAAAGGTAAGCCGCAAAAAACGAATCATGCGCATCGGCAACAGGGCCAGGCGCAGTCGCCACGGCAATGGGAAAATCTGCTCGATGACGAATCTCCGCAAAAGCCATTGGAACAGGCCGCGCCCATGATGTTTCTCGATATGATCGCGCGTCTCCTCCAGCAGCGTCCCGTACTGCACCCCGCTTGGGCAGGCTGTCTCGCAGGCACGACAGCCCAGGCATAAATCGATATGGCGAACCGCTGCGGCCTCCACGCCCAACTGCCCCGACTGCATGGCACGCATGATGTAAATACGGCCGCGCGGCGAGTCGTTCTCGTTCCCCGTTTCGAGGTAAGTCGGACAGGACGAGAGGCACAGCCCGCAGTGCACACAGGACAGCGCCTTAGTTTCATCGAGAAATTGGCCAAGCGCGCTCATCCGGCCAGGACTCCTTTCGGGTCAAAAATCTCCTTCACCCGCTGCTGCAACTCTAGCGACGGTGCCTCAGTCGGCTTGGCGCTGGTATGATAAATCACACCATTGCCCGCGCGGGCCACAAACGACTCATCGCCCAAGTCCTGCAATGTCGAAATCAATTTTCCGGGGGCGACCGATATGAAACTGGAAGCCGTTCGGCGAAATCGGGCATCGTAATCAAGCGACACCTCATCAGCGAAGCCAAGTGCGCTCGCCGCACCCGACTGGGCCTCCACATCGGCGCTTGGTCCGGCGAAGCCGGCAACCAGCGTGAGTTGTTCGCCGTCAATGCGATGCAGATCAAGTACGGTCGGTTGCAGGTCCGAGTCCCAGATTTTGTCGAGCAGGGCCTCCGCCTGGCCAAGCGACTCGCAAGGCTTGGCCAAGTGCGCCTCCGCCTCCAGCAGAGGCGACAGCTTGAACGTCGCCTCGACGATGATGCCCAACGTGTCACGTGCGCCGACGAACAACCGGCAGAGATCAAATCCGGCGACGTTTTTCACCACCTTGCCTCCGTTGCGAATCACCCGACCGTCCGGCAGCACCACGGCCATGCCAATGACCCAGTCGCGAATCGTCCCGCAACCGAAACGCCTTGGCCCGTTGAGGTTGTTGGCCAGCAATTTGCCGATTGTGAGGGCCTCCGGATTCGGCGGATCGATCGGGAGCCATTGGCCCGCCTTGGCCAAGTGCGCTTGAAAATCCGCCAGGCTCATCCCGGCCTGCACTGTCGCCGTCATGTCCTCCGGCACATGCTCGATGAGTTGAGCGACAGCTTCCAGCGACACCCCGGCCACTCGCCGCGATTGAGACAGCGACTCCTGCAACTCAGAAATGGAACCCGGCTTGAGCGTCATGCAACAACCTGTTTTTTGGGGGCGAACTCGGCGCAGCGCTTGGCACCGGGGAACATTTTGTGCGGGTTGCAGCGCTTATCCGGGTCAAACACGCGGCGCAACTGCTGCATGGCCTCGAGGTCGTCCTCGGCAAACTGCCTGGACATAAAGTCGATTTTCTCCGCGCCAATGCCGTGCTCGCCGGTGACGCTGCCGCCCAACTCGATGCATTTGCTGAGAATGTCATCGCCGGCCTGCAGGGCCCGCTTCACCTGATCCGGATCGCGTTCATCGTAAAGGATCAGCGGATGAATGTTGCCGTCGCCGGCGTGGAAGACGTTGGGAATCCGCAGCCGATGTTTGTCGCTGACGGAGCGAATGAAGCGCATGATCTCCGGCAATCTGCTGCGCGGCACGACACCGTCCTGCGTGACGTAATTCGGGCTCAGGCGGCCAATCGCCCCGAAGGCGCGCTTGCGGCACTTCCACAGGGCGGCGCGCTCGGCATCGTCCTTGGCCAGGCGCACTTCGCTGGCGTTGTTTCGGCGGCAAATCTCATCGACTAGCCTGGCCTGCTGCTCGACGCCCTTGGCCAGGCCGTCCAACTCGACGATCAGCACCGCGCCGGCATCGAGCGGGAAGCCGAAGTGATACGCCTCCTCAAGCGCCTGCGTGATCAGTTGATCCATCATCTCGAGCGCAGCCGGCACGATGCCGGCGGCGATGATGTCACTTACCGTCTGGCTGGCCTGATCCACACTGTCAAACACGCCCAGGAAGGTCTTGAATGCCGAGGGTGCCTTGGTGAGTCGCACCAGCGCCCGCGTGATCACGCCGAACATGCCCTCCGAGCCGATGCCCGCGCCACGCAGATCGTAGCCGCCGACCTCCTCACCACCGTCCGGCTCGACACCCAGCCACTCGATGCTGCCGTCCGGCAACACCATCTCGTAGCCAAGCACATGGTTGGTGGTAACGCCGTTTTTCAGTGTGTGCGGTCCGCCGGAGTTGGTCGCAATATTGCCGCCAATCGTGCAAGCCGGCTGGCTCGACGGATCGGGGGCATAAAACAGACCGTGTTCTTCCGCATCACGAGTGATCCATGCGTTCACGCAACCAGCCTCAACCAGTGCTCGGCGGTTTCGTGGATCAATACCCAGCACGCGATTCATTCGCGTCAGGGCAATGATGACGCCGCCGTCAACCGCCAATACTCCGCCACTCAGGCTCGTGCCCGCGCCACGGGGAATGATGGGCAAATCCAGACCGGCACACAGGCGGACGACCGCCGCCACTTCCTGAGTGGACCGGGGAAGAACCACCGCGGTGGGAAGGTTTTTTTGGAGGGTGTAGGCGTCGCATTCGTAAACGACAAGCTCACGTTCGTCGGTGAGCACGGCATCCTCGCCGACAATTTCAGCTAAGCGGCGGGTGAGGTTCTTTTTGTCAGCCTTGCTGTTCATGCACAACAGATCCAACCCAGCCTGATCGGATGCAAAAGAACGGAGCCTCATCCGCTTGGCCAAGCGGGGAAGCAGCACTCCCGGCCGAATGTCTACAGGATCAAGTGCGTCGCCCTTGGCTTGGTTACTCTATGCCCTCGATCATCTTGATCAGCGGCAGGAACATGGCGATCACGATGCTGCCCACGATGACGGCCAGAAAGACGATCATGATCGGCTCGATCAACGAGGTGAGTGACTCGACGGCACGATCCACTTCCTCATCGTACGTGTCGGCAATCTTCTCGAGCATCTGGGGCATGTCACCGGTTTTTTCACCGACATCCACCATGCTGATGACCATCGGGGGAAACACGCGAGAAGCCTCCAGCGGCGCGACGATGGTCTCACCCTCCTTGACACTGTCGTGGACGTCCTGAACGGCTCGCGACACCACGACATTGCCGGAAGTGTCCTTGACAATGTTGAGAGCCTGAAGGATCGGCACACCGGAATTGATGAGCGTGCCGAGGGTGCGTGCGAATCTGGCAATGGCCACCTTTTCCACCACAGGACCTATGATTGGGAACAACAGACTCATCTTGTCCAAAATGTAACGGCCGAAGTGGGTTCGACCGACCATGGCGAAGGTGAACATACAGGCAAACATGCCAGACAAGGTTCCCATGGCGTTCAAGCGCACCACGTCACTGATGTTCAGGACAATTGTTGTGAATTCTGGGAGCCCCGTCCCCATCATTTCAGCAAACACATCCTTAAACTTGGGGATAACGAACACCAGCAGAACGCCCATGATGACTATCGCAACCACAAGCACTGCGATGGGGTAAAACATGGCGGCCTTTACCTTCCCCTTGATTCTCATGGCCTTCTCCATGAACTGGGCTAGGCGGTCCAGCACCACTTCCAGCACACCGCCGAGTTCGCCTGCCTTGACCATGCTGACGAACAGCTTGTTGAACACCTTGGGGTTCTGGGCCAAGCCCTCGGAGAAGGTGCCACCTCCCTCGATCACCTCGGCCAAGTCGCCCACTACACGTCGCAGCGTGGGGGTTTTCTCCTGCCTCTCGAGCACCCTGAGGCCACTAAGCAGGGGCAATCCCGCGGAGGTCAACTGGGCCAACTGGCGGGTGAAGATTGTGAGGTTTTTTTCCTTAACCCTGCCGCCCAACCCGGGGATGTTGATCTCCATATCCCCGAGACCCTTCTTGGCCCCTTTTTTGCCCTTGGCCGCGCCTCGCTTGGCTTTGGCCTTTTTGGGACCCTCCTTCTTGACAGGGTCCACCTTTATGGGGGCCAGTCCCATCTCCTGCAGGCGAGCCAATGCCTCGGCCTGACTGCCGACGTTCAACTCGCCCTTTTCAGTTTTCCCGCTCTGAGCGTTTAACGCCTCGTATTGAAAGGTGGCCATTATTATGCGTCCCGCTTGTTTTACGTGTAACGGAGCACCTCTTCCACGGTCGTATCACCATCGTGGATGCCACGCAAGCCATCTTGTCTCAGGGTGGTCATTCCCTGCTCAACGGCTTTTTGACGGACAACGATGGTTGGCGCAACTTGGTTGATTAACTCCCGTATCTCGTCGTTAACCGTCAAAAACTCAAAAATACCGCGTCGGCCGGAATAACCGGTGTCGTGACATGATGAACAACCCCGACCGTAATGAAACTGAGAGTCGCTCAAGTCAGAACGTTTCATACCCAGCTGTTCGATCTGTTTGTCGGTGGGGTCAAATGGACTACTGCATTTTTTGCAAATGGTCCGGATCAGACGCTGCGCAAGCACACACAATAGGGTTGAGGAGATGAGGAACGGTTCAACCCCCATGTCCAGCAAGCGGGTTACGGCACCCGCGGCGTCGTTGGTGTGCAGGGTACTAAGCACCAAGTGACCCGTTAGGGAGGCCTGAATGGATATCTGCGCGGTCTCAAGATCGCGCATTTCCCCAACCATGATAATGTCCGGGTCCTGGCGAAGGAAAGCCCGCAGGCCAGCCGCAAAAGTCATCCCGATCGCTTCCCTCACGGGAACCTGCATGATTCCGTCAATGTCGAACTCAACCGGATCCTCCACCGACAAAATCTTATCGCCGATGGAGTTCACCTCGTGAAGCGTGGAATAGAGGGTGGTGGTTTTTCCGCAACCGGTCGGCCCCGTTACGATAAAAATGCCGTTGGGCGTTCTTGCGATTTCCCTGATCATGGTCAGCATGTCGTCCGGAAAACCAAGCGCATCCAAGTCCAGTTTGATGGCCTCGCGATCCAGCACGCGCAACACGACGGATTCTCCAAACTGCGTCGGCAGACAGGACACACGAAGATCGATTTTGCGGCCGTCGGGCATGATGCGGGGAATGCGGCCGTCCTGCGGGCGACGGCGTTCGTCCGGCTTGAGATCCGCCATGACCTTGATGCGGCCCACCACGTTCGGTGCCAGGCTTTTCGGGGGACTTGTCAACTCATAGAGCGCCCCGTCCACACGGGCCCGAATCTTGAAATCATTCTCGAATGGCTCGAAATGAATATCACTGGCACGATCCCCGATGGCCGTCACCA
>CAJWEP010000003.1 GCA_913030945.1 uncultured Verrucomicrobiota bacterium
GGTGGGCGACTGAGTTCCGCCACCTCCAGCGCACCGAGGTGCTCGAGGCCGAGGAGTTTTTTGCCAAGGGCCAAAAAGGCTCCAGCGCCATGCCGCACAAGCGCAACCCGATCACCGGCGAACGCCTCACCGGCCTGGCCCGCGTGCTGCGTGGCAACGCGCTGGCCGCGATGGAAAACGTCGCCCTGTGGCACGAACGCGATATCAGCCACAGCTCTGTCGAGCGCGTCATCTTCCCTGACTCCTGCACGCTGCTCAACTACATGCTCCACAAGTTGACCGACCTCACCAAGGGGCTGATCGTATACCCCAAGAACATGACCAAGAACCTCGGTCAATCGCTCGGCATGTGGAACTCGCAGTCGGTGCTGCTCGCACTCATCCGCAAGGGACTTACCCGTGAGGAGTCGTATGCACTCGTCCAACGCAATGCCATGGAGACGTGGAAAACCAAGCACGCCGGCCGCGACGACGCCGACTTCCTCACGCAACTGCAGTCCGACCCTGCCGTCGCGAAGCATTTCAAAAAAGGCGAACTCGAGGCCATCTGCTCCACCGACTTCCACTACAAACACATCGAGTCGCGCTTTAAAAAACTGGGGCTGTGAATCAAGCCCTGGATAACAAGACTATCGTCATCGTCGGCGGGACGACCGGGCTGGGCCTGTCCGCCGCCAAGGCGTTCGTCAGCGAGGGGGCGCAGATTGTCGTGGTGGGACGCAACGCCGACAGCGTGGCCAAGGCGGAGTCGCCGCTTGGCCAAGCGGCGCGCGGCTTGGCCGGCGATGCGACGGATCCGCAGACCACACTCGAGGCAATCGGCTTGGCCAAGCGGGAATTCGGCGGATTCGACGGCCTTTACCACGTCGCCGGCGGCAGTGGACGAGCGATGGGCGATGGACCGCTGCACGAGATCAGCGACGACGGTTGGCGGCAGACGATCGACCTGAATCTCACCTCGGTTTTCAACTCAAACCGCGCCGCGCTGCGGGAGTTTGCCGCGCTTGGCCAAGGCGGCGTAATTCTCAACATGACCTCGGTACTGGCCGACTCCCCCGCCCCGAGCCATTTCGCGACGCACGCCTACGCGGCGGCCAAGGCCGGGATCGTTGGCCTCACGAAGTCGGCGGCGGCGCAGTACGCCACGCAAAACATCCGGGTGAACGCCATCGCACCGGCGCTCGTCGCCACGCCGATGTCCGGCCGCGCACAGGCGAGCGACGAAATCATGAGCTTCATCAAACAGAAGCAACCGCTGGACGGAGGCCGGATCGGCATGCCGGAAGATTTGGATGGCGCAGCGGTTTTCCTGATGTCCGCCGCCGCCAGTTTTATCACCGGCCAAGTGCTGGCCGTCGATGGCGGCTGGAACGTCAGCGAGGGGGAGGGATGAACTACACGATTGGGATCGACCTCGGCGGCTCATGCGTCAAGGCAGTCGTCGTCACGCCGGACGGCGAAACGTTGGCAAGGCACAACCTGCCCTTCGACGCCGAGGCGGACATGGAGTGGGCCAATCGCCTCCGCGAACTCGTTCAATCAATCGAGGAGGAACAGGGCGGCAAGCCGGACAACATGGGTTTTTCGGCCCCGGGGCTGGCGGCGCTAGACGGCAGTTGCATCATGCACATGCCGGTACGGCTCGAGGGATTGGTTGGGTTGAATTGGCAAAAGTTTTTTGATTTCGACAAGGCGATCCCGGTGTTGAACGACGGCCACGCCGCCCTCCTCGGCGAAGCCTGGCTCGGGGCGGCGCGGGGATTCCAGACCGTCATTCTGCTGACTCTTGGCACCGGCGTGGGCGGCGCGGCGCTCGTCGAGGGCAAGCTGCTGCGCGGCCGCACCGGCAAAGCCGGCCACTTTGCCCACACCAGCCTTGGCCCGGATGGCCCGCCGGATGATTGCGGATGCCCGAGCAGCCTCGAGTTGGCCATCGGAAACTGCACCCTCCAACGCCGCTCAAACGGACGTTTCACGGATACTGGCGGAATGATCGAGGCGATCGAGAGCGGCGACGCCGAGGCGGAGGCCGTCTGGCTCAAGTCGGTCAAAGGGCTTGCCGCAGCGATCTGTTCGTTCACCAACATCCTCGATCCGGAGGCGGTCATTCTCGGCGGCGGCATCGCCAACGCAGGCGACCGGTTGTTCGGCCCGCTTCGCGAGTACCTCGACCCGCTGCTTTGGAAGACGGATGACTACGAGATTAAGCTGCTCTCCGCGCAACTGGGCGATCTCGCCGGTGCCTACGGAGCCGCAGCCAACGCGCTGGGCGTTTAGACGCCGAGCAACGCCTCAGCCGCAGCCACCGATGCAGCCTCACCGTCCTGCAGGATGGTTTGCCATCCCCTGCCCCTGCCGGTCCCGATGTTTTCCGGGCGGTCATCGATGTAAAGGATGGCCGCGCCGGACTCGCCGGTGCACTGCTCGACCACGTCATAAATCGGTTCGTCCGGTTTCATCGTCCCCACCTCAAACGACAGCACGTAATAGTCGAAGCGGCTGTAAAACGGAAACCGCTCGCGGATGTGCCCGATGGCGATCTCGTTGGTGTTGGAAAAAACGCAGGTGGGAAAACCGAGTGACTTGAGCCGCTCGAAGAAGGCGATCATCGTTTCCATCGGCGAAAAAATATCGGCGAAGATGCTGACGAACTCCGCGCGGTCGCCGCGAAACCCAGCCCCATCCCGGATCGCCGCAAAAAACTCATCGGTCGTGATTTTCCCGGACTCGTACTCGACTTGGATCGGCGAATCAACCGAATCAACCAGTTGCTGAATTTGCTCGATGCCAGCCTCGCTACGCTCGGCAAACCGGCGGATAGCGATGCCGTAGTCGAAATCCACCAGCACCTTGCCGAGATCAAAAACAACGATGCTTGGCTGGCTCATCGGGCTACTTTGCTTCCAGTTCGCGGCGACCATCGAGCGCCTGGGTCAGGGTCAACTCGTCGGCAAATTCCAACCCGCTGCCGGCCGGCAGGCCGTGGGCAATGCGAGTGACCTTCACGCCACGCTTGACCAAGCGCTTGGCCAGGTAGTGCCCGGTGGCGTCGCCCTCCACATCGGTGCCAAGCGCGATGATGACCTCGTCCGCCGCGCCGTCGGCCAGGCGCTGCTCGAGTTGTGCCACCCGCAGTTCCTCCGGACCAACGCCGTTGATCGGCGAGATTTTGCCGCCGAGCACGTGGTAGTGGCCGCGAAACGCGCCGGATTTCTCGACGTTCAAAATATCGACCGCGCGCTCGACAACGCAGACGGTGCGCTCGTCCCGCGCCGGGTTGGCGCAAATGCTGCACGGCGATTTCTCGGCAAGCCCGCCGCACTGGGCGCACTCGATGATTTTGTCGCGGGACGTGACGAGCACGTCGGCCAGGCGCCGGGCCACAGCGGTGTCAGCTTGAATCAGGTGAAGGGCGAGCCGCTCGGCGGATCGCGGGCCGATGCCCGGCAGGCGGTTGAGTTCCGCCACCAAAGCCGCAAGCGGTTCGGGGAGCGAGGCCACGGGCAACAATCAGAGCCCCGGCAGACCCATGCCGCCGCCCATGCCGCCGGTGAGTTTGCCCATCTCGGCGGACTGCGTTTCGCGCCCCTTGTCGAGCGCCTGGTTGACCGCGCCGAGTACCATGTCCTCGAGCATGGAGATGTCTTCCGTGTCCACGGCGTCGGGATCGATGCTGATCGACTTGACCACGCCGTCACAGCTTGCCGTGACCTTGACCGCGCCGCCGCCGCTTGAGGCCTCGACGATTTGTTCGGCCAACTGGGCCTGCGCCTCCTGCATTTGCCGCTGCATCTTGGCGGCCTGCTTCATGAGTTTACCAATGCTTGCCATGTTGAAATTATCGGCTCACTTCCGCACCTCGACGATCCGGCCCCGGAACAGTTCCAGCGCCTTTTGAATGAGCGGGTCGTTCTTGAATTCTTCCGGGTCGATCTTCTCCGGCTGGGTAACGGCCTTCGTCTTCCCCGGCTTCGCACGGCCAGCAGCGGACGGCTCGTCGATCGGCTCCAGCGGGGGGGCCGGTGCCCGGCCCTCAGACGGCGGCTCGCTGGTGAAACGGAACTGCACATCCGCATGGCCAAGCGCAGCTAGTTGCTCCGCGAGCATCTTGTGGTTCCGCTGGTTGTCCACCAACGCGAGATGCTCCTCGGTGACACCGATCTCGAAGATGCCGTTTGAAAACGACACGGCGTGCGCCTGCTGAAAATAGGCCTGCATGAACGGGCTGGCCTTGCTCGCAGCGGCGGCGAGCTGCGACCAGAGCGCCTGCAAATCGACCGGCTTCGCCGACGCTGGGGGCGGCTCGGCCTCGGGAGCCGACTTGGCCGGTTCGCTTGCCTTGGGCGCCGGTTTGGGAGCGGCAGCCGAGGACGCTTGGCCCGCTGATGGCGGCTCGTTGTCGCGCAGTTTTTCCAGTTGCCCAAGCACCTCGTCGATGCCCAGCGCCGCCTTGGCCTGCGCCGCCTTGAGCAGTGACACCTCGATCAGGATTTTCTTCGACGTGGCCATGCGCAGGCGGCCTTCGCACTCGGTCAGAACATCGAGCACGCGCGTCAACGCCTGCTCGTCGGCCAGTTGAATGCCGGCCTGCAGGGCGGCCGCTTCCGCTTCGCTGACCTCCAGCAAGGAGAGGTCGCCCTTGGACACGACATACACCAGCCGGTTGCGAATGTGCGTCAGCAGATCGCCGACCAGCCGGCCCAAGTCCTTGCCCTGGCTGGCGAGGGCGTTTAGCTCGGTCAGCGTCCGGGTGGAGTCGCCGCTGAGCACCGCCTCGGCCAGCGCGAACAACTGCCCCTGCGCTGTCAACCCGAACATCGAGAGCACGTCCGGCTCGGTGATGGTGTTGCCGCAAAAACTGATGAGCTGATCGAGCGCTGACTCGGCGTCGCGCATGCAGCCTTCCGCGCCGCGCGCGATGGCAAACAGCGCCCCCTCGTCAATCGTCACCTTCTCCTCGCCGCAAATGTACTTGAGATGCCCGGCGATGAGGTTCACCGGGATGCGCCGGAGATCGAAGCGTTGGCAGCGGGACATGATGGTCGGCAGCACCTTCTCCGGTTCGGTGGTGGCGAACATGAACTTCACGTGCGCCGGCGGCTCCTCGAGCGTCTTGAGCAGGGCGTTGAACGCCGCCGTGGTGAGCATGTGCACCTCGTCGATGATGTAGATCTTGAACTTCGACGAGGCCGGCGCATAAAGGCAGGTCTCGCGCAACTCACGCACCTGCTCGACACCGTTATTGCTGGCACCGTCGACCTCGAGCACATCGATCGAGCGGCTCTCGGCGATCTCGATGCACTTAGTGTCGTCGTCTGGGAAATCGACCTTTGGCCCGTCGGTGCAGTTTAGGCACTTGGCAAAAATCCGCGCCAGGGTCGTCTTACCTGTTCCCCTTGGCCCGCAAAACAGATAGGCATGCGCGATGCGCTCACCGCTGATGGCGTTGACCAACGTCTGACTGACGTGATCCTGACCGACGACATCGCTGAAGCGTTGCGGACGGTACTTGCGGGCTATGACCTGGTAGGACACCGGCAGCAGCCTAACCGCTCGGCGCAGCCCAGAAAAGCGCAATGCGCTTGGCCAAGCGCTTGGCAGCAAAAACTTGTCAGACCCGCCGAAATCCGGATACTTGGCCAAGCGCAAGTTCAGCATTCCTCCACAAAATGGCACACGACATCGAATCCCGACTAGCCGTTTGCAGTTGGTCGCTGCGGCCGAAAACCTCCGAGGCGCTCGTCGCTAACCTCCGCGAAATCGATATCCCGCGTGTCCAACTCGCACTCGATCCACTCCGCGAAAACCCTGAGGCATGGGGCAAAACCGCTGAGCTATTCGCCGCCGAAGGCATCGAGATCGTCTCCGGTATGTTCGGCACCATCGGCGAGGATTACTCGTCGCTCGATGCCATCAAGGAAACTGGCGGCGTCGTGCCGGACGAGCATTGGGACGCTAACTGGGCCAACATCCGGTCCGTCGCCCGCATCGCCGCCGGGCTTGGCCTGAAACTGGTCACCTTCCATGCTGGCTTCCTGCCGCACGAGGAGAGCGACTCCGGCTTTGCCAAGCTGCTTGGCCGCATCACGCAGATCGCTGACGTGTTTGATACCTACGACATCGACCTTGGCTTCGAGACTGGACAAGAAACCGCCGACACACTGCGATTGTTTCTCGAGAAACTCGATCGGCCCAGCATCGGCGTCAACTTCGACCCGGCGAACATGATCCTGTACGACAAGGGCGACCCAATCGAGGCGCTCGAGACCCTCGCGCCGTTCCTCAAGCAGTGCCATATCAAGGACGCCACCCTCACCAGGGAGCCGGGCACATGGGGCGCCGAGGTCACCGTCGGCACTGGCGAGGTCGATTGGCCGGCGTTCTTCGCCACCCTGGCCAAGCTCGACTACAGGGGCGACTGCTGCATCGAGCGCGAAGCCGACGACCAGCGCGTGGCTGACATCCGCACCGCCCGCGAATTCGTCACCCAGCTTTAACAATATGGCCAGCGACAACATCAACATCGGCATCGTCGGGCTTGGCTTCATGGCCGCGATGCACATCCGCGCGTACCGCCAAATCGACGGTGCAAACGTCGGCGCAATCTGCGACCTTGATCCCGAACGACTCAAGGGCGACTTCAGTAAAGTGCTCGGCAACATCGACTCCGGCGACCCGGTCAAGCTCGACATGAGCCAAGTCAAAGCCTATCAGAATTTCAACGAACTCCTTGCCGACGAGTCCATCGATGTCATCGACATCTGCACCCCCACGCGCACGCATCTGCGAATGGCCCAGCCGGCACTCGCCTCAGGCAAACATGTGATCTGCGAAAAACCGCTCGCCCGGACAGTCGACGAGGCCAGGGAACTCGCCGCTGCCGCCGAGCAGGCCAAGGGCCGGTTCATGGTCGCCATGTGCCTTCGCTTTTGGCCGCAATGGGCGTGGGTCAAGGAGGCGGTCGACAGCAACCGCTACGGCAAGGTGCAGGCCGCGCATTTTCAGCGCATCGCCGAGCCGCCGGCCTGGGGGCAGGCCATCTACTTCGACGGCGCAACGTCCGGCGGCGCGTTGTTCGACCTGCACGTGCACGACACTGACTTCGTGCAACACGTCTTCGGAAGGCCGAAATCCGTTTACTCGACCGGCTTCACCAAGGTCAGCGGGGCGATCGACCATGTGCTGACGCAGTACGAGGTCGAATGCGGGGCCAAGGTCAGCGCCGAGGGCAGTTGGGCAATGACACCCGGCTGGGGCTTCAACATGTCATACCGCGTCATCTTCGAGCGGGCCACTGCCGACTACGACATCGGCCGCGAGGACGAACCGCTACGGCTGTTCGAAGAGGGCAAGGAAAAGCAGGTAATCGAGTGCGAAGGCACGGATGGCTATGCCGGGGAACTGGCCCACTTCATCGACAGCATTCGCTCCGGCCAGGCGCCCAGCGTGTCCGCTGACGACGGTCTATGCACGGTGGAAATCTGCGCCGCCGAGGAGCAGTCCGTCCAGACCGGCCAACCCGTAACTCTTCGCTGAAGGCAGACACGCTACTCACTCCCTTTCAGCACCCGTTGGCACAGCGCCGGCAGCACCACCAACGTCAGCGCGGTGGCGGTGAGGATGCCGCCGATGACGACGGTGGCCAGCGGTCGCTGAACCTCCGCGCCGGTGCCGGTGGCCAACGCCATCGGAACGAAGCCGAGCGATGCAACCAACGCGGTCATCAGCACGGGGCGCAGACGTGTGAGCGCTCCCTCGCGGATGGCTTCCCCGAGCGGCCTGCCCTGATCGCGCAACTGGTTGATGAACGTGACCAGCACCAGGCCGTTCAGCACCGCCACACCCGACAACGCGATGAAACCAACCGCCGCCGAGATGGAGAACGGCAGCCCGCGCAACGCCAGCGCCGCCACGCCGCCGGTCAGCGCCAGCGGCACGGCGGTGAAGACGAGCAGCGCCGGGCGCACCGCGCCGAAGGTCGCGTGGAGCAGCAGAAAGATCAGCACAAAACAAACCGGCACAACGACGGCTAGGCGCTGCCGGGCAGCGGTAAGATTCTCAAATTGCCCACCCCAGTCCAGCCACACTCCGGCGGGAAGTTCCACGTCCGAGTTCACCCGCTCGCGCACTTCGCTGACGAATCCAGCCAAGTCGCGCCCGCGCACGTTGCACTGCGCCACCACGCGGCGTTTGCTGTTTTCTCGGCTGACCTGAAACGGCCCCTCGGTCTGCACCACCTCCGCCAACTCGCCAAGCGGCAACACCGGCGGGAGAGCGGCACTTTCATTTGCGCCACCCGGCAAAAGGATCGGCAACGCCGCCAGCGTGGCTGCCTGCTTCCGCTTGGCCTCGGGCAATCGGACGACAATGTCGAACCGCCGGTCGCCATCGAACACCTGCCCCGCCGCGCGGCCGCCGATGGCGATGTTGACGCTCGCCACCACGGCGGCGGCATCCAGCCCGTAGCGCGCCAATATTCCGGGCCGAGGTCGCACAGTCAGTTCCGGAAGGCCGGTTGTTTGCTCAACTTTCACGTCGGCCGCGCCGGGCACGTCATTCATCACAGCGGCGATTTTTTCCGCAGTGCGCCGCAGTTCAGCCGGATTTTCGCCGAAAACCTTCACCGCAAGATCGCCCCGCACCCCGGCTATGAGTTCGTGAAACCGCATCTCGATCGGCTGGGAAAATTCGTACTTGTTGCCGACCAAGGGGGCCACGGCGTCGCGCACTTTTGACTCGATGGAAATCTCACCCTCGGGTGCACGCTTGGCCAAGCGCGGCTCCGGCCACTCGGCACGCGGCTTGAAGATGATAAGCGTGTCCGAGACACTCGGCGGCATCGTGTCGGCCGCCAGGTCGGCAGTGCCGGTTTTCGAAAAAACCAGCTCGACCTCCGGCAACTCCGGCAGCATGGCCACGGCGCGCTCGACCTCAAGTTGCATCCGAGTGGACTGTTCGATGCCGGTGCCGGGGATGCGCATCGCGTGCATGGCGATGTCGCCCTCGTCCAACTGCGGCACGAACACCTGCCCAAGGTTCGCGAACACCACGCCCGCGCCAAGCAGTATCGCCGACGCCGCGCCGAGCACCACACCCCGGCGGCGCAGTGCAAACTCCAGCACCGGTGCGTACCCCCGCCGCGCCGTTCGCATGAGGGCGTTGTCACTCTCCGCTACGCGCCCGTTTATGGCCAGAGCCACCATCGCCGGCACGAACGTCAGCGACAACACGAACGCCCCAGCGAGCGCGAAGATCACCGTGAGCGCCATCGGGTGAAACAGCTTCCCCTCGATGCCGGTGAGCGCGAGAACCGGCAGATAAACCACCGTGATAATGCCGACGCCGAACACGAATGGACGGCGCACTTCATGGCTGGCGGCGCGGACAACGCCGAGCCGTTCGCTGAGCGTTAGCAACCGGCCCAGTTCGCGCTGGCGGTCGGCCAAGCGGCGCAGGCAGTTCTCCACAATGATGACCGAGCCATCGATGATAATCCCGAAGTCAATCGCGCCGAGGCTCATCAGGTTGCCGCTGATGCCGGCGCGATGCATCCCAGCTGCCGCGAGCAGCATCGAGAGCGGGATGGTCAGCGCGGTGAGAAACGCGGCGCGAAGGTTGCCGAGCAGCCCGAAGAGCACGGCGATCACCAGCGCCGCGCCGTAAAACAAATTGTGCGCCACGGTGTCGATGGTGGCGTTCACCAGCCGCGAGCGGTCGAGCACGGGCCGAACGGCAATACCCGGTGGAAGACTGCGACGCACCTCCTCCAACTGCTCCGCCGCCGCCTTGGCCACGTCGCGACTGTTCGCGCCGGTGAGCATCATCGCCGTGCCGACCACTGCCTCATGCCCGTCGACGCTGGCGCTGCCGAGCCGCATTTCGCCGCCGAGCGTGACGTCCGCCACGTCGCCAACGCGAACTGGTGTGCCGTTACTCTGCTTCACCAAGACGTCCGCAATGGCCGCCGAGCCCCCGAGTCGGCTGCTGGCCCGTACAAGCGCCGCCGAGCCATCACGTTCAATGTAACCCGCGCCGAGACTGAGATTGTTCCGCTCCAACGCGGCGGCGAGGTCGTTGAGTGTCAGGCCATGCGCGCTCAACGGCCCAAGCCGAGGCAGCACGTGATATTGTTTCACATAACCGCCGATGGCATCGACGTCGGCCACGAGCGGGACGGTCTTAATCTGTGGCCGGATGATCCAGTCCTGCACCGTGCGCAGATAGGCCAAGCGTTGAACCTCGTTGGTGAGCCGCTCGCCACCGGGCGTGACGAAGCCGCCCGCTTGGCCAAGCGCAGGCGGATCGAACTCCACCGCCCACATGAGCACCTCGCCAAGCCCGGTGGTGATCGGCCCCATCCTAGGCTTGATCCCCGCCGGCAATGACTCCCGCGCAGCAGTCAGCCGCTCGTTGATTTGCTGTCGAGCAAAGTAAATGTCCACCGCGTCATCAAACACCGCCGTCACCTGGCAGAAACCGTTGCGCGATATCGACCGCGTATGTTCCAGCCCCGGGATGCCGGCGAGCGCCGTCTCGAGCGGGAACGTCACCAACCGCTCGATGTCGCTCGTCGAAAACGCCGCGTGCTCGACGTTGATTTGCACCTGCTTGTTCGTGATGTCCGGCACGGCATCGATCGGCAGTTGCGACAACGACCACGCACCGAACACCGCCGCCACGAGCGTCAACGCCACCACCCAGTGACGCTGCTCGACAGAATATTTCAGGATTCGTTCAATCATGAAGACTCCCTTTTAGTGCGAGTGGTCGTGCCCAGCCATGGCCTTGCCCAACTCGGCCTTGAGCAGGAAACCGCCTCGAACGACGAGCGCCTCGCCGTCCACCAAGCCACGCTTCACCGGCCTCCAGTCGTCGACCTCGGGGCCAACCGCCACCTCTCGCGCCTCGAACGTGTTCGCCTCGCCCGGCACCGGCACGAACACCACCGGCTGCCCGCCGATGTCCTGCACGGCCTTGGCCGGGACGGCGACCGATCGCTCAGCAGCGGCACCCGCCGGCAGCTTGGCCGCGACAAACATTCCGGGTCGCCATGAACCATCCCGATTGGCCACGACCGCCCGCGCCCGAACCGTGCGCGCGCCCGGCGTAGCCACCGGACTGACGTAATCGAGCGCGGCCGTGGCACTCCGACCGGTCGCCGGATCAGTCAGCGTCACGGACTGGCCCGCTTTCAACGCGGCGGCCCGCGCGGGCGACACCTCCGCAATCAGCCAGAGTTCACCCAGCCCGGCCACGACGAAAAGGTGCGACTGCTCCGGGCTAACCGTTTCGCCCAACGTGACGCCGCGCTCGACCACCGTGCCGCCGATCGGCGCGCGCACCTCGGCTTGAGGACGGATCACCCCGGTCTCCTCGAGCCGCGCGATGTCGGGCTGGGTCATGCCGAACAATTGCAGCCGATTGCGTCCGCCGGCTTGGGTGGCCCGGGCCGACTTGAGCCGGGCCTCAGCAGCACTAAGGACGACCTCCCGTTGTTGTACATCCGCCCGCGAGACCGCCTCGGCGGCGGCCAGTTCCCTGCCGGATTGAAAATACTGCTCCGCAGTTTGAAACCCTGTCGTGGCGGCGGCCAGTTCGGCGAGTTTGGCCAAATGATCGTTCTGCGCCGCGCCAAGCTCGGCGCTCTCGATGACGAACAACAATTCGCCCGCAGCAACCGAATCGCCGACGCCCTTGGCCAAGCGCGACACGCGGCCGCTCACCAGTGTGCCGACGTGCGCCAAGGCGTCCTCGTTGTAAGCCAGCCGCGCCGGGGCTGAAAACGTCTCACGCAACGCGCGCTGTTCCGCTTGGCCAAGCGCGATGCCGTGATGCTCGATGGCGGCGGCAGAGAGGACGATCTCATCCATGTGCGGCTCATCGGGTGAATCATGGCCGTGGCCGTGATCGCCGTGTGAATGGTCGTGTGCGTCGCCGCAGCCAACCAGCCAAAAAGCCAGCGCGCCGATGGTTGAAAAGGTGAAGATGGATTTCATTGTTTTTCTTTTGTTGTTTTTGTTTTGAAAATGGCCGCCGCACCTCCCGAGGCACGGCGGAGTTCGGTCGAGGCGTGTGCCGCCCGGAGCTCCAGTTGGACAGCCCGTAATTGAGCTTTTTGCAGGTCGAGCTCGGCCAGCAGCAGCGGCGTGATTCCCGACTGGCCGCTCTCGTAAATAGTGCGGGCCAGGTCCACCCGCTGCTGCTGAAGCGGCGTCAACTGCCCGCGAGCCTGCGCGGCGACAGCGGCGAGCTTGGCCTGCGCAGCGTGCGCCTGCCGGACTTCCTGCACGGTTTGCCGCACGGTTTGCGTGAGCCGATGCCGCGCGGCGAGCGCCAAGGCGCGGGCCTTGCCACGGCGCGCCTGCCCCCAGTCGAACAACGGCAGCGGCACGGCCAATGACGGGCCAAGCGACCAGTCGCCTTCCCGCTCAGCGTCCAGGCCGGCAGCGCTACTCTCGATCAACGCCAAGCGGGCGAGCGCGCGGCCGTCCTCGAGCGCGGCCAGTTGCCAGCGGTCGGCCAGAATCTCCGGTCGGTTTCGGAGAGCAGCAGCCAGCCACTGCGCTTCCGACCCGGCGTGTGCGGCAACCGGCAACGGCGTAGTTTGCGGCCAATCCGCGTCGCCGGAGGGCTGGCCAAGCAATCGGGCGAGAGTGAGTCGTTCGCGAGTCAGACTCAGGCGGCGATCCTGCAAATCGATGCGGGTTTCGGCGCGGCGCGCCTCGAGTGCGGCGACGTCCAGCCGTGTGCCCTCGCCGGCGGTGAGTCGGTGTCGGGCGATTTGCAACAGCCGGTCGATGTGGCTGTCGCCCTGTTCAAGCAGCGCCACCTCCCGCCGAAGCGCATTGGCGGTGTGGTAACTTTTTTCCATGTCGGCAATGACGTTGAGCGCCGCGGCGACCGCCCGGGCGCCGGCGGCGCGGAGCCGGTTGTCGGCGGCGCGAATGCGGCGGGGCGCCAGCAGCGCAGCGGCAAGGTCCGCTGCCAAGCCGGTTTCCGTCACGGGGCTGCCGCCACCCTTCGGGTAGCGGAACACTATACTCAACACCGGATTGGGAGGGAGCCTCGACTGCCGCGCATCGGCCTGCGCAGCGCGAACTTCGGCCAAGGCGGCCTGCAGCGTCGGCGATTGGCGCACCGCCCGCTCAATGGCAGCGGGAAGGTCGAGCGCATTGCCGATCGGCGGCGCGTCCGTCGGGAGCGCCTCGGCGCGGAACTGGACGGCGTTGGCCAAGCCGGCGGCGGCACGGATATCCGGCCCCGGGGGAGTGGCGCAACTCACGCCCAGCCCGAGGCCAAGCGCGCAAAAAAAGTAACGAGTTTTCTTGAACAACATATTTTTGAGATAAAAAAGGACACAGCACGACTGCGGACAGTCGCCAAAACGAAGTGGAGCCGGACGGCTCTTTAAGCGAGAAGTGAGGGGGCGCGGCCAGGGATGGCGGCGCGCGTGATGAAGGCCCAGCGCTTGGCCAAGCCCGGAGGGGCGCGACTGCTCATCGGGATGCAGCGTTCCGTCGATGCGGGGATGGTGAGGCGAAAGACATGCTCCCAGGCGAGAGCCGCGTCGAAGTTGAAATCGTAATCAACCGGCTTGCTGAAGTTGTAGTCGCCGGACTCGATAGCCGTGCATACATCGCACTCGTTGTGCTCGTCACGGGATTGCTGATCACCGTCGTGCTGATGCTCCGATTCGCAGCAGAATTCCGGGAGCCAGCCCGCGGTGCCCAGCAGGCAATGGGAGGTCGCCGGCAGCCAGATGGCCGCCAGAAACCATACCACGATGAGCCGAAATAACTTCACCAGGTGGCGAAACAACTCCACGTAACCGCGCCTGTCAAGGACGTAACACTTTGATGGTGCAAACAAGCTCTGTGAGATAAATTGTGCATTTACAGGAAAAAGCCCTTGTCATGCAAATTTTTCTTGGTAATTTGCTCGCCCTTTTTGATGAAGGCAGACTTACATCCGGAATATGTGGAATCGACGATTCGTTGCGCCTGTGGCAATGAAATCAAGACGCGATCCACCAAGCCCACCATGCTCATCGGCATTTGCAACGAGTGCCATCCGTTCTACACCGGCCAGCAGAAATTCGTCGACACCGCCGGTCGGGTCGACAAGTTCCAGCAGCGCATGGCGAAGACCAAGGCCGCCAGGGAGGCTGCCGACAAGAAGCGTAAAAAGAAGAGCCTTTAGGCAGCTTTCAGCAGTTCGCCCGCGGCAGAGAAACGGTTTTCTCCCGCGGGCGTTCGCTGTATTTGGAGTGTGAATCTTCAACCCCACATCAAGCAGTTCTGCAAACGCCAGGACGAACTGGAAAGCGCCCTCAGCACCCCCGCTGTGGCCAGCGACAACAGGCAGCTCCTCGAGTTAACCCGCGAATACTCGCGGATGAAGAAACTGGCCGAATTGGGCAAGCGCTACCTCAAGCTGCTTGCCGACATCGACGCCAGCAGGCAGTTGATCCAGGCCGAGCCGGCCGACTCGGAACTGGCAGAACTGGCCAAGGAGGAACTGCCCGCGCTCGAGGCGGAGCAGGCCAAGCTCGGGCTCGAGTTGCAGTATGGCATCATCCCGCCGAATCCGACCGACTCGCGCGACACGATCGTTGAGATTCGCGCCGGCGCCGGGGGCGCGGAGTCGGCCCTGTTCTGCGCCGACCTGCACCGCATGTACGTCCGTTTTGCCGAGTCGCAGGGCTGGAAGGTCGAGTCGATGGATGCCAGCGCGTCCGACCTCGGCGGCTTCAAGGAGGTCATTTTCGGTATCAAGGGACAGGACGTGTTCAGGAAGCTGAAATTCGAGAGCGGCGTCCACCGTGTGCAGCGCGTACCGGCCACCGAGACGCAAGGCCGCGTGCACACAAGCACCGTCACCGTCGCCGTGCTGCCCGAGGCGGAGGATGTCGACATCGAGATCAAGCCGGACGATTTGGAGATCAACGTCTGCCGCGCCTCCGGCCCCGGTGGCCAGGGGGTGAACACCACCGACTCCGCGGTACAGATCCAGCACAAGCCAAGCGGCATGATTGTCCGCTGCATGGACGGGCGTTCACAGCAGAAAAACAAGGAACAGGCGATGAAGGTACTGCGGTCTCGGTTGCTCGAGCAAAAGATCGCCGAGGAACACGCCAAGTACGCCGCCGAGCGCAAGTCGCAGATTGGCACCGGCGAACGTAACGAGCGCATCCGCACCTACAATTTCTCGCAGAACCGCGTGACCGACCACCGCATCGACCTCACGCTGTACAATCTGCCAACGTTCATCGAGGGCGAAATCGATGAGGTCGTTTCAGCCCTCCTCGCCAACGACCTCCAAGAGCGCTTGGCCGACCTCGAGTGACCAAAATTTTATGCAACCTGAAGGACTGATATTCGACTGTGACGGAACGATCGTCGACACCATGCCGATCCACTACGCGGCCTGGTGCACCACCACGTCCAAGCATGGGCTCGTGTTTCCCGAGGACCGGTTTTATGCGCTCGGCGGCGTCTCACCGTTCGAGGTGCTTCGAATGCTCTCCCAGGAGCAAGGCATCGAGATCGACGCCAAGGCGGTGACGCACGAGAAGGAGGCCAAGTACATGGAACTGATCAGCGACGCCAAGGAGATTCCCGAGATCATGCAGATCGTCCGCGAGAGCCACGGCAACATCCCGATGGCCATCGCCTCCGGCGGCACGCACGAGACCGTCGAGGGCATCCTGCAACACTGCGGCATCCGGCACTACTTCGACGCCATCGTCACCAGCCAGGATGTGGAAAATCCTAAGCCGGCGCCGGACACGTTTCTCGAGGCCGCGCGGCGGATCAATGTTGCACCGGAAAAGTGCCGGGCGTATGAAGACGCGGACATGGGCATCAAGGCGATCCTCGCCGCCAGCATGGAGCCGGTCGATGTCCGCGACATACTCGCCGCCGCCAGACGCTGACCCAGCGCTTGGCCAAGCAGCCTAATGATCCATGAAAGGACTCCCCGGCTTTCGCGATTTTTACCCGGAACCGATTCCCACCGCGGACTCGTGGAGCCTCGATCTGCGCCGACATATCTTCGACACCTGGCGCGGCACCGCCGAGCGCTACGGCTTCCGCGAATACGACGGCCCGCCGATCGAGGAACTCGAGCTTTACACCAAGAAGAGCGGCGACGAGATCGTCGGACAGCTGTACAACTTCACCGACAAGGGCAGCCGCAACGTCTCGCTGCGGCCGGAGATGACCCCCACCCTTGCTCGGATGGCCGCCGCGCATACGCGTAACTACAAGAAACCGATCAAGTGGTTCTCCATCCCCCAACTCTTTCGCTACGAGCGGCAGCAGAAGGGGCGACTGCGTGAACACTTCCAACTCAACGCCGACATCATCGGCGAGGAAAACCTGGCCGCCGACGCCGAGTTGATCGCCCTGCTCATCGACACCCTGCGCAACCTCAAACTGACGAGCGACGACTTCGTCGTACGCCTCAGCAGCCGCCACGCCTGGCAGGACTTTTTCGAAAACAGCAGCGCACATGAAAAGGATGTGTGTGACTTTTACCAGATCATCGACAAGCTCGACCGCGAAGACCCGATCGTCTCCGGCGAAAAGTTGGCCAAGCTCGGTTTCTCCCTCGAGCAGGTGAACGACTTCATCGAGAGCGGCCAAGCGACCGACGAACTCGCCGCCATCATCGGCAACATCGAGGCACGCGGCTTGGGCGACTTCATCAAGGTCGACTACCAGATCATCCGCGGCCTGGCGTACTACACCGGGCCGGTGTACGAGGCGTTCGACAAGCGGGGCAAATTCCGAGCCATAGCCGGCGGAGGCCGCTACGATCACCTCGTCAAGCTCGTCTCCGGTGGAAAAACGGATTTACCCGCGCTTGGTTTCGGCATGGGCGATGTCGTGCTTGCCGAGCTACTCAAGGATCGCGGCCTCGTTCCTCCCCTTGGCCAAGCGCTCGACGCCTTCGTGCAAATCACCGACGAGTCGCTGCGCAACGCCTCGCTTAGCCTCGTCCAGCAACTTCGCCAAGCCGGACAAGCCACCGAGTATCCACTGCTCAGGGCCAAGCCGGACAAGCAACTCAAGCGCGCCCTTGAGCTAAAAGCCAAGTGGCTCGTCACCCTCGACAACGCCAACCAAGCCCACATCAAAAACCTAGGAACCCGCGAGGAACAAACCGTCCCATTGGTTGACGTAGCCTCCGCTTTGCAGGACTAATCCACCGCGAATTCTGCTCTGGACATTTGCAAGGTGTGGGGCAATATTCTTCCCACCAATCGTTGTACCGATGAATGCCCGGGAAATACTCAAGGACCGTCAGGGAATCGTCCGATCCATCGCGCCCGATGCCACGGTGTTCGAAGCTGTGGAAGCGATGGACAAATTCAAAGTGGGCGCACTGATGGTGATCGATAAGAGCAAACTGGTAGGCATCATCTCCGAGCGAGACTATACGCGAAAAGTCATGCTCAAGGATCGTTCCTCCAAGTCCACCAAGGTCTCACACATCATGACGCACAAGTTGGCCCAAGTGGGGCCGGAAGCCAGCATCGAAAAATGCATGGACATCATGGGCAAAAGCCGGATTCGCCATCTGCCGGTGGTTGAGAAAGGGAAAGTGCTAGGCGTCATTTCATCCACCGACCTGCTGCTGCTGACGGTTTCGGAAAAGGACCACATCATCGAGCAGCTCGAGCGCTACATCGCGCCCGGGTTTTAGCAACCGCTGGGCCAAGCGCTACCTGCTGCGCTTGGCCTTGGGTGACTTGGTCTTTTTTTCTGGCCTAGCCTTGGGCTCGTAATGGGCTGTAAATGCCTCATCAAAATCGTAACCGCCAACAAAGTCCTCCCGGGTGTCCTTCTCGGTCTTGGCTAGGAGATTGTTCTCGACGAGGTTGAACACGATCTCGCCGAAATCCTCGGTGGAATGGATGCCCCACTCGTTGAGCAGCAGCTTGGCCATCGGCCCGTAGGTCTCAATCGCAAACTGACGCATGCCGTCGGTCAACTCCCGCCCGGTGACATGCCGCGGCTCCTTCGCGCCGGACATCTTGGCCATCTTGTGCTGGGTGAAATCGAGTCCCTCGCGCACAAAATGGTAGGCCTCATGCGGATACCGGTTGTCCTTCGCCAGGATCGTCTCCAGCACTTCGTTGTAGTCGAACTGTTGCATCAGTTTTCAGACCGTCCGGGCGACGGTTCGGTTGGCTTGAGTATGCATGATTTCACTCCCCACCCGATAAGCAGGAGCAATGCCACCGCGCAGATCATTTTCTGCTCCTTCGGTGTGAGGTGATTCCGGGCGATGTTGGAGGGCGAAAATTTCACACCGCGACGATATTCACCAGTTTGCCGGGAATGACGATCACTTTTTTCACGCTTTTGCCGTCAGTGTGGCGCCGGACGTTTTCGCTCTCCTGCGCGATTCGCTCAATTTCAACCTTGTCGAAGTTTGCTGGAATCTGGATGCGGTCGCGCAGCTTGCCGTTGACCTGCACTGCCATCTCGATGGTGGACTCTACGAGGTGCGCCTCATCGTGGCTAGGCCAAGGCTTGTACGCCAGCGTCGAACCGGCTCCGTTGGCCTTGGCATACAGTTCCTCGGCAATGTGCGGCGCGAACGGCGCGAGCAGCAGCAGGAAATCATTCATCACCGACAGCGGCCGAATGTCCCAGTTTGACGCCTCGTTGGTGAACACCATCAGCGCGGAGATGGCGGTATTGAAGCGCAGATGTTCCATGTCCTCGGTCACTTTTTTGATGCAGGTGTGCAGCACCTTGAGCTGCCCGGGCGTGGCCTCCGCCTGCCCCACCGTTTCGTTCAGTTTCAGCGCGGCGAGCAGCTCCGGTCCCGCATCCGGATTCGCCGTCAGTTGCTGTTCGAACTCCTTTTCGCTCTGCTCGTCGATGAACATCCGCCACACGCGGCCGAGGAACCGGTACACACCCTCAACGCCCTTCGTGTTCCACGGTTTCACCATCTCGAGCGGCCCCATGAACATTTCGTACAGGCGAAAGGCATCCGAACCAAACTCCGCAAGGATGTCATCCGGATTGACGACGTTGCCGCGCGACTTGGACATCTTCTGGCCGTCCGAGCCAAGGATCAGCCCCTGATTGACCAGCTTGTAAAACGGCTCCGGCGAACTCACCTGGCCAAGGTCAAACAACACCTTGTGCCAAAAGCGCGCGTATAGCAGATGCAACACCGCGTGCTCAGTGCCGCCGACATACAGGTCGACGCCCGGCGTGGCGTTGTCGTTGGCCGATCCCATCCAGTAGCGTTCTGCCCCGTCGGCGACGAAGCGGTCGCTGTTTTGCGCATCGAGAAAGCGCAGGTAATACCAGCAACTGCCGGCCCATTGCGGCATGGTGTTTGTCTCCCGCTTGAGGCCGTCGTCGGCCTGGCACCACTCTTCGGCACGGGCCAACGGCGGGTCGCCGGAACCGGTTGGCTTGAAGTCGGTGAGATCCGGCGGCGTGAGCGGCAACTCATCTTCCTCCAGCCCAAGGTGGCCGCCCTCGTCCCAAACGATCGGGAACGGCTCGCCCCAGTAGCGTTGCCGGCTGAACAGCCAGTCACGCAGCTTGTAATTGATCATCCCTTGGCCAAGCGCTTTCTCCTCGAGCCAGGCGGTGATTTTGCGCTTAGCCTCGGATGTCGGCAGGCCGTCGAGCAAACCGGAATTCACCGCCGTGCCAACGCCGGTGAAACCAACCGACTCTTCCCCTTCGGGCGCCTGGACGACCACCTCGATCGGCAGCTTGAATTTTTGCGCGAACTCCAGATCGCGCGTATCGTGTGCCGGCACCGCCATGATCGCGCCAGTGCCATACCCGGCCAGAACGTAGTCGGCCGTCCAGATCGGCACCGGCCGGCCATTGGCCGGGTTGATCGCGAACGCGCCTGTAAACACGCCGCTTTTGTCCTTGGCCAAGTCGGTCCGCTCCAAGTCGCTCTTCCTCGCCGCCTCGGCTTGATACGCTTCGACCTCGGCTTGTTGTTCGGCTGAGACGACTTCGTCCAGCAACCCGCTCTCCGGCGAGAGGACCATGTACGTCGCGCCAAACAGCGTGTCCGGGCGCGTGGTGAAAACGGCAATCTCGACGTCGGAATCCTCGACGCGGAAAAGCACCTCGGCCCCATCGGAGCGTCCGATCCAGTTGCGCTGCATTTCCTTGAGAGAGTCGCTCCAGTCGATGCCGTCGAGATCGTCGAGCAGGCGCTGTGCGTAGGCGGTGATGCGCAGCATCCATTGGCGCATCGGTTTGCGCTCCACCGGAAAACCACCGACCTCGCTCACGCCCTCCTTGACCTCCTCGTTAGCTAACACGGTGCCAAGCTTAGGGCACCAATTCACCGGCGCCTTGGATACGAAAGCCAAGCGATAGTTATCGCGCCAAGCGCGGCGTTGTTCGTCGGTGGTCGCGTCCGGCGGATAGGCCAGCGTGTCGATCGGCTCCGCCTTGTTGGTCGTCGGGTTGAACCACGAGTTATAAAGCTGCAGGAAGATCCACTGCGTCCAGCGGTAGTAACCGGGGTCGGTGGTGTTGAGTTCGCGACTCCAGTCGTAGCTGAAGCCAAGCGACTGGATCTGCCGCTTGAAGTTGGCCACGTTCGCCTCGGTGGTGATCCGCGGGTGCTGGCCGGTCGTGATGGCGTACTGCTCCGCCGGCAGGCCGAACGCGTCCCAGCCCATCGGGTGCAGCACGTTGAAGCCGCGCATGCGCCTGTAACGGGCGAGGATGTCGGTGGCGGTGTAGCCCTCCGGGTGGCCGACGTGCAGCCCGGCGCCGGACGGGTACGGGAACATGTCAAGGATGTAATACTTCGGCACGTCGCCGGGATTCGCGTCGGCATGACGCTCGCGGAATGGATGGCCATCGGGGACACTTTCACCCGGGTTCCATGCCCGAAATGTTTCGTTCTCCTGCCAATGCTGCTGCCATTTGGGCTCAAAAATCTGGAACGGATATTGTCTGCGCATTCTCGCGGATAAACAGGTTCAGTTGGGTTGTCGCTTGGCCAAGCGCTTGGCTTATACCTCGAGGTTGTGATCGGTCACCGCACCCAGCGACGCCGACGTCACGGCGCTGGCGTACTTGGCCAAGACGCCCTTGATGTAGCGTGGCCTGGGCTTGCGCCACGCCTTGCGGCGCTTAGCCAATTCCTTCGCCGGCACGTCGAGCACGAGTTGCCGCCGCTCGGCGTCGATGGTGATCGAGTCTCCGCGCTTCACCATGCCCAACGCACCGCCTGCATACGCCTCCGGTGTGATGTGGCCCACGACGAAGCCGTGCGTCCCTCCGGAGAATCGGCCGTCGGTAATCAGCGCCACGTCGTTGCCCAGGCCTGCTCCCATGATGGCGGCTGTCGGGCCCAGCATCTCGCGCATGCCCGGGCCGCCTTTCGGCCCCTCGTAGCGGATGACGATCACATCGCCTTTTTTGATTCTGCCACCGAGGATCGCCTTCATCGCCTTCTCCTCGGAGTCGAACGGCTTGGCCGTGCCGGTGAAGCTCATGCCCTCCTTGCCGGTGATCTTGGCCACGCCGCCCTCCGGCGCGAGGTTGCCGTACATCACCACGAGGTGGCTGTCCTTCTTGATCGGCCGGGACAGCGGCTGGACGATTTTCTGTCCTTTGCGGTACGGTTTCGCCTTGGCCAGGTTCTGCGCCATTGTCTTGCCGGTGACCGTCATGCAGTCGCCATGGAGCAGCCCGGCACGGAGCAGTGTTTTCATCATCGGCTGGATGCCGCCTATGGCGACCAACTCGCTCATCAGGTATTTACCGCTTGGCTTGAGATCAGCAAGCACCGGCACTTTTTTTCCGATCCGCGTGAAGTCATCGATACTCAACTTGACGCCGGCTGCGTGCGCCATTGCCAGCAGATGCAGCACGGCATTCGTCGAGCCTCCAAGCGCGATGACGATGGTGATCGCATTCTCGAATGCCTTTTTCGTCATGATGTCGCGCGGCTTGATGCCTCGCTTGAGCAGGTTTAGCACCGCGGCACCGGCCTCGCGGCAATCCTTCTTCTTGGCCGGACTGATCGCCGCCTGAGCGCTGCTGCCCGGCAGGCTCATGCCCATTGCCTCAATCGCGCTGGCCATCGTGTTGGCCGTGTACATCCCGCCGCAGGAACCGGCACCCGGGATGGCGCACGCGGTGATCTGTTCGAGGCCCTTGTCGGAAAGGTTGTCGTTGGCATGCGCGCCGACCGCCTCGAACACCGAGACGATGTCGAGTTTCTTCGTTTGACCCGTGATGCAGCCCGGCAAAATCGTGCCGCCATACACGAACACCGCCGGGCGGTTCATCCGCGCGATCGAGATCATGCAGCCCGGCATGTTCTTGTCGCAACCGCCGATGGCGACGAAGCCGTCCATGCACTCGCAGCCGACGACTGTCTCGATCGAGTCAGCAATAACCTCGCGCGACACGAGCGAATACTTCATCCCCTCCGTGCCCATCGAGATGCCGTCGGAGATCGTGATGGTGTTGAACACGATCGCCTTGCCGCCGGCCCGGTTCGCGCCGTTCTCGGCCACGCGCGCCAACTCGTCGATGTGCATGTTGCATGGCGTGACATTGCTCCACGTGGAAGCCACGCCGATGATCGGCTTGGCAAAGTCGGCCGTCTTGAAGCCGGTCGGGTAAAGCATCGCCCGGCTCGGGGCGCGATCCGGCCCATCCAGCATAATCGCGGAGTGGGGACGCAGGTTCGGTTGGTCTTTCTTTTTACGGATGGTTTTCTTCATCGCAAACTGACAGCCACGCAGTCTCAGCAAAGTACTCCAAAAAAACAAGTCGCTAGGCTTGATGACAATGTTTGACAAAAAAAATCTATCTGCCAAGCATTGCTGCGTATGAAACCCTGCATGACACTACTCCTCTCCATCGGCTTGGCTGGAACGGTTTGCGCCGAGAAATCGACCCTCGACATCCCGTTGAAGGACATCGACGGCAAGAAAACTAACCTCGGCGCCCACAAGGGCAAAGTGATGCTGGTTGTCAACGTTGCTAGCAAGTGTGGCCTTACTCCGCAATACAAGCAACTACAGGCCGTCCACTCAAAGTACGGCAAAAAGGGCTTCACCGTGCTGGGTTTCCCCTGCAACCAGTTTGGCAAGCAGGAACCTGGCACTTCGTTGGAGATCAAAAAATTCTGCACCGACAACTACGAAGTCACCTTCCCTCTTCATTCCAAGATCGAAGTGAACGGCAACGGCGCCCATCCGCTCTACAAGCAGCTCAAGAAGGAATCAGGCGGCTCGGACAAGATACGCTGGAACTTCGAGAAGTTCCTGCTCGACAGCAACGGCAAAGTTATCAAGCGCTTCTCGCCCCGCACCAAGCCGAACGCCCCCGAGGTCATCGCGGCCATCGAAGCTGCATTGAAAGAATAGTACTCAAAACCCACCAGGCTACGGCAACTTGAGCCAGACGGTGTTGGCAAGGATAAGTTCGAGCAGCAGCAGCGCCAGGCCAGTGATGACGAGAAACGGAAACCACTCGTCGTAGTTGAAATAGCGCTCCACCTCCACCTCGGTTTTTTCCATCGTGTCGATTTTGTCGTAAATCTCCCGAAGCTCGCTTTGGCTGTCGGCGCGGAAGTACTGGCCGCCGGTTCGGTCGGCGATTTTTTGCAGCGTTTCCTCGTCGATGTTCACCTCGACGTTGCGGTAGCGCTTCCGACCAAACACGTCCGTGTACGGCATCGGCGCAACGCCGCGTGTGCCGACGCCGATGGTGTAGACCTTCACGTCCAGCAACTCGGCCGCCTCGGCGGCGGTCAGCGGCGCGACGGTACCGGCGTTGTTCTGGCCGTCGGTCATCAGGATGATGATGCGACTCTCCGAGTCGAGGTCGCGCAGGCGGTTCAACCCGGCACTGATCGCCGAGCCGATCGCGGTGCCGTCCTCGATCGACCGGCTCCCGGCCTCAAGTCGGTCGAGGTTGGCGAGCAGGAAGTCGTGGTCGAGTGTCAGCGGCGCGGCGATGTACGCCCGCCCGGCGAAAGCCACCAACCCGATTCGGTCCGCTGGCCGGTTGTCGACGAACCCCTTTAGCACCGCCTTGGCCACGGCGACGCGGTTGGCCCGTTTGCCTTTCAACTGAAAGTCCTCGGCTAGCATGCTGCCGGACAGGTCGAACGCCACGGCGATGTCGATGCCGCTGGCCCGGATTTTCTCGGTGCCCTCGCCCCATTGCGGCCGGGCCATGGCGAGTACGAACAGCAGCAGCGCTGTCCAGCGCAGAAACCCGAGCAGCGCCCCGGACTTCGGCTTGACCAAGCCCATGATGCCGCGCACGAGCTGCACCGAGGAAAACATCAACGCCGGCCGGCCGGCCAGCCAACGCCGTCGCGCCCATGCGACCAGCGGCAGCAGCAGCAGCAGCAGTAGCCACCACGGGCTGTCAATTCTCAGCTCGCCGAACGTCATGGCTCGGCCTCCGTCTCCTCGCGCAGGCTGGGCTGCGTCTCGCCAACCAGCCGACTGGCAGCCTCGTGCAGATCGCGCAACTCCTGCTCAGGCGGTTCCGCCTTGGCGAATTTCACCATGTCGCACGCGCCGAGGAAGTCGGCGAGCAGTTGCTTGTGCTCCGTGGCCAGGCGCTGGCTCGACTGCAGTTCAAGCAAAAACTCCTCAGTTGTCCGATCCGGCGCGTGCAGGTCGAACCGTTCCTCAAGATACAGCCGAATGATTTGTGACACCTCGACGCAGAACCGCTCCGCCTCGTGGACCAGGCCAAGCGCACGCTGCAGCCGCTCCCACGCCACAACGTGCGGGGGCGGAGGGGGCGGAGGTGCCAGTTCCTCGCTGCGCCTGGCCAAGCGGCGGCGGACAAACCAGGCAACGACCCCAGCAACCACCAGCGCCGCCGCCGTGACCAGCAGCCACCACACCCACTCGTGGCCAGTGGGGATATCGACCACGTCCTTGAGCCCCCGGATGTCCGGGATTTCCTCCGAGCCAACTGCGTTGGTGGCATCGGCAGGATCCGGCAAAACAAGTGCCGCGGAGTTGGTGCTGGGAGTCGTCGGCATCAGGCAGCGAGGTGCCGGCGTTTCAGGCGCATCTCAAAAAATTTCTCGAGCGCCATAATGTACGGCTCGTCGGTGCAAAGCTGGATCGAGTCGATCCCGGAGGTGCGAAAAAGCCGCAGGAGTTCCTCCTGCGCGTCGGCCTGTCGCTGGGTGTAGGCCTCGCGGCGGCGTTTCTCGCCGGTGTTGATCTCGGCGATCTGCCCCGTCTCGGCATCCTGCAACACCACCCAGCCGACGTTCGGCAACTCAAGTTCACGCGGGTCGGTGATCTGCACCGCAACCACGTCGTGCCGTCGGTTGGCCTGCCGCAACGCCGTCGCGGAGGTCTTCGCCAACGTCTCCGACATGACGACCTGCCGTCGCAAATGCGCGTCCACAGACCGACGGGTGGGGTTCGTTTGCCCGAGGAAATCGGATACGCAGACGGTGATCGCCTTGCGTGGCACCACGCGGCCGAGAAACTCCAGCGCGCCGTTCAGGTCAGTGCCGCGGTGTTCCGGTTCGAAAAACAGAATCTCGCGGATCACCCGCAGCACGTGGAACCGGCCCTTTCGGGGCGGCACGTATTTCTCAACCTTGTCGGTGAACAGGATCAGCCCAACCTTGTCGTTGTTGCGGATGGCCGAGAAGGCCAGCACCGAGGCCAACTCGGCGGCGATCTCGCGCTTGGTTTGCTGAACCGAACCGAAGAAACCGGAGCCGCTCAGGTCCACCAGCAGCATCAGTGTCAGCTCGCGCTCCTCCGAGTACACCTTGACGAACGGCTGGTTCATCCGGGCGGTGACGTTCCAGTCGATCGACCGGATCTCGTCACCCGGAAGGTACTCGCGCACCTCCTCGAAGTGCAGCCCCTGCCCCTTGAACGCACTGTGGTACTGCCCCGCCAACGTCTCGGTGACAAGTCGCTTGGTGCGAATCTCGATTTGCCGGATTTTTTTGAGAATCTCCCTCGGGATCATAATGGCGCGAACGCGGAACGCAGCTTAGCCGATTCCCCCGCTGGTGTGTAGCCCCCGCTTGGCCCGAGCCGCTCCCGCGACAGCCACTGCCACGAGGAGACAGGCCCAACCGAAGACGTCGCCGTGCCGGTTGTACACCGTTTGGCCAAGCGCCTGGCCAAGCGGCACCTCGAACGACACAAATCCGGCCCCGTAAATGTCGTCGGTCTCCTGCCCGTAAAACTGCCGTACTTGGCCAAGCGGATCGATCCAGCACGTGAGCCCGTTATTGGCGCAGCGGACCAGCGGCACGCCGTTCTCCACCGCACGAAAGACGGCGTTGGCCGCGTGCTGCCACTGCTCCGGCCCGGCGCCGAACCAGCCGTCGTTGGTCAGGTTCACCAGCAGGTCCGTCACCGCCGACACGTGCTCACGGCCCCCGTGCGGAAACGAGTCCTCGAAGCAGATCAACGGCGCGAGCACGTATTCGACGTCCTGCAGCGTGAACTGCACCGGCTCGATTCCCGCAGTGAAACTGCCGCCGATCGGGGAAAGGTATTTCATGAACGGCAGCGCCTTCTCGAACGGGATGTACTCGCCAAACATGACCAGTCGCCGCTTGCGGTAACTTGGCAACTGCGGGCCGTCCGCCGTCAATAAAACCGCGCTGTTGTAAAATCGAACCTCATCCGAGCCCTCCACCCGCTCGACGTCGTCCGCGCCAAAGAGCAGCGGCACGCCGTTGGTCTTCACCATGTCAAACACCTCCGGCCAACGCTCCGCCGAGATTGGCACGCAGGCCTCCGGCCATAGGAGCAAATCCGGCTTGGTGGCCAACGCCAGCCGCGACAACTCGAGCATCTTGGCCAACCGCTCATCACCGGTGCCGCCCTGCCAAATCAGCTGCTGCGGGATGCTCGGCTGGACCAAGGCAACAGTGAATTCATCTTTCCCGGAATGGCTTCCGGAATTAAAATGGGGAGTGATCCGCTTCACTATTCCCCAGCTGCAAACCAAGCCAAATGCCAGCAGCGGCAACGCCGTGTCCGCCCACCATGACAATGGGTTGGCTGGCGCGCGGCGGATTTGCAGCACGGCAAACAAAAGGCTCACCGACGCCCACACCACCAAGAACGACACGCCGTACACACCGGTCACCGACGCGATCTGGATCAGCGGCAGGTTCTCGAACTGGCTGACGCCGAGGAAGTTCCACGGGTAGCCGCCGAGCAACCGTGCCTGCACCATCTCCAAGGCCACCCAGGCCACCGCGGCAAACAGCCCAAAGCCGAGCCGCCGAAACCACGGCCACTCCAGCTTGGCCAAGCCGTCCCGCAGCCACCCGCCGCAAAACCACGCCCACGCCGCCGGATACAGCGCAGAGTACAGGCTCAACGCCAGCCAGCCGCCAACCGCCCCGGCCGCATGTGGCATATTCAGCAGGAATCGCAGCGAAACCAGACGGAAAACCAGCGCCGCGACAAAGGCCAATCCGAACAACCGCCAACGCCGCTCTCCTGCGACGACCGCCAACCAGGCGCCCGGCACCAGCCAGGCGAAGCCAAGCCAGCGTGGCTCCGGGAAAGCCAGAGCCAAGGCCAGCCCCACCAATACCGCCAGCAGCCACCGCACTTGGCCAAGTTTTTTAATCCCCAACAACGGCGGAAGATTGCCCGACGACAAAAGGCGAGTCGAGCGTCCGGCTTTTGGCTTGCGAATCGTCCCCGCTGCCGTCACCGTCCGCGGCACGATGTCTCGCGCAATTTTAACCGGAAAATGGATCGCCGTCGCACTGCTCTTCGTCGCTGCGGCAAATCCGACGTTTGCTGAAAAGATCAGTGTCTTGTACGTCGATGGACAAAACAACCACAACTGGAAAGCCATGACGCCTTACATGAAAGCGCAAATGGAGAAGACCGGATTGTTCCAAGTCGACGTGGTTACTTCCCCTCCTCGCGCCCCTCGCCCGCCGCGAAACCTGAGCGAGAGCCAAAAGGCCAAGGCGGCCGAAGCCGCCAGAAAAATCCGCGAGGAGTTTCAGGCCAAGTGGGACACCTTTCGCCCAGCGTTCAAAAAATATGATGTCATCGTGAGCAACTACAACGGCGAAGACTGGCCCGAGCCGGTCCAGCGCGCGTTTGAAAAACACATGAAGAGCGGCGGCCGCTTCATCGTCGTCCACGCCGCCGACAACTCATTCCCGAATTGGCCCGAGTACAACCGGATGATCGGCCTTGGTGGCTGGGGCGGTCGCACCGAAAAACACGGGCCGTACGTCTACTACAACGACGAGGGCAACCTCGTCCGGAACACCCAGCCAGGTAGGGGCGGCAGCCACGGCCCGCAGCACGCCTTCAAGATCGTCGTGCGAGACGACTCCCACCCGGTCACCAACGGCATGCCGACCGAGTGGATGCACGCTCAGGACGAGTTGTATGATTCCCTCCGGGGCCCGGCCGAGAACATGAAGATCCTCGCCACCGCCTACAGCGCCAAGAGCAAACGGCACGAGCCGATGATGATGACAATCAACTACGGCAAGGGCATCATTTTCCACACGCCAATGGGCCACGAGAACGGGAAGTCGCTCCAATGCATCGGGTTCATCGCCACGTTGAATCGTTCCGCCGAATGGCTGGCCACTGGCAAAGTCACCCAGGCGCTCCCAAAAAAATTCCCGACGGCCACACAGGTTTCATTGGCGGACTGATACAGGCTTTCACATGAGCGAAAATGCAAATCCGACTGCGACTATCCAGACCACCAAGGGGGAAATGAGCATCGAGCTATGGCCCGATGCCGCCCCCGGCACGGTGGAAAACTTCACCAAACTCGCCAACGACGAGTTTTACGACGGCACCTGCTTTCACCGGATCATGGCTGGCTTCATGATCCAGGGCGGCGACCCGCAAACCAAGGACGAGTCGCTCGAGAATCTATGGGGCACCGGCGGGCCCGGCCATACGATCAAAGCCGAGTTCAATGACCGGCCGCACGTTCGCGGTGTCATCTCAATGGCCCGCTCGGCCGATCCCGACTCCGCCGGCAGCCAGTTTTTTGTCTGCCTGGGTAAAGCCGACTTCCTCGACGGCCAGTACACCGCCTTTGGCCAACTGAGCGCAGGCGACGACACGCTGAGCGACATCGGCGACACGTCGGTTGGACCAAGCAGCAGCGGCGAGAACAGCAAACCGCAGGAGCGCGTTGAGGTCACCAGCATCCGCGTGGCCTGACTTGACCAAGCGCTACCTTGCCCCGCGTGAGCCAACCCGATGACAACGCCGGCGTGCCCAAGCTAGCTGACCACAATGGGTTGCTCCGAGGCCAGGGCTGGTGTGATGACCGCGCAGTTGGCTAAAGGCGAAACATCTCACACGACGAAGCCACGGCACACCTGCTGAACCTCATGTGACAGGGCTGGGCCACTAAGGAACAAATCGATGCCGATTAAAAATCCAGAACTGACCCCCTGGCCGCTGAAGGAGAGCCGCTACGCTGACGACTACAAAATTTTCAAGGTGCGCTCGGACCGCCGCACCTCACCGCGCACCGGCGACGAGCACGAGTTTTTTGTGATCGAGTCGGTGGACTGGTGCAACATCATCGCCCTGACGCTGGACGATCAACTGGTGATGGTTGAGCAATACCGGCAGGGAACCAACCTCATCGAACTGGAACTTCCCGGCGGAATGATCGATCCCGGCGAAAACCCGCTGGAAACAGCAGTGCGCGAGTTGCGCGAGGAAACCGGCTATGCCGGCGATGCGCCCGAGAGCGGCGGATTCGTTTACGCCAACCCAGCGATCATGAACAACAAGGTGCACACCGTCATCATCCGCAACGCCAGCAGCCAGCACGTCACCCAACTCGACGCCGGTGAGGACCTGATCACCCGACTCGTGCCGCTCGATGAGATTCCGAAATTGGTCGAGAACGGCACGATCGGCCACTCGCTGATGGTCGCCGCGCTCTTCCGGTTTCAGATTGCGGAAAACGCCAACTAAGGGCGAATCTCGTTTTTCTTCTGCTCGAGTTCCTCCTCGAGCACCTTCCGCTCGCTGGCCAACTGCTTGTTCAACTGCTCGACCTGCTCGATTTCGCCAGCCGCCTCGGCCTTCTCGATCTCACCGTTGAGGAACACCTCGCGGTCTGCGATCTTCGCCTCGTACACCTTGCTAATCTCGGCCAGCTTGGTCTTCAACTCATCACTCAATTCCTGGGTTGGAGACTCCTTTTCCAACCGTTCCATCGCCAGTTCGTATGCTGATTTCATTTTAAACTTATTAGGGAAGTTGGACGAATCCATCACCCATCTCGGCCGCCCTCCGCTTGGCCTTTGTTACGATTCTTCCGCCACGGCATGTCCGGGAACTTGCCCGGCAGCTTAAACGACTCCGCTTTGGGCTTGGCCATTTGCAGTTCGTCATCGCCAGCGGCGCTTAAGGCCGCGTCCGCGCCGGGTTGTTTCCACGAAGCGATCTTCGACTGGAGCCCATGATGCTCGGCCGCCTCCTTGTTGCCTGTTTTCATGTAAAACAGCGAAAGGTTCGTGTGAACCAACTGGTCGTTGGGGCACAGTTTCTCGGCCTTGTGCCCTTCCTCAATCGCCCGCTCGTATTGCTTCAGTCGGCACAACGCCATGCTGAGCGACATGCGGGCGTCGAAATAGTTTCTGTCCGCCGCGAGGATCGCCTCGAAGCCGTCGACCGCCTGCTCGTACTCGCCTTGACTGAAGGCGAACGTGGCCTCATCAAATTGTTCCTGCAACTCGTCCATTGAAACCAGGCGCTTGGCCAACCTAACGGCGCCGGTGTCATGCGGCAAGCGCTTGACCAAGCGCAAACAAAAAAAAGCCCCGGCAGCAACCCGCCGGGACCTCGAGAAAAATCGTTTACCTGTTTATTTTTTTACCTTGGCAATGTGCTTGGCCGGTTCCTTGGTAAAGTCGCCAAGGCAGTTGTCGCAGCAGAAACCGATCACGAATTTCTTGGATGCATCGATGTCCTTGCCGCTGATCGGGCACTTATTATTGCCCGGCCCCTTGATTTTGGCGATGTGCTTGGCCGGTTCCTTGGTAAAGTCCCCGAGACAGTTGTCACAGCAGAAGTTAATGGCGAAGAGCTTGGCCGGATCGACGGCCTTGCCGCTGACCGGGCATTTCTTGTTGAAGCTGACCTGCTTCGCTTCCTCTTTCTTTACTTTCTTTTTTTCAGGTTTGGGCTCTTCTTTTTTGGGTTTGGGAGCTTCCTTCTTCTCCTCTTTCTTAGGCTCGACCTTGGCAAGTTTGAAGCCGAGGTTGACATCTATGTTAGGCAACGCCTTCTTCAGCTCAGCTGCACCTTTCTCGGTCACACCGCTTTGCCAGGCATAAAGCTTGTACAGGAATTTCATGTCCTTGAGGCTGGCCAAGCCGGCGTCGGTAACCTTGGTGTTGTAGAGGTTAAGCGACATCAGGTTAGTGAGCCCCTCGATCTGTTTCAGCGCCGCGTCATCGACCGATGTGTTGGCCAGGCTCAGCTTGGTCAAGTTCGTATTACCCTTGATGTAACCCAGACCTTTGGCGGTAATTTTCGTATTAGCCAAATCCAACTCGGACAGATTTGTGATGTCAGCCAGAGGAACGATGTTGTCATCATTGACATTTTTCCCGACCAAGCGGAAGTTGGCATAAATAAGTTTGGTGTTTTGCGCCAGTGCCATTACCAGTGGAGCAGAGGATTTGTCCCCGATCCCCTCGCCGGAACTGAGCTTGGCGATGGCAGCCTTCTCAGCATCGGAAACGGGCGCCTCCTTGATTTTCGGCTCTGGCAACCTGTTGGCGGCAGCCTTGGCAGCAGCCCGATCCTTGGCGCTGATTAACACCAATCCTTCCGGCCAGTTAGCGCCCTCATCGATCCACTTCTTAATGGTTTCAATCTGCTCCTTGGTCAAAGGATCACCCTTGGACGGCATAATGTCGTCGTGATCTGCCGGAAGCGAAATGTGCTTGTAGATTCCACTCTCGGCGGATTTGCCTGGAACCAAGACTGGTTCCTCGCTTTCACCTCCCTTCAAGGTGGCCTCAAGAGTGTCCATCCGAAGTTCACCTTTCGGCTTTTTCAGACCATGACACTCGACGCAACGCGCCTCAAAAATACTTTGGATCGATTTAACAAAATCAACCTTATCCTCCGCCCAGCCATCCAGGGCAAAGGCGCCAACAGAAAGAATTATTGCAATTGTTTTTCTCATTTTCGCGTGAATCCAGACGCAGATTATCCACGATGTATTTATCGATGGCAACCGGAAAATTGCGCTTTATTATAACAGAAAATGTCCTCTTTGGGACTCGTGACCAGGCCAAGGGAACTCAACGAAGTCTTGAGTTCGAAGAGTCCCTAGTGGTGCAGAGAGACTGGACAGCGAAGGGACAGAACAACCGCTATCAACTGGATCGATGACACGAAAGCCTGAGCTTGTTGGACAAAACGATCATCGTGCGGTTCTTACGCGATGAAAGCCTGCAGATGGTTTATCAGGGCAGGAAACTCAAATGGCAGCAGTTGCCCGAAGAAGCGCCGCAAGTCAAAGACGCAGAGAAACAGCCGAGCCCCACAAAACGCCAGATCCTGGGCAGAGCCGGCGCGAACAGCCCATGGAGAAAGAAGAAACAGCATAGAGCGAAGGCGCGTAAGCCTGTTGCCCCTCCACCCCCCTCATGCGACACATCGCGATCACGCTCCTGATCCCCGTCCATGAGGATATTTAAGAAAGTTTTGACACCCGCTTGGCCAAACGCCCGGTCACCTCGCGGAAATCTCGAGCATACGCTCGATCGGCTGCCGGGCGCGTTCGATGATGTCGCCGGGAAGCGTCAGCTCCGGGGAACGGTTGGCCATGCAGTCGTGCAGTTTTTCGAGCGTGTTCATTTTCATGAAGCGGCACTCGTTGCAGGCGCATTTATCAGTCGGCGCGGGGATGAACTGTTTCTCGGGGCATTCCTTCTGCAAGCGATGCAGCATGCCGAGCTCGGTGGCGATGATCACCGCCTTGGCCCGTGAGTCGCGGCAGAAGTGAACCATTTTCTCAGTGGAGCAAACCTCGTCGGCGAGCATGCGCACGGCCTTGGTGCACTCGGGATGCGCCACCAGCGGCGCGTCGGGGTGCTCTCGGCGAATCCGCGTGATGCTCTCGTGCGTCCACTCGACGTGCACGTAACAATCGCCCTGCCACATCGTCATGGGCCGGCCGGTCTGCTCGGTCACCCACGAGCCGAGATTCTCATCCGGCACAAACAACAAATCGCGATCCGCCGGCGCGGCCTCGACGATTTTCTTCGCGTTGCCGCTGGTGCAGATCACGTCGCTCAGCGCCTTGACCTCCGCACTACAGTTGACGTAGGCGATGGTGTAAAAGTTGGGGTTCGTCGCCTGCAACTCGCGCAGCTTGTCCGGCGGACAGCTCTCCTCGAGCGAACAGCCGGCGTCGCGATCCGGCAGCAGCACGGTTTTTTTCGGCGACAGAATCTTCGCCGTCTCGGCCATGAAATGTACACCGCAAAACACGATGACCGCCGCATCGGTTTCGGCCGCCTGTCGCGAGAGGCCCAGCGAGTCACCCACGTAGTCCGCCAAGTCTTGAATCTCCGGCACTTGGTAATTGTGCGCGAGGATCACGGCGTTGAGATCCTCCTTGAGCTGGAGAATCTCCCGGGAAAGCACGTCAAGCTGCTCCGGCGGGGTCCGCCGCTCCACGCGGAAACCGGCGACGGCGCTCGGCTGGATCTCGGTCATGTCGATCACGGCAGAAACGGTACGGCTATCGCTGGGCCGGGTCAACCGGGGCTTGCCTCGATTGGCCAAGCGGGTATTTTCCCGTAGCAACATGAGCACACAAATCACCCGCCGCCGTTTCGTCCAGCAAAGCGCGTTTACCCTCCTCGCTGCCGGAAGCGCGCGGACCTATGCCGCCAACGAGAAGCTCGACATCGGCATCGTTGGCGTGGCCAACCGGGCCAAGGCCAACCTCAACGGTGTCGCTGGCGAAAACATCGTCGCGCTGTGCGACGTGGACAGCAACTTCCTCGCTCGCGAGGCCGGGCGCTTCCCGCGGGCGCACCAGTACGCCGATTTCCGCCGGATGATCGGGCGCGAAAAGCTCGACGCGCTCGTCGTAAGCACGCCGGACCACACCCACGCCGTCGCCACCACCGCCGGCCTGCACAATGGCCTGCACGTTTACTGCGAAAAACCGCTGACGCGCACCGTCTCCGAGTGCCGCGCCGTCACCGAACTAGCCCGGCGCAACAAGCTCGTCACGCAAATGGGCACACAAATCCACGCCGAAGATAATTACCGTCGGGTTGTCGAGTTGCTGCGCGCCGGGGCAATCGGCACGGTGAAGGAAGTACACGTCTGGGTCGGCGGAAATTTCGGCGGTGGCTCCCGTGGAACCGGGAAACACAGAGTACCGGCCAATCTCAATTACAACCTCTGGCTGGGGCCGACTCGCTATCACATCCCGTATCACCCAACGCATCATCCGTTCAAGTGGCGGCAGTGGTGGAACTTCGCCGGGGGCACGCTCGCCGACATGGGCTGCCACCACATCGACCTGAGCCACTGGGCGCTTGGCCTGCGGCACCCCAACCGGATCGAGGTCGTCAAGGGACCCAAGCCAGACGCCGAGGCCACGCCGTATTCGCTCGTGGTTGATTTCCATTACAAAGCACACGGCAAACAACCCGCCACCAAGCTGCGCTGGTATCATGGCAATCACCGCCCGCCACACTTTGCCAATGGGCTACTCCCCGAGTGGGGCAACGGCAGCCTGTTCGTCGGCAGCAAGGGCATGCTGCTCGCCGACTACGGCAAACACGTGCTGCTGCCGGAAAAGGAATTCAAGGATTACGAGCGACCCAAGCCCAGCATCCCCCGCTCGCTTGGCCATCACCGAGAATGGATTCACGCCATCAAGACCGGCGGCACCACGACCTGCCACTTCGACTACGCCGGACCACTGACCGAGGTGGTGCTGCTCGGCAACATCGCCCACCGCACCGGCGCGCCCCTCGAGTGGGAACACGTGAAAATGAAACTCACCGGCCACCCGAAGGCCGCCGAGCTCATGCGGCACCTCTATCGCGCCGGCTGGCACCTTTGACCGGCGCTTGGCCAAGCGCACGAAAGACTGGCCAAGCCGGCCAGCCGCATGCTAGATTTCTGCCATGCCAATCGACCAAGTAATCAAGGAAACCGAGGAAAAGATGGCCAAGTCCGAGGCGGCCATGATGCACGAGTTCGAGGGAGTCCGCACCGGCAAAGCCAACCCGGCGCTGGTGGAGAACCTCATGGTGGACGCCTACGGCTCGACCATGCGCCTCCGTGACATGGCCGGCATCACCGCCCCTGAGACACGAATGATCCTCATCCAGCCATGGGACGCCGGCACGGCGGAGGCCATCGCCAAGGCCATCCAGGCTGCCAACCTCGGCCTCAACCCGGCCATCGACGGCAAGGTCATCCGCCTCGTCCTGCCGGAGCTCAGCCAGGAACGCCGCGAGGAACTGGTCAAGGTGGCCAGAAAGATCACAGAGGATGGCCGGGTGGCGGTGCGTCATGTCCGCCGCGATGCCAAGGATGGCCTGAAGAAATCAGCCAAGGAAGTCGGCGTCTCCGAGGATGAAATCAAGGGTGCGGAAAAACAGGTGCAAAAACTGACCGACGACTTCATCAAAAAACTCGACGGACACCTCGCTGACAAGGAAAAGGAAATCCTGACGGTGTAAGGGGTCGATACTCCGAATTTCAGACCTCACTTTGCCCGGTTCCGGCAAGTTCGCAAACGACTCCCTCTCACGGCCTCGAGTGAGCGAATGGACTCCTGGAGCCGTTGGGCATTCGCAGGGACTCGCAGGAGATAAGCCGTCTCTTCAACAGCCACCTCATTCTCAAGAAAACTTACGTCCACTGGCTGTTTTTCTTTTCCACTGATATTCATTTTGCTACAGCTACTTTGTTCGCCTCCCGATTTGTCGGGGTGAATTTGTGGATCAGCTTGCCGGTGTTGACGTTCCAGAGCCGGAGGATGCCGTCGAAGCCCCCGCCGACAGCCAACCTACCGTCCGGTGTCACGTCGCTGGTGTGCATGTAGGCACTAGTGTCCGGCAGGCGGCGCACCTCGCCACCGTCCTCTTTCACAACTTTCACGACATGATCACCGGCTGAGACGACTGCCTGCGTGCCGATGCCAAGGAAGTGCACCGAGGTGACTTCTTTGTCGAATCCGCTGAATGATTTCTTTTGTTCGCCGTTTAATAGGTTCCAGATTTTCACCGCCTTGTCGGCGCCGACGGTGGCCAGCACGCGGCCGTTTTGCTGCCAACTCACACCCAGCACGTGGCCGGTGTGCCCTTCGAGCGCCCGGAGTTCCCTGCCCCGGCTGGTCTCGAACACACGAGCAAAGCGGTCGGTGCCGCCCGTGGCCAAGCGACTGCCGCTCGGAGAGAAGGCCAGCGAGCAGACCGTGTCGCTGTGTGCCATGGGGATTCGCAATTCCTCGGAGCCGTCCTCCATGCTCCAGATGAAAATCTCCCCGCCGCGCGACGGGAATCCGCCGCCGGTGGCGAGCCATTGGCCGTCGGGGCTAAAGTCTAGTGCGATCACACGGTCCTCGAACGGCGATTCATCGTTGCCGCCGATGGATCGTGCCAAAGCCCACATCGGCTCGACGGCGAGCATCAACATCTCCGGAGAATCGCCGGTCAATGCCAACCGCCCGTTGCTCAACGGCTGCATAAACCGTGCCGACCGAGCGGACGAGTCAACGGCATGCGAACGGATGCCGGTGGCGCTGGCCCAAGCCTGAACCCGCCCATCGACGGACAGCGTGTAAACCAGCAATCCGTCGTCCGAGTATGTAGTATCGATCCAATCCTGCATCCCCGCGGCCGCCACCGACTTGGCCTCGGCGAGCGCTGCTTCGTGCCGGACGGGCAGTTTGTCGGCTTCGGCCTGCGCTGCCCTGGTTTGCTCCAGGTTCGCCTCGGCAGTTTGGATGTTTTTGCTGGTGAACCCAACTTCCGACTTGGCCAAGTCAACCTCACGCTTGGCTTTCTTGATCGCATTGCCGGCATCGGCTGTTTTTTTATCGAGCGCTTTTTTCTCCTCCGGCGTTTTCTTTTTGCGTTCCTCGAGTGCGGCCAGGGCTTTCACTTTTCCTTCGAACTCCTCCTGTGCCGGCTTCACTTTGGCCTCGGCCGAGGCGAACGAGCGGGCAGCAGCTTGTGCCCCGGTTTCCGTCTTGGCCAGTTGCTGCCTGGCCGGGGCGAACCGGTCGAGCGCAGACTCGAATTGGTCGGCCTTGCGCTTGGCCAAGGCAGCGGCGACATCGGCCTGCATGGCCAACGCCTCGTCTCCCTTGGCCTTGTCGGCCGAGGTGCGCACGTCTGCGGCCAGCTGCCGGGCGTTCTGAGCAGCCGAGCCAAGTTCCATCAACTCGGCGGTCAGTTTCGCTTTGACGGTGGCGGCTTGGGCCTTGGCCTCGCGGGCCTTGGCCAGGGCATCCTTGGATTCGGCGGTCCGCGCCTGCGCCGCCTTCAACGCTGCGTCGGCACCGGACTTGGCTTTTGTCGCGGTCTCGATTTTTTTCGGCAGTGCGGCGATTTCGTCGGTCAGTTTTTTCAGGCTGGCTTCGCTGTCATTTTTCTCCTTGGTTTTGTCGGCCACGGTTTTTTCATGCTTGGCCAAGGCCTCTGTCGCCTTCTTCGCGGCTTCCCTGTCCTTTTTGAGTTCCTTCTCTTTGCTCTCGACGTTGGCCTTGTGGTAGCCGGTCTCGGCCTTCACAAATGCCAGCGCCTGCTCTGCCCGTGCCACCGACTCGGCGGCGAGCGGGTTGCCTTCCAGTTGGGCTGTCATCGCCCACTTGTTTGTTGACCAAAGTTTCGCCGTCGGCCCTCCGAGGGTGGCGAGTTGTTCGCCGTCGGCCCGAATCCGTAGTCCGGTTACAGGCGCGCCGTGGTCGAGTGCCCCGATCTGCCTGCCGTCCTCGACACTCAGGACCATCACCGTGTTGTCGGCACGGCCGGCAAGCACTGTGTCTCCCCCCGGCAATGCCGCCAGCGCGGTGATGTCACCGCCCGGTTTCCATTCGTGCACATCTTGTCCGGGGTTGATCGCAGCCCAGATTTTGATAATGCCGCCGGGATGCGCTGACACGAGCTGTTCGTCGTCCAGCCAAACGACGGCTTGGACCGCCGGTGGCGATGATTCGCGCGTGACGCGCTCCCCGGTCACTGTTTCCCAGACACGCACTTTTCCATCGGTAAACGACACGGCGACCCGGTTGCCGTTGGGCGACACGGCCAATTGTCCGGCTGCCTGGCCCGGGACTTGGTCGCTCCAGAGCGGCATCATGCTTTGCAGATTGATCGCCTGGACTGCCCCGGCCGAGCCGGCAACGAGCACACGCCCCCGGCCAGGAGCGGCGCCGAATGCTGTGACTGACTCGCCGCCGGACAGCAAGGTCAGCGGGCGGGCCGCCGACGCCGTTTGCCGCCGCCAAAGCTTGGCCACGCGATAACCTCCCGAAGCCAGCATTTGGCCGTCGGGGCTGAACGCGAGCGACTGCACGACATCCCGATGCGCCACGGCGACCGCGGCGGGGTTACCCTTGGCCAAGGCAGGATCGAAAAGCCGGGCGGCAAGGCGGCGGGTCGGCAAGTGGTAGACAAACACCTGATTGCCACGGCCACAGGCGGCGTACTGGCCGTCCGGCGAAATGGCAGCGGTGTAAATCGGCTTAAGGGCGAAAGGAAGCGGACGCCAGTTCAATTCCTGCGTCACCCGTGGCACTTCGCCCTTGGCACCTTCATCGATCCAAAGCTTGAGGAGGCCAAGCTGGTGGGGCGTAAGCTTGCCGGCGCTGACCTTGTTACGCCGCGGCGGCATGAACGGTTTCTCGATCTGCCGGGTGTGGGCCATCAACAGGCTCTTGTTGGCGTCCCCCGGCACGACCATCTGGCCGTTTTCGCCGCCCTTGGCGATGGTTGCGGGTGTCTCGAGGTTCAGTTCTCCCTCGGCATCCCGGGTGTTGTGGCAGGCGAGGCAGTTTTTGCGCAGGATCGGCAGAATCTCGCGGGCGAAATCGACCGGCTTATCGCGACTCAAGTCGGTGACATCAAGCCCGGCCGGCGGCTCTGCTACAAGGAGGGGCGGCGCGGCCAGAACCAGGCTTCCGGCCATCATCGTGCTCAGGATTGCGTACTTCATGACAGGGTGGGGAGAGGCTCCCCTTTTGTCGGCCGGAATGAAAGCAGTATTGCTGCAGGCGCATGAGTTGCCCCGGGGGCGTTCCCGTCCGTCATCGACGAAAAAATGGCCCTTTAATTCATCCCCAGCTTTGACTTGCCGGAAAAAAAGTCTAGAGTGGGGTAAGACAGTAGGAGAATATCATGAGCCAGCATCAAGGCAAATCCGCGACAGGCAGCAACCGCAGAACGTTCATTAAGCAGGCTGCCGCGGTCACGGCCGTAGCCGGAGCGGGCAACATCATCAAGACACCGGTTTACGGCCAGAGCAAGGCACCCTCAACCGGCCGGGTGATCGGGGCCAACGACCGCGTGAACGTCGGCTTCGTCGGCGTGGGTAACCAGGGGTTCAACACCCACGTCCGCCAGATCAAGAACAACACCGGCAAGCACAACGCCCGGCCTGTCGCCGCGTGCGACGTGTTCTCCGAATACCGCGACCGCGCGAAGGAATTCATGGGCATCGGGTCGGGCGATGTTTACGACGACCACCGGCGACTGCTCGAGCGCAAGGACATCGACGCAGTGATCATCGCCACAGTGGACCACTGGCACGCGCCGGTTGCCATCGACTCGATGAACGCCGGCAAGCACGTGCTGATCGAAAAGCCGATGACCCGCTACCTCAGCGAGGCGTTCGACGTGTACGACACCTGCAAGCGCACCAAGCGCGTGATGCAGATCGGCGCGGTGTTCTGCATCGAGAAAAAATGGCACCAGGCGGCGCAGCTCGTGCGCGACGGAATGATCGGCCCGCTCGTCCTCGGGCAATCCTCCTACTGCCGAAACAGCCCCAAGGGCGAGTGGAACTACACGATCAACCCAAAGCTCACCGACAAGAGCATCGACTGGAGCCGCTGGCTTGGCCAAACCGGCAAGCGCCCGTTCAACGCCGACCACTTTTTCCGCTGGCGCAAATACCACCCGTACTGCTGCGGCATCCTCGGCGATTTGCTCGCGCAAAAGATTCATCCGCTGATGATCGCCAGCGGCAACCCGGAATTCCCAAACCGCGTTGCCTGCCTGGGCACGAAGGAGATCACCACCGACCGCGACGTGCCGGATAACACGCAGGTGCTGGCCAACTTCCCAAGCGGCTACACGCTGATGGTCGTCGGCAGCACGGTGAACCAGCAGGGTCTGCCGGAGATGCTGCGCGGCCACCACGGCACGCTCTACTTCGGCGACGACAAGGTGGACCTCAAGCCCGAGACCCCATTCGGCGACGAGATCGCCCCGGAGAGCTTCAGCGGCCTCAAGCCAAGTGGTGCGGACTTCTTCGCCGAGCACGCCGACTGGTTCAAAGTCATGCGTAACGGAGGCGAGACCCAGGGCAACATCGATCTGTCGATGCGCGCCCAAGTGGTCATCTCGCTGGCCGAGATGTCCGAGCGAATGAGCCTTACGCTATTATTCGACAAAAAGAGCCGGAAAATCACCACCGGCACCGGCCAGGAGGTGCAACCGCTCAACTACCCGGCATAAGCCACTGGCTACAAGAGAATTACAAAGTCTCGCCAGCTGGGTGGGTGGGGGAGTTTGTGACTTGGCCAGGCGATTGGCCAAGCTTCCGATGCAGAGACAGGTTCAACCCTGCTTGGCCAAGTTTTTCCTGTTGTTTCCGTCAAAGAGCCGGTAAGTTGTCCCCGACCTGAAGACATCATCGTGATGTTTTCTGGCGTTTTCATTTATCCAAAGAACAAAAACAATGACAAAGACTCCATCGAACGAGCTGACTCGCCGCAAGTTTATTTCGCATTCCTCGGCGGCGTTGGGTGCCGCCGCGTTTGGCCCCTTCATCCTCCGTGGCCAAAACCTGAACAGCAAAATCAATGCGGCCGCCATCGGTGCTGGCGGCAAGGGCAGCAGCGACACGGATAACAACGCCCGTTGCGGTGCCAACATTGTCGCACTGTGTGACGTGGACTTGAACAGACTCCGGGAGCGAGGGGAAAAATATCCCGGGGCCGCAACCTATCAGGACTTCCGCAAGATGCTCGAGAAGGAGAAGTCCATCGATGCCGTCTCCGTGTCCACCCCGGACCACATGCACGCTGTCGCCGCCATCACGGCCATGAAGATGGGCAAACATGTGTACGTCCAGAAACCGCTCACCCAGTCGGTCTATGAGGCACGGGTCATGCGCAAGGTGGCCAAGGAGCAAAAGGTGGCCACACAAATGGGGAACCAGGGGAGTGCCGGCAGCGGATTGCGGCGTGCCGTGCAGGTGATTCAGTCCGGCATCATCGGGGACGTCACGGAATTGCACGTGTGGTCTAACCGGCCGATCTGGCCGCAGGGTATTGATCGTCCCAAGGGCGCCGATCCGATCCCGGAACACATCAACTGGGACATCTGGCAGGGTCCGGCTGAGCACCGCCCGTACAAGGCGGGGGTTTATCACCCGTTCAAGTGGCGCGGCTGGCAAGCGTACGGTACCGGGGCACTGGGCGACATGGCCTGCCACACCGTCAACATGCCTTTTCGCGCGCTCAAGATGGGGTACCCAGACGTGGTCGAGGCGGAGGACTTCTCCCCGATGAACGACGAGACGTATCCGCTCAACTCCCGTCTTCGTTTCGAGTTCCCCGCCCGTGAAGGCATGGTTCCGTTGAAATTCTGGTGGTACGACGGCAAGAAAGACGGCACACAGAACCAGCCCAACAAGGACACCGCCTCGAAAATAAGAAACACCTTCGGCAACATCCGGGGAAGCGGCTGTCTGCTCATTGGCTCCAAGGGCCAAATCTACACACCGGACGACTACGGTTCCCGCTACTACATCTCCCTGAACGACGAGAAAAAATTCAAGGACAGCAGAAAACATGGGGCGGACCAGGCGATCGCGGATGACTACTGGAAGTCGCCCGGCCATAACCAGGAATGGTTCGACATGATGAACGGCGGACGCGCTGCGTACTCAAACTTCGACAACTCCGCCTACCTGACCGAGATCATCCTGCTCGGCTGTATCGCCCTGCGGATCGGCAAAAAGAGAATGGAATGGGACGGCCCGAACATGAAGTCGCCCAACACCCCGGAGGCGGCGCAGTTCGTCAAGCGCGACTACCTCAACGGCTACACGCTGTAACAGAGGATTTTCCCCAACTTTCGGGAACCACCCGGCCAGCCAGGCGCTGCGCCGGGTTTTTTGTGATAACCGCGAAGCCCGGTTCTGGGATAACTGCTCACCCCTTACCGCTCACTTTTAACTCCCCTCGCTTGGCCTACAGCTTCCAGCCGGTGCGGTATGGCGGGTCAACCAGCTTGTTGGCCGCTTCGTCGTTGGTGAATTTCATCGCCTTGGCATCCCACTCCAATCGAATACCGGTCCGACCGGTGGAGTCTTCACCCCAGGTGCGCTGAATGGCAATCATGCCAAGCAGCCCGATCTCGCTAAGCGCCCCACCATACTCGAACGGCGAACCCGCTGGCTGATTGTTCCGCACGGCCTCAAGCCAATCCTTTTGGTGACCGCCCCGCACTCGCGGAATCTTCTGATCCGGCCTACCGAACTCCTTCATCTTCGCCTCGGGGATGATCCGGCAGCCCCCTGCCCCGTGTGAGCCGTGCATGATCTTGCCCTTGTCACCGATCACGACCGCGCCGGTACCAACCACTTTGCGGTTCTCGACCTTGAGTTCGTCGGGCCGCGGGATGGAATAATCGCCGTCGTACCAGACGACCTTCACCGGACCACGCTCGCCCTTGGCCGGAAACTCGTAGGTGATCTTCGTGCCCTTGGGATAAAACTCTTTGTGCTTTATCGGGTCATAACCTTTCGTATCCGCAGTGATCGCCGTCGGCATTCCAAGATCCAGCGCCCAATAGGACGGATCGAGCACATGGCAAATCCAGTCGCCGATGCAGCCGCTGCCGAAGGCGGAATAACCGCGCCAGTTGAACGGCAAATAAGCCGGGTGATAGGCACGCTCAGCGGCAGGGCCAAGCCACAAGTCCCAGTCCAATCCCTTCGGCACCTCGTGCTCCTCGGTTTGCAGGGCATGCTGTTTGTTGATCTGGCAGTAGACATTCTTGAAGGCATCGCATCCCAAGTGCACCTCGGAGACGTTCCCGATCGCCCCCGCCCAGACCAGTTCACAAAAGAAGCGGATGTGATCTGAGGAATGTCCCTGGTTGCCAACCTGAGTGATCACCTTTTTATCCAGGGCCGCCTTGCGCAGTGTGCGCACCTCGGCGACCGAGTGAGCCAGAGGCTTTTCCGAGTACACATGTTTTCCGCGCCCGATCGCGCCCATGATGGCAACCGCGTGCGTGTGGTCCGGGGTCGCCACCAGCACGGCATCAATCTGGTCGCCCACGGCATCGTACATTTTCCTGAAATCCTTGAATCGCTTTGCCTTCGGGAATTTCTTGAACGAGTGAGCGGCATTACGGTCATCCACATCGCACAACGCCACGATATCCTCGCCCGCCATCGCGCCGAGGTCGGCTCCGCCCCGCCCGCCGCAGCCGATGGCGGCGATGCGTATCTTGTTGTTGGGTGTGTTCTGCCCCTCGGCTGCGCGCAGCACGTGGCTGGACACGACCTGAAAACCAAAGGCAGTCGAGGCTGACTTGAGTAGAAAAGTACGGCGTTTCATGTTTATGGTAACGACTTCAAAACCTGCTGAATCGGGGGAACCCTATCCATACCGCCGTTCATGCGCAAGACAAAAAATGCGCTCCAACTAACCGGTTGACTCCCGCATTGCCGCGCCAACATACTGCCTGCCATCACGCTGCACCGCGGAAGCCGGGCCGGCACACCCAGACCATTTGATGAACGAACTTCTCGCCCAGTCGACGCCGCTGCAAATCACGCTGTTCTGCCTGATCGGAGCCCTCAACACCCTGTTGGATTTCGTGATCTACAATTTGCTGACAAAAAAACTGTCGCGAATCCCCTCTAACATCCTGTCCACCAGCGTGGCGATGGCGTTCAGTTTCTCGGCCAATTTTTTTGTCTTTCAGCCCGAGGTCGTCCGCGCCCCTGAGCAGGCGGCGAAGTTCATCGCCGTGACGGCCCTTTCGCTTTACTTCATCCAGAATGTCGTCATTTATGTCACCTCCAACCTCTGGCTTCAGCCCGTGAGAACCGCGCAGGCTCTCTCGCGGAAATGCCGGTTCAGTCGCGGCTGGAGCGACGCCTTCATCAGCAAGAACACCGTCAAGCTCCTGGCCACGGTGTGCAGCATGATCTGGAATTTTCTCTGGTACAAATACTACGTTTACCTTTGACCGATTGGCCAAGCGCTTGGCCTCCGATGCCGCCCCAGCCGGCACATAGGGGTTGTTTTTTGAATAATGGCCGGTAGCATCCGCGTCCGGACACACAGTTTTTAATCAATGAAACGAACAGCAAAAAACATGACCGAAAACAAAATCAACCGACGGAGTTTTATGGGACACTCCCTTGCCGCCGGCGCCGCGCTGACCCTGCCCACCCACCGCGTGCTGGGTGCCAACTCTGATATCCGCGTGGCCATCATCGGCTGCGGCGGCAAGGGCACCAGCCACCTGCGTGATTTCGCCACCAAGCCGGGCGTCCGGATCGTGGCCATCAGCGACGCCGACAAGGCCCACATGAACAGCGCCGAGAACCAGTTGAAAAACACACTGGCCAAGCAGGACGCCAACATCGACACCCAATACAGGCAGCATCAGGACTTTCGCCATATTCTGGATCGGAATGACGTGGACGCCGTCGTCATCGCCACCCCCAACCACTGGCACGCGCTCCTCACCGTCATGGCCTGCCAGGCCGGCAAGGATGTCTACGTCGAGAAACCGGTCAGCCACTGCATCTGGGAGGGCCGCAAATCCATCGAGGCGGCCCGGAAATACAACCGGATCGTGCAGGCCGGCACCCAGCAGCGATCCGACCCGGCCCTCATCCACGCCGCGGAGGATATCCGCAAGGGAACACTCGGCGCGGTCCAGTGGATTCACTCACTGTGGTACCGCCACCGCCAGCCCATCGGCAAGGTCACCGGCCCCACCCCGATCCCTGAAGGCGTCGATTACGACCTGTGGTGCGGCCCCGGCCCCAAGGGCCCACTGATGCGCAAGCGGCTGCACTACGACTGGCACTGGATCTGGGCCTACGGCAACGGCGACATGGGCAACATCGCCCCGCACAACTCCGACGACATCCGCCACCTCCTCGGCATGACCGACGTGCCGGAACGCGTCATGAGCGTCGGCGGCCGGTTCGCCTGGGATGACGACGGCGAAACCCCAAACACCCATTTCGCGTTGTACGACTACAAGGTGCCGATCGTGCTCGAGATCCGCGACATGCCGCACGACAAGGACAACCGCAGCCGCCGCGGCGTCTCCGTCTACCGGCGGTTCGGCAAGGGCGTCAAGTTCACCAACATCGTCAAGTGCGAGAACGGATTTTACAACGTCACCCGCGGCGGCGGCTTCTCCTTCGACAACGACGGCAACAAGATCCGCCAGTTCAAGGGCGACGGCGGCCGCAACCATGTCGCCAACTTCCTGAAGGCCGCACGCTCCCGCAAATTCAGCGACCTCAACGCGGACATCCTAGACGGCCACCTCGGTGCCGTGATGATCCATCAGGCCAACGTCGCCCACCGCGTCGGCACCGGCTCAACCGTTGACGAAATCCGCGAGCGGGTAAATGGCCACTCGGAGGAGGGTGTCGAGACGCTGAACCAAATGCTTAAGCACCTCCACGCCAACGAGGTCGACCTGAAGAAGGACAAGCCGGTCCTGAGCCCGTGGCTGACCTACAGCAATGACAAGGAACGCTTCGTCGGCGCGCACGCCGAAAAAGCCAACAAGTACGTCAAGGACAACTACCGAGCCCCCTACGTCGTCCCGGAAAAAGTATAGACCAGGCGCAAGATACTAGGCACTAGCCCATTATGACTTGCTACTAACGACTTGGGATTCAGGACTTGCGACCTTTTCGACGCGCTCTGGATTATCCAGCAATGCATCTGCAATCTTCATTTGTCTGGCTAAGCACGCACGCACATCATCGAGGCATATCGCCAGAGGAAACCGAGAATGAATGGGCGAAATGAGAATCGACGATCGACAGAACGGCGTGGCTCTCGTCGTCAACTTTTAAAGAGCGCTGCCTGCCTCATTGCTGCCTATTCAGCTCTTAGCCTAGTGTCCATAATAGCAGCTGACCTTGGCTCCACGCATGGAACGCAATGGTCGCCCTTTCTGCAATGGACTGTCGTCAATCCGACTTGGAGCGGCAATGCCTTCGACGTGCGGGCAACCGCCGAATTCACGCACCACCCAAGCGGGGATACGCGTCGAACGGGAATGTTCTTCATTGGCGGGAAAACCTGGGCATTCCGGTTCACCGGCACGAGAACTGGAAAGTGGTTGTTCGTCACCTCCAGCGAAGACGAGGATCTTCGGGGGCATACCGGCAAAGTGCTGATTTTGCCAAATTCTCGTGCTGACGCACACGGATTCCTCAGGAAGTTTGGGAATAAATGGGGCTGGGAGGGAACCGAAAACGTCATCGTCCCACAGTTGGTGATGTGGGATTACATCGTTGGCAGCAGCAACCCACGTATGTTTCACAACAAGCCGGACCTGGTGAAACGCAAGATTGAGCAGTTCATCGTGGATCACGGCTTCGGCGGTTTCCACGTTCCAGTGATCGGCGGACGTTGGTTTGATTTCGACGCCACCAGCGATCGAGTCGAGTCGACGATGGCGAATCCTGCCATCCCCACCTTTGAAGCCTTGGAGTTGCTGATCACCAAGACCCATAAAGCCGGTGGCCTAGTTCATATCTGGCCTTGGGGAGATCATTCCCGTTCACAGACACCCAAAAGTCTGACCGGCGGAATTGGCGGTGTGATTGACGAGCGTTTGCAACGCTACATTGCTGCGCGACTGGGTCCCGTGCCCGGCTGGAGCATGGGTTATGGATTCGACCTGGATGAATGGGTTGTGGCAAGCCAGGTGAAGGCCTGGCGGGACTCGATACACGGCCACATGGGTTGGAGCCACTTTCTGGGTGGCCGACCTGTGGGACCAAACCACGGCACTGATCACGCCGATAACGTCGCATGGAACAAGGAACTAGACTACAGCAGCTATGAACACCACAGACCGACCTACGAGGTCTACCTGGCCGCCTTGAAGGCAATCCCTGGTCAGCCGGTCATGTCGGAAGATCGTTTCCGCATCCGTAGTGTAGGTCGGTATAGGATGAAGGATTACAGCGAAGAGCTCACGCGCCGTGGCCTTTATCACTCGACCATGGCTGGCGGTGTGGCCAATATCTGGGGAACCCAACCAGAGCATAGCCCAGACGGCGTCTATTCCAACAAAGACCAGATCAAGACCTATTCGGTCTTTTTTCATGGGAAGGACCGATTCCTGGCGGACATGGTACCCGCAAACCAAATGAGCGCTGATACCGACACGCGTATCCTCCTAAGTCGACGAACCCAAAGTCTTTGCCTATACCGTGAGACTGCTGCGACCATACACGTCGACCTTACGGATATGCTAGGCCCACAACCGGTGGTTGCAGTCGACACAAAAAAGCCGTACCGGGAAATCGATCTGGGCAACCTGCAACCGAAGGCCCAGACGATCAGGCTACCGATGGTTTCAGATTGGGTTCTGGCGGTGGGAAATTTCAAGATTGAGCGTTAGGTGAGGTAAAGAATTGAAAGCTGAAGGCAACTAAACCAACCCACTCCACCACCTGAACGCCTTGGGGTTTTGGTTCTACGGCAACGGAGTGATTTTCTCGTATATCGCTGACTCTTCCA
>CAJWEP010000004.1 GCA_913030945.1 uncultured Verrucomicrobiota bacterium
TTCCAGTTTTTCACAAAAACGGTGCTTGGCTTCATGCCACTGATCCACTCACCAAATAGTTCGACCGCCGCATAATCGACCGCACCTGAAACCAAGGGCGGCATCTGTCCCCTGCCCCTCCGGTTCAGTCGCTGCAGTAACACCGATTGCTCCGGAACGCCCGGCGACACCAGCATGGCGTTGGCAATGCCGAAGGTGTCGTGCTGAGGCCGCGCCTCAATGAGGCGCATTCGGCGCCGTGAGGTGGTAAGGCCCAACTCCATCATCGAGTTGCCGCCACCAGCCTCGACATGGCAGACCGCACAGTTGATGTGCAGATAGGAACGGGCTCTCTTTTCGAGATCCTCTGAAATATTGTATGGGTTCACCAAGTGTCCTGCAGGCTTGCCACTTCGTTTCGGTGGATTGTTGAACAAACCAATATGGGAAAGCGTGCGCAGTTGGTTATCGGTGATAGAGCCATAATCGCGATTCCGATTCGTGTTGTGGCCAGTGAGGCCTAGCACAAAACCCGCTGCTCGACTATGACAAGCCATACAATCCGCCCGACTTGGGAAAACCCAATTCTGCCGTCGAAATCCGCCCGGTGACTTGGAATCAGCCACGCGAAATGTCGCCTTCGCCCCGTCGCGGGGAATGAGTTCGGCGTCGGTTTGCGCTTCGTTCCACCCATACGAATAGCCGACCCATTCGTTTTGCTGCCGCAACAGAATGCGCGACTCGACGCGGAACTGCTTGGCCAAGCCGCGGTGATCCTCCCGCTCCACGGACAGCGTCTGCACCAGCGCCGAACCGTTGGGGAACGTCCATGGACGGCTTTGGTTGAAACCAACCTGCTCTTCACCTGGAACCGCCATCCAGCGCTCGGCCAAGGCGCCGTCGTTCCAGCCCGGGGCAATCACCAAGTAACCGATCACGCCCGGCCGCATCTCGTGCGTCTCGGTATTGGCAAACAAGCCTGTATCGCTCAAGCGAGTTGGGAAAGGCAGCGTCCGTTGAACTCTGGGCTGCGGCACTATTCGGTAAAAGCCGCTGCCATGATCGACAACCAGCAGGTCGCCCGACCGAGTCGTGGCAAACCCCACGATCGCCAGCGCAGTATCGGCAAATTCGCGTTGCGACACGACCTTCTCCCCGTTATGCCTGATGCCCCAGATCTTCCCTGTGTTGTAGTCGCCGTAGACAAAATGCCCGCGTAAATCCGGCCACTTGGCCCCGTGGTAAACCACCCCACCCGTGATCGAGCGCGCCTCCGAATGGGGATGCTCCGCCGTCGGCAACGTCAACGGATGCGGGCCAAGTTTGCGATTGAGGTAAAACGGGTGGCTCCCCTCGTAAACGCTCCAACCGTAGTTCTCCCCGGGACGTATCAAATGCACAGTCTCCCACAGGTCCTGCCCGTTGTTACCGGCCCAAACCTGCCCAGTCACCGAGTCAACAGTCAATCGCCATGGGTTACGCAGTCCGTAAGCATACAGTTCCGGCCGAGCATCCGGCAGATCAACGAACGGATTATCCGGCGGAACAGTGTACGGTTTTTCCTCTGAAGTATGCGCTATGTCGATGCGTAGCACGCTCCCGAGCAGATCATCGAGCGTCTGTCCGGACAACCATTTGTCAGAGTCGCTCGTGCCGTCGCCAGTGGAAATGTAGAGCATACCGTCGTGCCCGAATGCGATGCCGCCGCCATCGTGCCCACGGGATGACCACTCTATGATGACATGTTCGCTCTGTAGATCGATCGACAAATCCGGCTGGTGATTGACGACAAAACGCGAAACTCGGTTCCCCTTTTCCCCATCGAACTTGTCCGTTTTCAGGTTCGTGAAAAGGTATATGTAACCGTTGTCCGCGTAATTCGGATCAAAACAAAACGAATAGGCGAGACGCCCTCGCAACTCGATAAGCACCTTTCGCTCCTCCACCATCGGATCGTCTCGAAACGCAACCAACTCAACAGGTTTTCCATTCGACTCGTGCAGCAGCGCGAACAACTGATCACTGCCAGGCTCGGGTGCGATGAACATCGGTGCGCGCCAAACTTGATTGGTGTATATCTTCTCGACCGTGTACGGCGGTGGCGTTTCCGGGGTGCCAATAAGACGCTTGTTCTGCCAAATCTCGCGCTCGGCCAAGCCGAACGGTTTCTCGTCCTGCGCAATCACACCGCCGCCCAAGCCAAGTGACAAGCATGCGGCCACAAGCAAAAAACCGGGGGCAGAAGTGAAGTATAACAGGTTCAACCTGGACATGGTTGGAGCAAATCTAATGGGGGCGGCGGCTTGGGGCAAGCAAAGCGCTTGGCGAAACGGAACTTGTTGGCAACAGTAGCGTCGTCGAACATGATGCCGCGCATGGAACTGAACGGGAAAAACGCGCTCATTACCGGGGCGAGTCGCGGCGTCGGCGCAGCGACAGCAATCAAGTTGGCCAAGGCAGGATGCAATGTTGCCATCAATTGCAACCAATCCATCGACCGCGCCAAGCAGGTGGCCGCTCAATGCCGTGGCCTCGGCGTGAAAGCCATTGTCGTGCAGGGCGACGTGGCCAGCGATGCCGATTGCCGGCGCATCGCCACCAAATCGGTCGAGGCGCTTGGCCAACTGGACATCCTGATCAACAATGCCGGCACAACGCGCTTCATCAACTTTCACGATCTGGACAAGGTGAACGACAACGATTGGGAACGCATCCTCGGCGTGAATCTGAAGGGCCCGTTCCAATGCGCCCGGGCTGCCCGCAAGGCACTCGAAGCCGGCGACGGCGGGGTAATCGTCAACACCGCTAGCGTGGCCGGCATCACCGGAGCGGGCAGTTCCATTCCCTACTGCGTGTCCAAAGCCGGTGTAATCAACCTGACGCTTGGCTTGGCACGCACGCTTGGCCCGAAGATTCGCGTCAATGCGGTCGCGCCAGGCTTCATCGAGGGCGAATGGCTGCAAAGAGGCCTTGGCAATAGCTTCGAATCTGTCCGCAACAAAAAAGCCACCGAAGGACTGCTGGATGCCGTCAGCACACCCGAGGACATCGCCGACGGCATCCTGTCCATGATCACTTGCGCCAAGGTCACCGGACATATTTTGACCGTGGATACCGGTCACACCATCGGCCCTCGCATCGGCTCAGGAATTTGAGCAAACCAAAACCCGAAAAGACAGATCGTCTGGAGAAATGGAAGCTGATGGCGTTGGATAATCGCAACTTGATGGAGCATTTCCCGCGCTCAATTCGGTCGCAATAATAGGACCATCAAGGCTGGGGCAATTAAAACACCACCAAACAGAGAAGTACCGTCACGATAAAGAGAATCACGGCCGCAATCACGCGATCCCTCGTGGGGAAATCGAGGTTCAACTCGGCCGTCCAAGGCTTGGGCCGATTGCGCTTGGCCAAGCGCTTGGCGTCACCTCGGCCAACGTCGGTGGCCAACGGCAACTCGCGAAGATTGGGGTCATCGTACGGCTCCTCCTCCGGCTCGTCCGGCGGAGTGAAGGTCAGCGGCTCGTCTGTCTTGTGCGCCAGTTCGCCGACCTCCATGGTCAGCGCCTCGCCCGGCTCCGCAACCATGACCTCCAGGCTGGCCGTCTTTGAGGCAGTCTTGCCATCCAGCGCCTCTTGGTCATCTTCGATTCCCGAGTGGGCGGCGGAGAAACCGACCGACTCGGGCTTGCCCGATTTTGTGGATTCGCCACTCTTCCGCCTCTCATTCAGCGGCGGTTGCGCCAACTCGATTTCCCCGAAGCTTTTCCCCTGAATAGCGATCAACTGCTTAAGCTTGGCCAGTTCGAGCACGGCAAGAAACGTCGTGATGACCTCGAGCCGGCTCCCGGCTGACTCGAATAACTCAACGAACGGAATGGTTTCTCGCTTCGAAAGGATGCCCCGAATAAGGGCGATCTTCTCAGTGACCGTCCATCGGTCGGCAATGATCTCCCCTGTTTTGTCAGCGCGTTGTTTTTCGGTTTCCTCAAACTGCCTAAGCACCTGGTTCACGGCGTCGATGAGGTCGAAAATAGACGCCTCTCTTGCCGATTGCGGCGGTAGTGGCGGCACTTTCGGCTTGGCCCCCTGCCGCTCAAAACTCTGCTCCCGCTCCCACTCCATCCGCCGGAAATCGTCTGCGGCATCCTTGAATTTCCGGTACTCGACGAGCTGGCGGATCAGGTCCCAGCGCGGATCCTCTTCTTCGTCCTCTTCAGAAATCACCTGTTGGTCGACCGGGAGCAATTCCTTGCTCTTGATGTACATGAGCGTAGAGGCCATCACGATGAACTCGCCGGCGAGGTGGAGGTCGAACTGTTTCATCAGCTCGATGTACTCGCAAAACTGATCGGCCAGCTTGACCATGTCCACCTCGTAAATGTCGACTTCCTCCTTGCGGACGAGATGCAGCAGGAGGTCCAGTGGGCCCTCGAACACTTCAAACTGGTACCGCAACTCACTCATTGGCCTGCCGTAAGAAATTCGAGGATGGGAACAGCCTGATAGACAACCCGCAGTTTCCAGTCGGTGAACGCATCGCCGATGGTCAGGACACCGTACGTGTCGAACTTGTAACTGTTGCCGCGGCCGTAGTAGCTATCTGGCGCAACGTTGAAGGTCCACACGGAGCCGTCCTTCAGCAGCCGCTCGGCACCATGCTCCAGTTTGCACTTGCTGCGAAGGACAGCCGCCGTGGCGTTGGCCTTGGCCAGGCTATCATGCTCGTGCCAGTGCCGGAAAAGGCCGTTGCCGGCGACCAGGCGCCGCATCATCGGGTTGACCGCAGACGAATGTTGGTGCGCCCGGAAGACGCCCCGCAGCCGGGCCGTCGCACCGGCAGAGGCGTCGAGCACGATCCGCGTTCCGGCCTTGCCGTACACGTACCCGCGCCCCTCCATGTAGCCCAAACCCGGCTCGCCAGCAAACACGGTGAAGTCGTTCCACATGAAGCCGTTGATCATCGGTGACATCGGCGCAAGCGGCGTGTAGTCCCGGATCGTGGTTTTCAGGAAATCCCGACGTGTGAGATCGGCCGTGTCAAGCAGGCCCGGGTGCTCCACTAAAAAAGTGCCGCCGGTCATCTGGCCGAGCAGTTGGTACGCGACCGCCGGCCTGGCATCAAGCAATGCGCCTGGCAGGTAGCCCGGCTCCATGCCGCCGTGGTTGCACTGGAGAAAATCCGCGCCGCTGCCGACGTAAATCACCACCGGGAAAAAATCGTACAGCCGGCCGATCAGCGCCGGGTTGAACCGTTTCGCGTATTTCTTCTGGCACTCGGCGAGAAACCCGTAGGTGGGAATCATCTGCACGTCCTCGTGATTACCGCGAGCCATGAACACCCGCTCTGGGTTGGCCAGCTTGAGCCGCAGCAGCGTGTAAAGCACCTCGATGCCGTAGTTGCCGCGATCCGTGTAGTCGCCGAGGAACACCAAGTAACGGTTCGGCTTGGCCAAGCGAAAGCCTTCCAGCGTGCCAACCTGGTTGAGCGAATCAAGCATGGCGATGAACGAGTGAATGTCGCCGTGAAAATCGCCGTGAAAGATCACCTCACTGCCGGGCGGCACCTGCAGCTTTTGGGCGAACGGCTGAAACGGAATCGGCGGCTTCAGGAAATAGGCGCGGTTGGTGTTGAAAAACTCGTCCGCCTTGGGCTTGCCACCGACCCAGTTTGCAGTGGGACTCATCGAGCCGGTCTTGAACGACTCGAACGCCGCCCGCAAAGCGCTGTCTACCTCCGCAAACGAAGGCAGCGCCGTCTGGAGCTTGGCCGTTCCCGCTTGACCAAGCAGCATACGGTTGCTGGGAAGCTTGGCACAGGCGGCTCGCCATTGAGCGAATTCGGGATACTTGGCAGACCGATAGGGATTCCCGTCCGCCGGGACGGTTTGTGCCAAGCCAAGCACTAGCAATAACAATAGCGCCTGGCCAATCGGTTTCCGGGGGTGACTTCTCCTTGGTCGCATCTTCCAGCCGGTCTCAAAAAGAGTGCGCCCGCCGAGTCGCCCATTCAAGGCAAAAGGAAAGCATTGCGCCATCCCGCCGTACCGCCTAGCTTTTGCCGAACTGTTCGTCATGAAAACTGGAATATTCCAAAGAATAATCAAAATTTGGACGGTTCCCTTGGCCGCGTTATTCGGTGCTTTGAGTATCTCGGCCAGTGACTGGCCCCAGTGGCGCGGCCCCACCTCGAACGGGCACGTGGCCAAGGGCGATCCACTCCCCAGCAAACTGGGCGATTCGCCCAGGATTCTCTGGCGCATCAAGACCGGCCCCGGCCATTCCGCGCCGGCGACACAGGGCAACCTGCTAGCCGTCTCCGAGGAACAGGGCGACACCGAGGTGCTGCGCCTCCTCGACAAGCGCACCGGCAGGCAACTCTGGAAAACGGCCTACGGCCAGACATATGAGGACGAATACGGCGCCGGGCCGCGCTGCGCGCCGCTGTTCGACGGCGACCGAATTTACGTCCAGACCTGCCGCGGCGAACTGAGCTGCTTCAGCACCCGGGATGGCTCCAGGATTTGGGGTGTCGATTACCAGTCCCGATTCAAAGTCAAGTGGATCAAAAACAAAAAACAAAACGAGGCCGCTGCCGCGCGCCGGGGCTACAGCGGCACGCCGTTGATCGATGGAGATCACCTGATCTGCTCGGTGGGCGGCGTCCCCGGGACCGGCGTCGTCTGTTTCGACAAGTTCACCGGCGATGTTGTGTGGAAATCGCAGGATGACCTAGCCAGCTTTGCCAGCCCGTTGATCACCACGCTCGCGGGCCGGCGACAGTTCGTCACGCTCGGCGCCGAGAGGCTCTTCGGCGTGGACACCAAAACCGGCGAACTGCTCTGGAACCTGCCGTTCCCCACGCTTTATTTTCGAAATGTCGTCACGCCTATCGCCGCCGGCAACAGCGTGATCGCCGCCTCCCACTCCGAGGGCATGCTCTGCATGGGCGGCAACGGCAACGCCGGTGAAGCCGTTCGCAGGTGGAAGGATGCCAAGCTCAAGATCAACCTCGCCACGCCGGTCGTCGTGGGTGGCAGCCTGTACGGCTTCGCCGAGAAGGACCGGTTCATCTGTGTCGATACCGCCAGCGGCAGGCTGAACTGGGAGGAGCGCGGCTTCGGCAAATTTTACGCCTCAACGCTGACGGACGGCAAGCGACTGCTTGTGCTCGGCCAAATGGGCGAACTGATCCTGCTCAATCCCAACCCGGGGGAATACGAGGAACTGGACCGGGTGCAGGTCTGCGGCAAAACCTGGAGCTTCCCGGCCTACTCCGGCGGCCGGCTCTTCGTCCGCGACCAGAAAACCCTCCAGTGCCTCCAACTCACCGGCGAATAACGCACTTGGCCAAACGCTTGGCCAAACGCTTGGCCATTGTCAGACCGTGTCCGGCGTGGGGTGGATCCACGGGACGGTGTAGGGGCGGCTGAGGAGCCGGTTGGCCTCGGGGTCGCCAATGACGGTGTGGTTTTCCGGATCCCACCGCAGGGTGCGGCCACCAAGCTTCTGCGACAGGTTGGCCAGAATGCAGCTAACGCTGGAAATGTGGCCCTGCTTGATGTCGGCGACCGGGCGACTGCGCTTGGCCACGGCATTGAGGAAATCGATCATGTGCACGCGAACAGCCGGGGCGACGTGCCGCTCGAGCGCCTTCTCGGTTTTGTCCTCGGGGTACTCCTCCAATTCCATCTTGACGTCGCGATGAACCGGCTTGGCCTCGCCGCCGCGCGGGATGAAGTCGTAGCTGTTGACGCTCAGCTTTAGTGTGCCCTTGTCGCCGTAGAGGAAGGCCGCCCACGGATAGTCGGGATCAGGCGCGTGCCCCCAGGCACGGTGCTGCCAGACGACCTGCAGGTCGTCGAAGTCGAAGCACGCCGTCTGCGTGTCGGTGGTGTTGGCCTTGGTCTGCTTGTCAACGAGAATACCGCCCTGCGACACGACGCTGCTCGGCCAGCCGAGATCGAGCATCCAACGGACCGTGTCGAGCATGTGCACGCACATGTCGCCGACGATGCCGTTGCTGTACTCCATGAACGCACGCCAGCCGCGCGGGTGGCAAAGCTCGTTGAACGGGCGACTCGGCGCGGGACCGCTCCACATGTCATAATCGAGATTCGCTGGCGGCGGGCTGTTGGCCGGGTTGCTGCGGTTGCGCATGTGGTAGTAGCAGCATACTTCCGCGTGGGCGACCTTGCCGAGCAGGCCCTTGGCGACGATCTGCTCTCGAGCCTCCATGAGATGCGGCGTGCTGCGGCGCTGCGTGCCGACCTGCACAACGCGATTGTATTTTCGAGCCGCAGCGAGCATCGCCTGGCTCTCGACCACGTCGATGCTGGTCGGCTTCTGCACGTACACGTCGCATCCGGCCTGGACGGCGGCGATCATCGGCAGCGCGTGCCAGTGGTCCGGCGTGGCGATGAGCACGAGATCGAGCTTGTTTTCTTTCAGCAACTCCTGGTAGTCGCCGTAGGTCTTGGGTCGGTTGCCGGACTTTTGCCGCTTGGCCACCATGTCGACCGCCTCGGAAAGCATCGTGCTGTCGACGTCGCACAACGCCACCACATCGACGGGGGCAACCTGAATGAGCCGGAACAGGTCAATCTTGCCGTACCACCCGGTGCCAATCAGTGCGACACGCTTGATCGGCCCGCTGGCGATGTCGGCCGCGGTCGTGGCGATGGAAGAGTAAGCCAGACCAGCCGCGCTGGTTCCCAGAAAAGTTCGACGGTTCACGCGCGTGGTTTAACCACTCGGGCATGCAAACTCAAGCTTGCCCATACACCGGATTGCCCTTGGCCAGGCGGGCGGATAAGCTGCCGCCCATGCGTCCGTACAGGTTACTGTTTGTTTGCATGGGGAACATCTGCCGCTCCCCTGCCGGTGAGGCGGTGATGCGCCACCTGGTCGAGGCCGAGGGCTTGGCCGGGCGGGTCGAGTGTGACTCGGCCGGCACGATCGCGTTTCACACCGGCAACCCGCCGGATCACCGCATGCACTCGGCGGCGGCCGGACGCGGCATCACGACCAACGGCCAGGCGCGACAGATTTGCGATGACGACTACCATTCGTTCGACCTAATCTTGACGATGGACGATGAGAATCTGGTGAACGTCCGGAACATGGCCCCGGCCGGGGAGTCCCCGGCGCAGATTCGGCCGTTCTGCGATTTCGTCACCGTCTCCACCGCGACTGAGGTGCCCGACCCGTATTACGGCGGGTCGAAGGGATTCGAGACAGTGCTCGACCTGCTCGAGGACGGCTGCGCCAGCCTGCTCGAACACGTTCGCAGCCAAGTCGCCGGTTAACCACCAATGTGGGACGAGATCGTCGAGCAAATCTGCGCAACCACCGGCGTGGCGTTCCGACTGGCCAACGCGCGGCCGGTCGACGGCGGGTGCATCAACGAAGCGTACCGGCTCGACGGTGACGGAGGCCCATTCTTCGCCAAGCTCAACCGGGCCGACGAATTATCGATGTTCGAGGCCGAGGCCGACGGACTGCGCGACATCGACGCCACGGGGACGATCCGCGTTCCCCGGCCCATCTGCCACGGCGTCAGCGGGAGCCGGGCGTACCTCGTGCTCGAGCACATCGAACTGGGCGGGGGCGGTTCGGAAACGGAACTTGGCCGCCGCTTGGCCAAGCTGCACGCCGCGCCGCGGGCGCACTACGGCTGGCGGCGCGACAACACGATCGGCAGCACCCCGCAGCCGAACCCGGAGGGCGACGACTGGGTGGCCTTCCTACGTGAGCACCGGCTGGGCTTCCAGTGCCGCTTGGCCAAGCGCAACGGATTGCGGCTCGACGACGCGAACAAACTGCTTGGCCAACTCGACCGTTTTTTTACCAACTACGAACCAAGACCGTCACTGCTGCACGGTGACTTGTGGTGCGGCAACGTGGCGTTCGGGCCAGGCGGCGAGCCGGTGATTTTCGACCCGGCGACATATCGCGGCGACCGGGAGGCGGAGTTTGGATTGGCGGATATGTTCGGTGGTTTTGGAAGCGCCTTTTGGTCGGCGTACGAGGCGGAGTGGCCACTCGATCCCGGTTACAGCACACGCAAGCTGCTGTACCGCCTTTACCACACGCTGAACCACTTCAACATCTTCGGCGGCAGCTATGGTTCAGCAGCGGAGGGAATCGTCGGCCGCTTGCTTCAAGCACTGTAAACAGATAATTCCCGGCGATGCCGGCCGGGGGGTTGGTGAAAAACGATTTGATTACTCGGCGGTGGCCGGTTACACCTCAGCCTCGGCCTCCACGCCGGCGGCCGCGCTCGGCCCAGTGACGGTGTGCTGCTCGATGGTGTCGATCCGATAGCGCCGTGACTCATTATTGACCTCGAGCTTGGCCTCCTCGCCAGGTTTTTTACCGAGGAACGCCTGGCCCAACGGCGTGAGGTAACTGAGGATTTGGTTGTCTGGATCGCCGTCCCAAGCGCCGAGAATGATGAATGTCTCCGGCTTATTGGTCTCGAGGTTGGTCACGCCCACCTTGTTGCCGACGGTGACCTGATCGGTCGTGGCATCGGAAAAGTCGGTGGCCCGGGCGCGTGTCAGATCGACTTCCAGTTCGCCCTTGCGGGAGAGGAGCAGTTTCTGCGTTTCCTTGGCCGCCTTGAACTCGTGATTCTCACGCAGATCGCCATAGCTGCGTGCGATGGCGATCTCCCTGGAGTTGGCGGGAATCTTCTCCTTGACCAGCTCCTCGTACTCAAGTTTGCGCCGCTCGAGGCTAGGCCAGGAGACGACAAGAGTATTGTCCTCCTTGACCTGATCGCCGGAAATCATCGGCTGGATTGAGGGGAACTCCTTGACGATGCGGCCCAGTAGCGAGCGCTTGTCCATGTCGTCAAAGCAGTTGGTCGACTGCAGCGCGCGCACCAGGTCCTCGATCAGTTCAACGTCAGCGGAACTGATCAGGTCAGTTATCAGTTCCTGATCGCTTAGAATCAAATCCCCCAGCTTGCTGGTTTTGCGATCCTCAAACCGGTCATTTTCAATGGCGGCCATCATCGCACGGAACACTCCCGGGCCGAGGATGTCGGCAAAGCTGTCGGAACGGTTCTTGCCTACCCACAGCATCAGGTCGGTGCTAGCCTCTCGCTTGCTGATGAGTCTTGTCAGTCTGGCCTTGAACTTTTCGAAATGACCGGTGTCGATGAGAATCTGGATCAGTTCCCCCACCAACCGAAGCCCGGTCTCGTTGAGCAGCTTGAGGTAGGTGTCGACCCAGATGTCCGGATGGGCTTCGCGAAAAGCCTCCAGAGCGAGCTTCTGCTTTGTGGCGGAAAGGCCCTCGATCACTCCGGCCAGATTGTCCGCTTTCTCAAAAATGTCGTCTGCTCTCAGTTCCCCTTCCTGCGGCTGGTCGCCGGACTGTGTGCGGATGGCGTCGCGCAGCAGGATCGCCTCGAGTGCCAGTGACGGCTTGAGTGTCAGATGGTTCTTGATGGCGGTGTTCAGGATGGCCACCACCTCCTCCAGCACTGCCTCCTTGTTTTCGACATCGTCAATGCCTTTCCAAAGCTCGCTGACTGCGGCCAACTGCGCCTTCAAGCCCTTGGCATCGCGGATATTTCTCATCAGTTTGTCCGCCGGGGAGAGTTCCTCGGCGTGGTAGACAATCGGCTCAGTTTTCTTGACCGGCAACTGAAAGTGCCCGTCGCTCTTCATTTCCTTCTTGGCGTTGGCCCACCATTTTTTCCAGTCCTCCTCGATGACATCCGGCACCAGCGACTCCTGTATCTGCGCGATGGTCGACTGCCCGCCGTAGCTCTCGAGCACCAGCTTGATCAACTCGAGGTGGTGCAGGGCGCCCATGCGTTTCAGGCCCGCCAAGTCGGTTGCCTTACGCGCCAGAATATGGCTCGAACTGAGCGGACTGAGCACCTTCGCGGCAAACCCCAGGTCCATTGGGTGTCCCGGCTTGGACTGGAAGTCGATGGTCATCTTGGCCATCAACGTGTCCACCGTGGTGATCTTCCCAAACCCCCACGATCGGTGCGTGCAAAATCCAGCCGTCACCAAATCCGTCAGCGTATCCGTGAGCTTGGGATCCAGTTTCCCATCGAGCACCAGTCGCTTGAACTCGCTCTGGAGTTGATCGGATTGCTCTGTGGTGGTGGTTGCTTCCTCGGTCATTTTTTCGCTCATCAGGTAAAACTCGGCCTGCGCCGCCAAAGCCGGCATCCTAGCGGCGTGTCGGGTAGAAAATCAAGACAAATTGTGCTTCAATCTTTGTTGCGCTCACAACAAACGCAGCGAGCCGTCGAGCCAATCCTCGCTCGCCAATTCCGGTCCGCCGCGCTCTCAAGCGTCGACACCGGACTCTGCCGAGAACTCGTCTCCGGCTGCGTTCGATGGCGGCGGCTGCTTGACTGGCTGATCGAGCGCGCCACCGAAGGCCGAGAACAGAAACCGGCCGTGCGGGAGATTCTCCGGCTCGGCCTGTACCAGATTTTCTTCCTCAACCGCATCCCCGAGCACGCCATCGTTGATGAGAGTGTCCGCCTGGCCAAGGCCGAGAGATGCCTCGGCCAAGCCGGTTTCATCAATGCCATGTTGCGGCGCTTCCTCCGCGAGCGGGAGCAAATCACCCGTGACATTGCGAATCTGCAGGAGGAACGCCCGGCGCTTGGCCAATCCCACCCCGACTGGCTTTTCGAGCAGTGGGAACAGCGCTGGGGCCGCGAAAAAACCATTCGCCTCATGGAATGGAACAACCAGCCGGCCCCGACCTGTGCCCGCGTCAACCGCCTCGTCACCGACCCCGTACACTTGGCCAAGCGTTGGGATGACGAAGGCGTTGAGGCCACGCCAATCAACTGCGACTGGGCCCAACCGGACAGCCTGTTTCGCCTCCGCCAGCACCCCCCGCTCGAGTCACTCGGCAGCTTTCGCGACGGCCTGTTCTACATTCAGGATCCCAGCACACTGCTGCCCGTCGACCTGCTCGATCCGCGGCCGGGCCAGGCCGTACTCGACCTCTGCGCCGCGCCTGGCGGCAAGACTTGCCACATCGCCGGGCAAATGAAAAACGAAGGTCAGCTCAGCGCGCTCGACACCAGCGAATCGCGGCTCGGGTTGCTGCGCGAAAACTGCGACCGCATGCGCGTCACCTGCGCCACGCTTGGCCAAGCGGATGCCGTGGCGACGGGCGAGTACGACCGGGTGCTCGTCGACGTCCCCTGCTCCAACACCGGCGTCATGCGTCGTCGGCTCGACCTACGCTGGCGTCTCAGCCCCGGCCAAGCCAAGCTGTTCGCCGACGAGCAGCTCAAGCTGCTTGGCCAAGCCGCAGCACACGCCAAGCCAGACGGCCAACTCGTGTACAGCACCTGCAGCATCGAACCGGAGGAGAACAATCAACTCGTCGCCCGCTTCCTCGAGGCCAACACCGGATGGGCACTCGCCGACGAGCGCATGCTGCACCCGGTCGAAGACCACATCGACGGCGCCTACGCCGCCCGCCTCACGCGAAAGACAGGCGATAAGCGCCCCGGCCGGCCAATCGGATTTTTGGTGAAGCAATAATCCCGGACGACTGGGCCGTTGATGAGGTGTTCCTGGATGATGCGCTCGAGGACCTCAGGTGTGCAGGAGTGATACCAGGCACCCTCCGGCAATGGGGCCTCGCGTGCAGACCCGGAGACAGTTGGCCTTGGTGCGGTGCACTTTTGGCTCGGTGCCAACGAGGCCAAGCTCCTTGAGCCGGGTTTTCAAAAACGCCCTCGACTCGAGGCCGCCCGCCTTGTCGCAGCACTTGGGCTCGGACTGGTCGGCGCAGAGAAAAAATGTGACGCTCAATTTTTTCCAGCCCGAGCGTTGCCGAGACTTTCTCGAGTTGCTCGTCCGCCACGGGTTATTGGATCGGCTTGAGTTCGCGTATCCAGACGTTCCGGTAACGGACCGGGTTGCCGTGATCCTGCAACTGGATGTGCCCGGGGCCGTGCACCCTGTACGGCCGGGTTTTCTTGTGGCCGAGGATTCCCGGAATCTCCACGCCGTGCTGGGTGAGCACACCATTGTGCAGTACGGTGATGCGCGCCTTCTTGACGACTTTGCCGTCCGCAAACTCAGGTATCTCGAAAATGATGTCGTACGACTGCCAGACTCCCGGAGGGCGGGAAGCGTTCACCCGCGGCGGACGGAAGCCGTAGAGCGAACTGGCCTGACCGTCCGGGTAGGTGAGGTTGTCGTAGTTGTCCTGCACCTGCAATTCGTAGATCCCGGCGAGGAAGACGCCGGAATTACCCCGCCCCTGGCTGCTGCCCTTCACCTCCGACGGGCTTGCCCACTCGATGTGAAGCTGCACGCTGCCGAATTTCTGTTTCGTGCGGATGGTGCCGGATTTTTTTCCGCACTCGAAGTAGCCGTCGCCAAGCGTCCACTTGGGCGAGTTGCCCTTGCCGTCTTCCCACGCGTCAAGATTGGTTCCGTCGAACAGCACGATCGCATCGGAGGGCGGCGTGCCCGGCACATCGCTCGGCGCCACCGTGCCGGGATGAATCTGGTGCGGCTGGGGGCGGAACGGATCGTGCACCACCCACGGGGTTCCGGGAATCTTCGGCGTGTTGGTGTAGCCGAAGCGCACGCCCTTGAGCGACTCAAGCTCGACGATCCGGTAGCCGCTCATGTCGCTGGCGCGGTTCGGGGAGGAGATGCCGCCGGTGTACGACACCACGCCGATGATGTCGGATTTGCCAAGGCGGCTCCACTCGTCGCCGGAGCGGTACTCGTAAATAAAGAAGGCCCCGTCGAAGCCAAGCCGCAGGCTGACGGTATCGGCAACATCGGCCTGCCCAACGAGAGAGCGTTCGCCATCGCGAAAGCGCACGGCATAGATCACGCCCTCCGACCGGAACACGGAGGCGTAACTGCCTCGCCCGGCGCTCAGAAAAATGCCGCCGCTCCCCTCGATGGAGATCTCCTGCACCATGCCCTGAACGAGGCCGCCCAAGTCGCGGCGTTTCACCTCCCAGCCGCCGGTACCGGGAATCTCGGTGAAATCGCTCCAACCTTCCCTAGAAAAGTCGGCATCCTCAAAGTGCACCTTGTCCGCCGCTTGGCCTGCAACCAGCCCAAGCGACAGAATCACCGCCGTAAAAAACGTTGTTTTAGTCATGATAGCAAAAAATCGGGTACGCATTTATAACAGCTTAGCCAAGCGCACCCTAGCGACAAAAACAAATTATTTCAGAAAATGGCTTGTGCAGCAGCAGACCATTGACTAGTTTTTTTGCCCTTTTTTCGAGGAAGGGGACCAGAACCAGATGCAGAAGAAAGCCAAATCCATCAAGACGCGCAAGTCAGTAGCCAAGCGGTTCAAGATCACCGCCTCGGGCAAAATTGTCAGGAATCGCCCCGGAAAACGGCACCTTTTGGCCAGCAAAAACGCCAAGCGCCGCCGCAAACTCGGAACCCCGGCGCTCGTGGACAAGACCGATTACGCACGGGTGATGGAAAATCTGCCGTTCAGCCGCTGAGGCTTAAACCCGTCAATTCAATTCAATCATGAGAGTCACCAACGCAGTCGCCTCCCGCAAACGCCGCAAGCGCATGATCGAAGCCGCTAAGGGTTTCCGTCTGCGCCGCTCTAAACTTTACCGCTACGCCAAGGACGCAGTCGAGCACGGCCGCCAGTACGCCTACCGCGACCGCAAAAACAAAAAGCGCACCTTCCGTGCCCTCTGGAACCTGCGCATCAACGCTGCAGCCCGTGACGCTGGCATCACTTACAGCCGCTTCATCGAGGGTCTCAAGGCCGCCAAGGTCGAAGTCAACCGCAAAGTGCTGGCCGATCTGGCCGCAACCGACTCGGTGGCCTTCGGCGAACTGGTGAGCACCGCCAAGAGCGCACTCGAGGCCAAGGGCTGAGCAATTGGCCAAGTTGACTTTTTGAGTGGGCGGTCTTTAATGGCCGCCCTCTTTTGTTTTCAAAAAGGGAAACGTGAGCCATGTCATTCCTGGACGAAATCACTCCGCTGAAGGAAGCCGCCCTGCAGGCGCTCGAGGCCGCCGACAGCCTGGCCAAACTCGACGACGTGCGCGTGCTGTACCTCGGAACCAACGGCCAATTCACCGGACTGCTCAAGCAGATGAGCGGCTTGGCCAAGGAGGAACGCCCCGCCATCGGCAAAGCAGTCAACTTGGCCAAGGCCGAACTCACCCAGACGCTCGATCGCCGACGCAAGGAACTCGAACTCGCCGTCGCCACTCCGCAACGCGCCACCGACTTCACCGCGCCGGGCCGGCGCCGACCGCTTGGCAAACAGCACCCGCTCACGCAGGTCACCGAGGACATCGTCCGCAGCTTCCGCAAAATCGGGTTCGCCGTCGCCGACGGCCCGGAGATCGAGAGCGAACGCTACTGCTTCGACGCTCTCAACACCCCGGCCGACCACCCCGCTCGTGACACACAGGACACTTTCTTTTTGGACACTGCCGACCGGCCGCTGCTCCGCACTCACACATCGTCGGTGCAGATTCGTGTGATGGAAAAGACCCCGCCGCCGGTTCGAATCATCGTGCCGGGCCGCGTGTACCGCCGAGACACCGCCGACGCCACACACAACCCGACCTTCCACCAGATTGAAGGCCTGTATGTGGACAAAAACGTCACCGTCGGCGACCTCAAGGGTACGGTGGAGTTTGTATTCAAAGAACTGCTAGGCAAGGAAGTGAAGCTGCGTTTTCGGCCGCACTACTTTTCCTACACCGAGCCGAGCCTCGAGATTGATTTCAGCAGCCCACTCGTCCGCAAGATGGGCAAGGAATGGCTCGAGATCGCCGGCTGCGGCATGGTGCATCCGGCGGTGTTTGAAAACGTCGGGTACGACCCCGGGGAATGGAGTGGCTGGGCGTTTGGCTTCGGCATCGAGCGCATCGCGATGATCCGCTACGGCATCAGCGACATCCGTTTGTTCTACGAAAACGACCTCCGGTTCCTCGACCAGTTTTAGCGCTTATAGCCAAGCGGAGCGTATGCCGTCTGGATAAATTTATTCCCAAGGGCACGAATGCACTTGATTGGTGTTTGCCAATTGTTACTTTTTCGCAGTCGCGAGCAGGGCTGATCTACAGCGCAAACCAAAACCGCGACCACTCCGAAACCTGACGTGAAAATATTCGCTGGCAGTTCCAACCTTCCCCTTGCCGATGCCATTTGCAGTAACATTGGCATCGAGCCGGGCAAAATCTCCATCACCGCATTCCCCGACGGGGAAACCTTTGCCAAGATAGAGGAAAACGTCCGAGGTGAGGATGTGTATGTGATTCAATCGACCTGCCCGCCGACAAATCATCACTTGATGGAGCTGTTCATCATCATGGACGCGCTCAAGCGGGCCAGCGCCGACCGCATCACAGCGGTGCTGCCGTTTTACGGCTACGCCCGACAGGATCGGAAGGATCAGCCGCGTGTGCCGATCTCGGCCAAGCTCGTGGCCAATCTGCTGGTGGCTGCCGGGGCCAACCGCATTTTGACGATGGATCTGCATGCCCAGCAGATTCAGGGCTTTTTCGACATCCCGGTGGATCATCTGTACGCCTCGCCGGTAATCTTCGCCTATCTTAAATACGCCAAAAAGGAGAACCAAGTGGTTGTCAGTCCGGATGTGGGCGGGCTAAAAATGGCCCACGCCTACTCGGAAATGCTCGGGGCCGACCTGGCAATCGTCGCGAAACGCCGCACAAGCGCCACCGATACCGAGTCGGTTGGCATTATCGGCGATATTGAGGGTAAAAACGCACTTTTGGTCGACGACCTCACCGAAACGGCCGGCACGCTGGTGAATGCAGCCTCCATTCTCAAGGAGCACGGCGCAGCGAGCGTTCGGGCCTGTGTTTCGCATACAATTCTTAATAATTTGGGTATCGATCGGCTGAAGAACTCTTGTATTGACGAACTTATAACAACTGATACAGTCCCCCGCCCCGAAATCGAGGGGTTGAACATAAACACCCTCTCCGTTGCGGGATTGCTGGGGGAAGCCATCCAGCGAATACACAACAATTCCTCGGTGAACTCCCTGTTCCGGTTCAAGGGAGCGCGTACCACCTGAGCACCGCCGAGGGAGGCAGTTTTTGGTAATATTACATGAAAGCAATCTCGTTGGCCGCGATTCCGCGGACGTTGATTAAAACGACAGGCAGCAAAAAAGTCCGCCAAGGCGGAGGGTTGCCCGGCGTTGTTTACGGCAATGGTGAACCACAGAGCGTCGAGCTCGAAGCCAAGCAATTTGGCAAAGCGGTAAAATCCACCGAGGCGAAAAACTTCCTTGTGGAACTGGAAATTGAAGGCAAAAAGAGCAGAGCACTTGTGCAGGATATCCAGAAGAACCCCCTGACAAACATGTTCATCCATGTCGATTTCAAGCGCCTGACTGAAGACAGCGTGGTCACAGCCCAAGTCCCGCTGCAACCTCTCGGTACCGCCGAGGGCGTGAAGCTGGGCGGGGTTATGTTGACGCCGATGCACACAATCACGCTAAAAGGTCGGCCGGCAGACATCCCAGAAAGCCTCGAGCCGGACGTCAGCCATCTAGAGGTGGGCCAATCCATTTACCTGGAGGAACTCGCATTGCCAAAAGGGGTCACCGCTATCGGTTCTCCAAAGGCTCTGGTAATCGCAGTTGCCACCTCACGCATGCAGATGATGGCCGAGGCCGAAGAGGCAGCTGCGGCAGAGGCAGCTGCGGCAGAGGCAACCGCCGAGGGCGAAGCCCCAGCAGAAGAAGGTGCCAAGGAAGAAGGCGGCGCCGATGCTGCCGAGGGCGGGGACAAGAAGGAAGGTTGACAAATTTGAGCGACGACCCGCCGAATTGGCAGGACCGTCGTGTTCTTTGAGAAGGCCCGCGTATGGAAGAGACATACCTGATCGTGGGCTTGGGCAATCCCGGGAAGAGTTACGCCGACACCCGGCACAATGTCGGGTTCATGGTGCTCGATCGCTTGGCCAAGCGCCAGGGTGCCGAGTGGGAAGTGAACAAAAAATTCGCAGCCCACTTGGCCAAAGGCACTCAGGAAAGCAACACTGTCTTCTTGTGCAAGCCACAGGGCTACATGAACTTGAGCGGCCAAAGCGTGGTGCCCCTGGCAAAGTTTTACCAGATCCCCTTCGGGCGGATCATGGTGGTGGTCGATGACCTCGACCTGCCGCTCGGTGCCATACGCATGCGCCCCGGCGGAGGCACGGGAGGCCATCGGGGCCTGGATTCCATTCAGGGATTGCTTGGAAAAGACGATTTTTCGCGGCTTCGACTCGGGATCGGCCGGCCGGAGCCGAATGGTGATGTTTCCGGCTTCGTGCTGGGCAAATTTGCTGAAGCGGAAACCGAACTGCTAGAACGGGTGCTGGAAACGGCAGCGAACCAACTCGTCTGCTGGGTGCTTGAAGACATCCAGCAGGCCATGAACAATTACAACGGGGACTACTCCCCAACAGGGAAAAAGACAGATGACGAAATACGAAGGAACGATCATCCTGAAGGAAACAGGACGTGAAAGCACCGTCGAGGAACTGCAGACCCTCATCTCAGCCGAGATCGACACGGCCGGCGGAAAGGTCGGCGAGTTCAACGCTGTGGGCCAGAAGGACTTTGCCCGGATAGCCAACCGCAAAAACCCCGATGGCTACTACCTCGAGGTCACGTTCGAGGGAGATCCTGCCGCGACCGGCGACCTGAAAAAACGCCTACTCAAGCTAAAGGACGTCTTCCGCGTATTCTTCACTAAGCCGGCGTGAATCGCGGATTGATTTCGAAGGTGCAAACCGTTTAAACTGCAGTCATGGCAAGCTTCAACAAAGTGATCCTGATGGGCAACCTGACCCGTGACCCTGAGTTGCGTTACACCTCCGGCGGCACCGCGATCGCCAAGCTGGGCCTCGCCGTCAACCGCGTCTGGCGTGACACCGAGGGGCAGCAAAAGGAAGAAACCACCTTCGTGGACGTTGATGCATTCGGCAAACAAGCCGAGACCCTCGGGCAATACATGCAAAAAGGCCGCCCGATTCTCATCGAAGGCCGACTCAAACTTGACCAATGGGAGGATAAAAACACTGGCCAAAACCGTAGCCGACTGGGCGTGGTGCTCGAGCGTTTCACCTTTATCGGCGGTGGCGCCGGCCAAACCGATGGCGGTGGCGCTGCTCCGCAGCAATCCGCTCCACCCCCCTCCCAACCCACGGAAGCCCCCCCCGCTGACGGCCCCGGGGAAGACGATGTCCCGTTCTGAACACAACCTTACGCAAAACAAAGTAAATCATGGCTAAGACTGACGTTATTTTAATCAAGAATGTGGATGGGTTGGGCGGAGAATCCGACCAGGTCAACGTAGCCACCGGGTACGCCCGCAATTATCTCCTACCTCAGGGGCTGGCCATCCCATTGACCGATGGCAATGAGCGCCGCCTCGAGGCGCTTCGCAAGGCTCGCCTGGCCCGGGAAATCCACGAGGCAAAGGATGCCAAGGAACTGTCTGCAAGTTTCAAACACCTGATTTTACTGTTGAAGGTCAAGACCGGCGACGCTGGCAAAATGTACGGCTCGGTCACCCCGGCAAACATCATCGAGCAGCTCAACGAGCAGTTCGAGATCAAACTCGACCGCCGGAAGGTTCACCTTGAAGAGCCAATTCGCACCGTGGGCGACCACGACGTCGAGTTGCGGCTGCATTCCGAGGTCAGGACCACTCTAAAGGTTCGTGTGGAAAGCATCAACCCGCTTCCGGAAGAGAAAGCCGAACCCGCAGCAGAGGAAGCCCCAACCAAGGCTTAAGCCAAGTCTACCAACTCTCGAAAAAAAAGCAGGACACACAACGTCCTGCTTTTTTGTATTCTGGAAGGAAAATTTAGGAGTGCTTGGCAAAATCACCCGTGCTTTTCGATCAATTGGCGGAACTCACCGAACATTCCGCTCGAGTCATGCGGGCCGGGCGAAGCCTCCGGGTGATATTGAACGCAGAACACCGGCTTGGTCTTGTGGCGCAACCCCTCGACCGTCTGGTCGTTGAGGTTGATACGGTTCACCGACACATCGCCTGGCAGTGTGTCAGCATCGACCGTGAAACCGTGGTTCTGCGAGGTGATCTCCACCCGGCCGCTCTCGAAATCCTTCACCGGCTGGTTGGCACCGCGATGGCCAAACTTGAGTTTGCTCGTCCTGCCGCCCATGGCCAGGCCGAGGATTTGGTGGCCAAGGCATATGCCGAAAATCGGCAGCCCCTTCTTCAGCAACGCCGCAACTGCCTCCGCCGCGTACGTCACCGCCACGGGGTCGCCGGGGCCGTTTGAGAGAAAAATGCCGGCCGGTTGGTGCCTGAGCGCCTCCTCCGCCGGAGTGTTCGCCGGCACCACCGTCACCGCAAAACCAGTCTGCCGCAGCTTGCGCAGGATGTTGTACTTGATGCCAAAATCGTAGGCGACAATCGGGATGTCCGCCGCCGGCATCGGATCGCGCTGTTGGCGGCCGTCCGACTCACTCGGCCCCTTGGGCAACCGAAACGCCGGGCTCAACTCGTCTTTTTCATCCCACCTAAACGCCAACTCGTGGGTAACCTCCTTCACATAGTCCACGCCGACCAAACCGGGCCACTCCTTCGCCTTGGCCAAGGCGTCCTCAGTGGTGGTTCCATCTTCCGTCGTGAGATAACCGTTCATCGCGCCCCTGACACGTAGCTTTTTGGTCAGAGCCCGGGTGTCAATGCCCTCAATGCCGGGGATGCCGTTGCGCTCCATGTAGTCGCCCAGTGAACTGTCCGCGCGGTAGTTGCTCACGACCGGCGACAGTTCATGCACGACAAACCCGCTGGCGTGTGTCTGGTATGATTCCACATCCTGCTCGTTGACACCGTAATTGCCAATGAGCGGATAGGTCATGCTGATGATCTGCCCCTTGTACGACGGGTCGGTCAGGATTTCCTGATAACCCGTCATGGAGGTGTTGAAACACACCTCCCCGGCGATCGACGCCGCAGCGCCAAACGCCTGCCCCTCGAAAATGGTGCCGTCCTCCAGTGCAAGGATGGCTCTTGGCCCCAAGCCAGACATCGACGGGGAGATTACTGACACGGCACCCAATCGGCAAGCACGCCGCAAGATTGCGGACAACTTGACCAAGCGCGGCGGCGTGACAGCCAAGCTTGGTTTCCCTATCCTGCGCCGAGTGAAAACCATTTCTTTTCTGGCCAAGTTTATCATCGCCGGCTCACTGTTCGATCCAAGCATCTTCGCACAACAGGAGCAGTACCTCATCCATCCCGACTCGAAAAAGCAGGCTGGCGTTCCCAGCGGCAAAGTTACCCAGGCGGAGTTTACCGACTCCACGGTGTACCCCGGAACGGATCGCGACTACTGGATTTATGTGCCGGCACAGTACAAGCCTGGCCAGGCGACCAGCCTGATGGTGTTTCAGGACGGCAAAGCCTATGTCAATGGAGCCACCATCAACGCGCTCGACAATCTCATCCACCAAGGTGACATCCCAGTGATGATCGGCGTGTTCATCAATCCAGGCGTGGTGCCGCCGCAAAACGAAAACGCCCAGGCCCGCTTCAACCGCAGCCTCGAGTACGACGACATGAGCAATCGCTACGCCCGGTTTTTGATCGACGAACTGCTGCCTCATATCGAGCGGGAGCACGGCATCAGGTTTAGTTCCGACCCGAACCAGCGCGGCATCACAGGGGCAAGTTCCGGCGCAATTTGCGCCTTCAACGTCGCCTGGCACCGGCCCGATTCGTTTCGCCGTATTTACTCGACCATCGGCACTTACGTCGGCCTTCGCGGCGGCGACGAGATTCCGACGCTGATCCGTAAAACCGAGCCAAAGCCGCTCCGCATCCTTCTGCAGGACGGCGAAAATGACCTGAACATTTACGGCGGCGACTGGTGGATCGCTAACAAAATGATGCAGCGCGCACTCAGTTTTTCCGGCTACGAGTTGAAATACGAATGGGGCAATGGGGGGCACAGCCGCAAACACGGCAACGCGATTTTTCCCGACGCGATGCGCTGGCTTTGGCACAGCGATGCTGGCGAGGTGAAGACGCATTACGACCAGTGCCGCAACGAGGCGGTGCGCTTCCTCGAGCCGGGCGAGGATTGGCAACTGCTGAGCGACGGCCACGGCTGGGCCGAGGGCTTGGCCGCGATGCCGGATGGCACCGTGTTTTTTACCGACGTGCCGGCATCGAGAATTTACCGCATCGGCATCGACGACAAAGTCGAGTTGTTCGCCGAAAACACCGGCCGCGCCAACGGCCTGCGCCTTGGCTCCGACGGTCTGCTCTACGGCGCAGCCAATGGTGCGGGACAGATTGCCGCTTGGGATCCGGAAACGGCCAAGCGCACCGTCGTCGCCGAGGGCGTGAAATGCAACGACCTCGTGGTACGACACGACGGAACGATTTATTTCACCAACCCGCCCGAGAACAAAATCATGATGATCCGCAAAGACTCCGGCAAAGCGGTCGGCGTGGATGACTTCCGCAATCCGAACGGCCTCACGTTGAGTGCCGACCAGACGATGCTGTTCGTCGGGCACTTCCCCGGCCGGTTTATTTACAGCTACACCATGAACGACGACGGCACGCTGGCGAACAAGCAGCAGTACTACTACATGCACGTGCCGCCCAACTCACTGGAAGGACACCTCGACGGCATGTGCGTGAGCCGCGATGGCTGGCTCGTGGCCGCCACCGAGTTGGGCGTGCAAATCTGCGATCAACTCGGTCGCGTGCACCTGATTTTGCCCAAGCCGCGCTTGGCCAAACGCGTGTCGTACACGGCCTTCGGCGGCAACGATTGGAAAACGCTTTACATCGCCACCGGTAACCGGGTTTACAAGCGGCGAACCAAGCTCACCGGCGCGCAACCGTGGCGGGCCCCGGTCAAACCGCCCCGTCCCCGTTTATAAGCCAAAAACGGCTGTTTTTCGCCGTCATAGTCCCATATAACCGTTGACACTTAAAGTGTCACGCGTATGATTTCGCGCCCTTTTTTCGGGGGTAAATGGCCAAGCTGACCATCAACGACATCGAGCTTCGCGGTAAACGCGTGCTGATACGCGTGGACTACAATGTGCCCATGGCCGAGCAGGACGGCGCGATGGTGATCAACGACGACACCCGAATCCGCGCCACCCTCCCGACGCTAAAGTTGATGATCGAAAATGGGGCGAAAATCACTCTCGCCGCGCACCTTGGCCGACCCAAGGGCGAGCGCGTGCCGTCGATGAGCCTGCGCCCCGTCGCCGACAAACTCGCCGGGTTGGTCGGCCAGCCGGTTGCCTTCTGCGACCAGTGCGTTGGCCAAGCGGCCGAGGACGCCGCAACCAAGCTGGAGGACGGCGAACTGTTGCTGCTGGAGAACGTCCGCTACCATGCCGAGGAGGAGACAAACGACCCGGCCTTTGCCGGGCAACTCGCGCGCGATGTTGACATTTTTGTGAATGACGCTTTTGGCGCAGCCCACCGCGCGCATGCCTCCACCGTCGGGGTGGCCAACATCATTGCCGACCGCGGCGGCCAATGCGCAGCTGGTTTGCTGATGGAACGTGAACTACAATTTCTCGGCGAAGAACTCGAAGCACCCGATAGCCCGTTCGTTGTCATTCTCGGCGGCGCGAAGGTCTCTGACAAAATAAAGGTGATCGATCGCCTGCTCGAGAAGGCCGATACGATCCTCATTGGCGGCGCGATGGCGTACACCTTCAAGCTGGCGCGCGGCTTTGGCGTGGGCGATTCACTGGTGGAGCCGGACAAGACCGGCATCGCCCAGGCCGCGCTGGACAAGGCAACGGAACGCGGCGTCGAATTCCTGCTGCCAACGGACAACCTGATTTCACGAATGAAAGACGGCGCCTGGGCGGATCCGGAAGTGAACAACGCCCAAGACATCCCCGACGACAGCGAAGGGGTGGACATTGGCCCCGGATCGACAGCCAGGTTTTGCGAGGCGATCGCCGGCGCGAGGACAATTTTGTGGAACGGACCGATGGGCATCTTTGAGGATGAGCGCTTCGCCGGAGGCACGTTCGCGGTGGCCAAGGCCGTATGCGAGGCGACCGCCAACGGGGCCAAGAGCATCATCGGCGGCGGCGACAGCGTGAAGGCGCTGAACAAGGTCGGTCTCGGCGGCCAAGTCACCTTCATGAGCACCGGAGGCGGCGCGAGCCTCGAGTTTCTCGAGGGCAAGGCACTTCCCGGCGTCGCGGCATTGGCCAACAAGTAATATTTGCGAATGGAAAAAGAACGAAAACTCTTCATTGCCGGAAACTGGAAGATGAACAAGACCATCGCCGAGTCGCTCGACCTGGCCAACGGCCTGATTCGCGAGCTCAAGGACGTTACGGAGGTGGACATCGCCATCTGCCCAACTTTCACCGCGCTGGCCGCGGTGTCCGAGGCGGTTTTCGATTCGAACATCCGGCTTGGCGCGCAAAACATGAGCCAGAACGGCTACGGCGCCCACACCGGCGAAATCGCCGCCGGGATGCTGAAGGAATTCTCCGTTCGGTACGTCATTCTCGGCCATTCCGAGCGGCGCCAGTACCAGCGCGAGTCGGACGAACTGGTCGCCGCTAAGGCCAAGGCCGCCCATGAGGCCAGCCTCAAGCCGATCGTCTGTGTGGGCGAACAACTCGAGGATCGTGAAAGCAGTCGCACGGAGGAGGTCGTCGGTTCGCAGGTCCGGGGCAGCCTGACAGGCTTGACCGCGGATCAAATGGAGTGCACGGTCGTCGCCTACGAGCCGGTCTGGGCGATCGGCACCGGCAAAACCGCCACGTCCGCGCAGGCACAGGAAGTGCACGCGTTCATTCGCAACCTGCTGGGCGATATCTTTGACGAGGACACGGCCCGGCGCGTGCGCATCCAGTACGGCGGCAGCGTCAAACCGGGCAACGCGCGGGAGTTGATGACCCAGCCCGACGTGGATGGCGCGCTGGTGGGCGGCGCCTCGCTGGACGTGAGAAACTTTTCCGAGATTATCCTAAACTCGATCTGACAAACAAAACACGAAATCATGAGTGTCCTGATTGGAATATTGACAACCGTACTCGTCCTGAACTGCTTCTTTCTGGTGTTGCTGATCCTGATTCAGCTGCCAAAGAAAGAGTCCGGCTCCGGCTTGGCCTTCGGCGGCGGCACGCTGGACATGGCACTCGGTGCCGGTGCAGGAAACGTGCTGACCAAGCTCACCAAGGCTTCCGCCTCGCTTTTTCTGTTGCTCTGCCTGGTGCTGGCCATCATCGGCAATCCCAGCAAAAGCGACATCAGCGAGCGCATTGGCGCCCAAGCGCAACCCTCCTCGATACCTGCCTCGGTACCGGCCCCAACACCAACCGGCACGCTGGATTCCGTGCCGGTTCAGGCTGAAGTGACCGACAAGGTGGATGACGCCCTAGCCGGTGCCGCTGATACCCCAGTGCCGATAACCCCTGAGGCTGGCACGCCTGCGGCTGCCCCGGAGAAACCGGCTGTGACACCGGCCGCACCGCCGGAGGGCGGGGAGAAAAAATAAGCGAGACACCATGACTTTCAACGGCGTTCCTGTGCATCGGCTGGGGACGCTTTTTTTGTGCCTGTGCCTGCTTGGCCAAGCGGGCTGTTTTCAGCGGCACGAACCGGCCGACTTCGTCGTCATCAACGGCCCCGACCCCGAGTCCCTTGACCCGGTGATCATCACCAGCCAGGCGGACGGACGCATCGTCTCGGCGATGTTCGAGGGGCTCACCCGCTTCAACGCCGTTACCGCACAGGCCGAGCCAGCCTTGGCCAAGGGCTGGGAGATTTCTGGTGACGGCACCGTTTACACCTTCCACCTGCGGGACAGCATCCAATGGTCCACCGGCGGGCGGATCACCGCGCACGACGTGATTTACTCATGGCGCCGCGCCATCAATCCCGCCACCGCCAGCGACTACGCCGGGATGCTCTTTTACGTGAAGAATGCCGAGGCCATCAACAGCGGCAAACTGACCGACCTTAGGCGGCTTGGCGTACAGGCGATCGACGACAAAACCGTGCGCGTCGAGTTGACCTCACCCACTCCGTTCTTTCTCGAGTTGTGCGCGTTTTGGACGCTGGCCGTCGTGCCGGAAAAGGCAATCGCACAGCACGGCGATCAGTGGTGCCTTAGCAAGCCCCTGCCGGTGAGCGGCTCGCACTCGCTCGACTTTTGGCGCGTGCGCGACCGGGTGCGCCTCCGCAAAAACAATCTTTACTGGGACGCAGCCAACACCCGAAACAACGTCGTTGACTTCCTGCCGGTCGAGGCGGCGGCGACGGCGATCAACCTCTACGAAGCCGGCCAGGCCGATGTCATTTGGGACAAGAGTCTCGTGCCGCCCGAGCTGCTCGACGCCCTCAGCCCGCGACCCGACTTTCACAGGTTCGACTACCTCGGCACCTACTTCGTGCGGTTCAACACCACGAAAAAACCACTCGACGACCCGCGCGTCCGCAAGTCGATGGCACTGGCCATCGACAAGGCCCGCTTGGTCGCGAAATACACCAAGGGCGGCGAACGCCTGGCCGAACACTTCGTCCCGCCCGGCACCGGCAATTACACCTCGCCAAGCGGCCCAGCGCACGATCCCGGCTTGGCCAAGCAACTACTCGCCGAGGCCGGCTACCCCGGCGGCAACGGTTTCCCGGCCAACTTCGAGTACCTGTTCAACTCGAACGACCTGAACAAAAACATCGCGGTCGAGTTGCAGCGCATGTGGCGCGACACGCTGGGCATCCAGATCAAGCTGCGCCAGGCGGAGAATAAGGTGTACCTCGCCGCCCAAAGTGCGCTCGACTACCACCTCTCACGCAGCAGTTGGATCGGCGACTACAACGACCCCAACACCTTCCTCGACATGTTCATGACACAGAATGGAAACAACCGCACCGGCTGGGCGGACGCCGACTACGATCGACTCATCCGCCTGGCCAACGCCACCCCCGACTTGGCCAAGCGCAACGCGCTGTTCCGCGAGGCGGAGACGATACTCATAGCCGACGAGTTGCCGATCTTCCCGCTGTTTTTCTACGTCGGCATCAATATTTACCACCCGGAGCGCATCGGCGGCATCCACCCGAACATCCTCGATATCCACCCAATCAGCGCCATATACACCAAGAAAAACGCATCAGCGGCGAAAAAGTAAAAAAAAGCGTTTTAGCGCTTCACATTTGCCTCGGTTTTTAAGACATTTGCCGCCCTTTTCGCCGGGAAACCAATTGGCAGAAAACCCAAGTGCTTGGGCTTCAAGGCTTTTTGACTCCTTTGCAATAGTAGAAAAATGAGTGAATCCAAAGAAAACGCCCCGTGGGTGACGTTCCGCCCTGAGATCAAGGTTCTGGACTGCACCGTCCGCGACGGGGGCCTTATCAACAACCACCTTTTTGAGGATGACTTCGTCAAGGCTGTCTACGACACCGCCATCCAGGCCGGTATCGACTACATGGAACTGGGCTACAAAGCCTCCAAGACGCAGTTTGCCCGGGAGGAGCACGGCGACTGGAAATACTGCGACGAGGATGATCTGCGCCGGATCGTCGGCGACAACGACAGTCCGCTCAAGCTCACCGCCATGGCCGACGCCGGCAAGACCGACTACAAGACCGACATCCTGCCGGCCGAGCAAAGCGTGCTCGACTGCATCCGCGTCGCCACTTACGCGCATCAGATTCCGACCGCGGTGGACATGATCAAGGACGCCCACGACAAAGGCTACGAGACGACCTGCAACATCATGGCCATCAGCACAGTCGCCGACTCCGAGATCGACCAGGCACTGGACACGCTGGCTGAGACGCCAGTGGACACCATCGTCGTGGTGGACAGCTACGGGGCACTCTACCACGAGCAGATTCGGGAACTGGTCATCAAATACGTCGCCGTGGCTAACTCGGTCGGCAAGGAGGTCGGCATCCACACGCACAACAACATGCAGTTGGCGTTTGCCAACACCATCGAGGCCATCATCCAAGGCGCCAACCGCATCGACGCCACCATGCTCGGCCTGGGCCGCGGTGCCGGCAACTGCCCGATGGAACTGCTGCTGGGCTTCCTGAAAAACCCGAAGTTCGACCTTCGCCCGGTTTTCAAACTCCTGCAGGAACACCTGATGCCGATGCGCCGCACCAAGGAGTGGGGTGCCCTCATCCCGTACGTGGTCACCGGCATCCTCAACCAGCATCCGCGTGCTGCCATGCGCATCCGCGCCACCGAGGACAAAAACAAGTTCCTGGACTTCTACGACGCCTGCATGTCGGAGGTCTGAGCCGAAAAGAGAACGGTTGCACATCTGGAGTAGAAGGATTCGACCCAAATTCACTTCAGCAACCTTGATTTTTTCCGCCTAGATTAATGGAAACATTAGGATTTATAATAATGTTGATCGGCGGACTCGGGGGTCTAATAACTGTAATAGTCCTTCTTATAGCAGCATTTCAGGAAGGTATCGGCTGGGGTCTTGGTAGCCTGTTTTGTGGTATCGTCTTGTTGGTCTTTTGCATCAAGAATTTCTCGGAAGTGCAAATGCCATTTCTGGCTAACATCGGCTTTAGTATTTTGTTTGGCATTGGAAGAGCAATGGTTGGTTGATTCATTTGCATTCAACTCGTCGCAACAATCTTCATATTATTCAAGGCGGCCCAACGGCCAGTTTTTTCTTTCCCGCTGGCATCAGTAATCCTCCCCCGCTAACGTCTCTTCGTGGATGCGCGCGAGGCTTTGGTGGTTTTGAATCTGCTCGAGGGGATCGGGCCGGTTCGGGTGCGGCAATTGCTCAAGTTCTTTGGCGATGCCACCAAGGTGCTGCAGGCGAGTCGCCCCGCCCTCATGCGCGTCAAGGGCATCGGCGACGACCTGGCCGGTGCCATCTCTAAATGGCAGTCAACCACTGACTTGGCGGGTGAACTCAAGCGCGTCGAGGAGTTCGGTACGCGGCTTGTTTTTCAGGCCGACGACGAGTACCCGGAGTTGCTCCGCGAGATTTACGACCCGCCGATCGTCCTCTATTTGAAGGGCCGCCTGCTGCCGGAGGACAAAAACAGCATCGCGATGGTCGGCGCGCGGCGCACGACGCATTACGGGCAGGATACCGCCCGCAAGCTGGCCTACCAACTCGCCGGCCACGGTGTCACGGTGGTCAGCGGCGGCGCACGTGGGATCGACTCCGCCTCGCACCAGGGTGCGCTCTCGGGCAAAGGCCGCACCATCGCCGTGCTCGGCAACGGCATCAACGTTGTTTACCCGGCCGAAAATGCGGAGTTGTACGAGCGGATCGCCAACAACGGCGCGGTGATCACCCAGTTTCCGTTCAATCGCAAGGGCGACAAGCAGAGTTTCCCAATCCGCAACCGCATCGTCGCCGGGATGACGCTAGGCACTGTGGTCGTCGAAGCCGATCTGAAAAGCGGTTCGCTCATCACGGCCAACATGGCTGCCGACAACAACCGGCAAGTGTTCGCCGTACCTGGCCGGATCGACTCACCGCAGAGCCGGGGCTGCCACAACCTCATCCGTAACGGCGCTGCACTATGCGAAAACGCAGAGGACATTCTCACCGAGTTCGAGCATCTGTTCCCCAACCAAGCGCTTGGCCAAGCGGATGACTCCGAGCCGATGCCGCTGGCTAATCTCACGGAACAGGAACAAGCCGTGTTCGACGTGCTCGAAACCACTGAGCAAACGATCGACACGATCATCGCCAACAGCGGCCTGCCGACGCCGACGGTTTCGGTGGCTCTGCTCGGGCTGGAAATGAAACGCTTGGCCAAGCAGCTCCCTGGCAAACTCTTCGCCCGCCGCTGATTTACTTGGCAACAGTCTCGATCTTGGCGGCGGCATTGGCCCAGTTGATGGGCTTGTTGGGCAGGATGCCGAGGTAGAGGATTGCGGCGACGCAGAGGCCAAGCGCAACCCGCGTTGGCCAGGCGACTGCCACCGGCGAGTCGTCGGGCGTTTCTTTCGACCAGTAGATAGCGCGGATGATGCCGAAGTAATAATAGATCGAAACTACGACGCCGAACACCGCCACGGCCAGCAGCGCGAAGTAACCGGCATCACCGAACGCCTTGGCCGCCACAGATTTCACCAGCAGGAATTTGCCGAAAAAACCGGCCAGCGGCGGGATGCCAGCCAGCGACACGGCGCACAGCGTCAGCGCCAAGGCGAGGAACGGCGAGCGTTTGTTCAAGCCCGCGAGACAGGAAATGTCCTCGCCCTCCCCCTCGCGAGTGACCAAGTTGATGATCATGAACGCCGCCACGAGCGTGAACAAATAACCGGCGAGGTAATACAAAATCGCCGCCGTGCCGTCGCCCGACTGGGCCACGATGCCCATCAGCAGATAACCGGCGTTGGCGATGCTGGAGTAGGCGAGCAGACGCTTGAGATTGCGCTGCGGCAGGGCGCAGAGGTTACCGTACAGAATCGTCAGCGCGGCGACAACCATCAGCATGCCGATCCATTGGGCGGTGAGTTCCGGGACAACGCTGCCAAACAGGCGAATCAACAGCACGAAACCGGCCGCCTTCGAGCCGACCGCTAGGAAGGTCGTCGTGGGCGTCGGCGCCCCCTGATAAACATCCGGCGCCCAAACCTGAAACGGGAACGCGGAAATCTTGAACGCCAACCCGGCAAACACAAACAGCATGCCAAACAAAAACACGTTACTCCCCAGCAACCCGGCGTGCGCGTCGCGGATCGCGTCGAACTTCAGGCTACCGGCCTCGCCGAACACGAGCGCGATGCCGTACACCAAAAACGCCGACGATACCGCGCCTAGGATCAGGTACTTCACGCCCGCCTCGAGCGAGTGCATCCGGTGTCGTTGGAAACTGACGAGGATGTAAAACGTCACGGTGATCAACTCGATCGAGACAAACAGCAGGCTGAAGTCGTTGGCCGACGCGGTAAACATCATCCCCGATAACGCAAACAGGATGAATGCTTGATACTCCGACACGCCGCTCCTCAACCGCGAGGCGAAGTCCACCGCAAACACCAGCACGAAGATTGCCGCCAACAGGAAGAATCGCTTGAAAAACAGCGCCAAGCCATCGAGCCGGTAAATCCCGCCGAACGCCTCGTCGCCGGCCAAGCCAGTGTAGCCACTGCGAAAGCTCAGCAGGAACACGAGGCCAAGCGCCCCGGCAGCAATCCAGCCAAGCGACGGGCGTGCCGACTCAGACAGGAACAGGTCGGCGAGCAGCACGAGCAGGCCCAGCGCGATCACCATCATCTCAAGTTGAACAAATTGCAGTTGACCGTCCATGTCGACTTATTTCCCGGCCGCCTCCGCGGTTTGTATCTGGCCTGCGATCGCAGACGGCTTGGCCAAGCTCACGATCTTCGTCACCTCGCCCTCAATGCGCTTGGTCAGCAGGCCCGGCGCAAAGCCGAACACCAGCAGCGCGGCCAGCAGCAAGCCAAGCGCCGCCGCGATCAGCGGACTGGCGTCGGCCGCCTTGGCCCAGTCACCGCCAATCGGCCCGTGCAGGATGTTGCGAATGGCGCGCATCATGTACAGGCCGCCGATCACCAGCGCACTCCACGCGGCGATAACGGTGACCGTCTTGAGACCGGCCGACCATGCAGCAAAAAAGATCATCACCTCCCCGGCGAAGTTGGCAAATCCCGGCAGGCCGCAGCCGGCCAACATCGCCATCAGCAACGCCGACCCAGCGAGCGGCATTTGGCGCAGCAGCCCACCCATCCGGCTCATGTCCAGCGAGCCGGTCTGCCGGTACAGGTGCCCGCTCAAGCCAAAGGCCAGGGCGGCGAGCAGGCCGTGGGCGATCATCACCAGCACCGCGCCGGTCAGGCCGATCACGTTCAGACTGGCGATGCCGAGGAAAATGAAACCCATGTGAGCCACGCTGGAGTTGCCGATGAGCAGATTGAGGTCTTTTTGGCGAACCGCCACTAAGCCGCAGTACAGCAGATTGGCCAAGGCCAGCCACGCCAGCACACCGAGCCAGCTTTGCGCGCCTGCCGGTGCCATCGGGATGGCCACGCGGATCAGACCGTACAGGCCGAACTTCTTCAGCACGCCGGCGTGCAGCATCGCGGTGGCGGTCGGCGCAGCACTGTAACCAAGCGGAGCCCACGTGTGGAATGGCCACAGCGAAACCAGGATGCCGAAGCCGAACATCAGCAGCGGGAAAATCCACCGCTGCGCCGACTCGGCAATCGGCGTCGCTTGCACCTTGGCGATCAAGTCCGGGATGCTGAACGACTCCGCACCGGTCTGCACGTACACGCCGATCAACCCGATCAGCGCCAACAACGCGCCTAGACTGAGGTAGAGCGTGATTTTGTAGGTTGCATAATTACGGTTCGCCCCCCTGCCCCACACGCCGATCATGATGAACGTCGGCACCAGCGCGAGCTCGTGGAAGAAGTAGAAGAAGAACAAATCCATCGAGGCGAACGCGCCAAGGATGCCGCCGATCATCAGGTTGAGCAGGATGTGAAACTCCTTCACCCTGTGCGTGATGTCGTCTGCGCAGCAGGCCGCCGCGAAGGCCACGATCGCGCCCATTAAAATAATGCCGATGTTGATGCCGTCGGCGGCCAGGTGAAAATTCAGCCTGAGGCTCTCGACCCACACGACCTTGGTTTCGAACTGAATGCCGCCGCCTACCTTGAACGTGCAAAACGCAATCAGCGCGCATAGCAGCGTTAGCCCGGACGCCCCCAGCGTGATGCCGCGGATCACCCGCCGTTGCCTGCCGGGAACGAACCCAACGGCCGCGGCGGCGAGCAGTGGCAACAGAACAATGATCAACAACCAATCCATTTCCCGATCAAGTTAACGTGAAAATCAAAAGTGCAACCAAGCCGACTGCGAACCAAAAGGCGTACGTCTGCAGGTTGCCTGTCTGGGCCAGACGCAATACGCGTCCCGCCAACTCGGTCGTACCGTGTGTACCGCGCACCAGCAACCCGGCGATCACCCAGCGGTCGATCGTGTCTGCCAGCTTGGCCAGGTTCTCCTGCACATTGTCGATGCACCATTGGTAAATTTCATCGAACCAAAACCGGTCGCGCAGCGCCTTGGCCAAGCGACCAAACCTGGCTGGAAGCGGGTCGGCCTCGGCACCGTTGTACAGTGTATTGGCAACGAGCATGCTGAACACCAGCACGACCACCGAAGCGGCCAGCACCAGCGGATTCGGCGCGTGGGCGTTGAAGTAACCGGCGAGCACCGACGGTACCGCGAGCAAGAGCAGCGGCACAGTCATCACGGCGGAATTCTCTGCTGCATTCTTGGCGTGTGCCGATCGCGGTTCGCCCATGAACGCCACGACGAAGAGCCTCGTCATGTAAAACGTTGTCAGCAAGGCGACGAACACGGCAACGAGGAACAGTAAAATGTTGTTCTCCAGCGCAACATCAAGGATGGCTTCCTTGCTGAAAAACCCGCTGAAGAGTGGCACGCCACAGAGCGCCATCGTACCGATCAAAAAAGTCCAGTACGTCCGGGGCATCCGCTCGCGCAGCCCGCCCATTTTCCAGATGTCCTGCTCATGATGCAGCGCAACGATCACCGAACCGGCCCCTAGGAAGAGTAGCGCCTTGAAAGAGGCGTGCGTCGTCAGGTGAAACATCGCCGCGTCGGGCGAACCCAATCCCACCGCCATCACCATGTAGCCCAGCTGTGAGAGTGTCGAGTAGGCCAGGATGCGCTTGATATCGTCCTGCTGCACGGCCATCAGCGCAGCCATCAGTGAGGTCAGCCCGCCGATCCACGCGATCGCCTCCATCGCCCACGTGCCTTCGATCAGGAAAAACACACGGCATAGCATGTACACGCCGGCGGCCACCATCGTCGCGGCGTGGATGAGCGCGCTGACCGGCGTCGGTCCTTCCATTGCGTCCGGCAGCCATACGTGCAACGGCGTCTGGGCGGACTTGCCCATCGCCCCGCAGAAAATCAGGAACCCGGCTAGACCGGTGATCGCTGCCGTCTCGCCGGGGACCACCTTGGCCAAGTCGGCAAACCGAACCGAGCCAAGCACGGCCCAGACCATTAAGATGCCGATCAGAAAACCAAAGTCGCCGACGCGGTTGGTGAGAAAGGCTTTTTTGGCGGCATCGGCCGCGCTGGGTTTCTCGAACCAAAAGCCGATCAACAAATAACTCGAGACACCGACCAGTTCCCAGAAGATGAACATCATCACGAAGTTGTCGGCCAACACAATGCCGAGCATCGAGAAAATGAAGAGGCTGAGAAAAGCGAAGTAGCGCTGGAAGTCGCGATCCTCCCTCATGTAGCCGAGTGAAAAAATGTGAATCAAACTACCCACGCCGGTGACGACGCAGAGCATCAGTTTGCACAGCCCGTCAATCTGCAAACCGATGTCGATCTGTAGCCCCTCGATCTTGAGCCAAATAACGTTTGGGTGCAGTTCGCCGCCGGCAGCAATCAGCAGCAGCGTCAGCAAAAACGAACCGACGACGGCACCAACGGACATCGCTGCGCTGGCCTTGCGCGAGCGAAATGCGCCCAGGCCAATGGCCACCGCCGAAAACAGCGGGAGCAACAATATGAGCCATGCAGCGGTGTTCATTGGTTACAGTTTCATCGTGGCCAAGTCCGCCACGTCGGTGGTTTGGCGTTTCCGATACAGGGCAACGATCAAAGCCAAGCCGACGGATACCTCCGCCGCCGCGACGGTGATGATGAAAAACACCATCACCTGGCCATCGAGGTTGCCGTTGAATCGCGACATGGCCACGAGCGCCACGTTGGCCGCGTTGAGCATCAACTCGAGCGACATGTAGATGATCAGCAAATTGCGCCGCACGATCACGCCCAGCAAGCCGATCGCAAACAGCGCGCCACTCACCAACAGATAATGGCTCAGGGTTGGTTCCATCAGCCTGGCTCCTTTCTGCTCAACAAAATCACGCCAACCATCGCCACGAGAAGCAAGACGGAGACGATCTCGAACGGCAAAAGAAATCCTTTATCCTTGCTGAACAGCGCTTGGCCAAGCGCGCGTGTGCTACCGACCGCCTTGACCAGCTTGGCCTCCGTTTGATCCTCTTCTGCCACTTCGTGCTGCTGAGGGGCTTCGCCGTACGTCGATTCGAGCGAACTTTTGTAAACCAAAAACAGCGCGCCGACAGCCAAGATGCCCATGGCCAAGCTGACAAGATTCAGCTTGCGGCGAGCCGCCTCCCGGAGGTCGAGCAGCATGACCACAAACAGGAACAACACCATTACCGCCCCGGCGTAAACGAGGATCTGCACCGCCGCGAGAAAGTACGCTCCGAGCAGCACGAACAGTCCCGAGATCGAGATCATCGTTGTCACGAGAAACAACGCACTCGTCACCGGGTTGCGGCTCAGCGGATTCGCCACCACCAGCAGCGCGCTCAGCACTGCCAGCCCGGCGAAAATATTGAACAACGTTCCTTCCATACCTCAGTCAAACCGTCAGTGAAACGCCGGTTGCTCGCCAGCCTCGCGAGTTTTCGTTTCCCATTTTTTGATGCCCTCGTCCACGTCGCACTGGACATGGTGATTGTAGGCCCGCTTGTCCGCTCCGCCCAGCGCGAGCAGTTTTCCCTTATTGTAGATCAACTCCTCGCGGGTCTCACCGTTGATTGCATAGTCTTCCAGCAAAAAGATCGCCTCCTCTGGACAGACCTCCTGGCAAAAACCGCAGTAGATGCAGCGAAGCATGTTGATCTCGAACTCTTCCGGCATCTTCTCCGCACCCTCGCGATCGACCACACCACTGTCGCCAGGCGGCGTGATGCGGATGGCCTTCGGCGGACAGATAAACTCGCACAGCTGGCACGACACACACTTCGTCTTTTCGTCCACGTCCTTGACAAGATACGGCGCGCCACGGTAGCCGGTCGGAACATCCCACTTTTCCTCCGGATACTGCATCGTGGTCTTGGCGGTGAACTCCTTCTGTTTATCGCCATACACCTCTGAACGTTTCCACGAGAAAAAGTGACGCAGCGTAACCTTGAACCCGTTGATAAGCGTCGGCAAATACAACCGCTCCCACCAGGTCAGTTCTGTGCGTTTTACTTTCATCGTCCCGTCCTTAACTGTTCAGCACCCACAGCACAATTGCCGTGAGAATGATGTTGGCCAAGCTCGCCGGCAGAAACCGCTTCCAGCCGATGTTCATCAATTGATCATAACGGAAACGCGGCAGCATCCAGCGTATCCAAATCATCAGGCCAAGGAACACCGTAATCTTCGCAATGAACACGCCGATGTGCACCAACCCTTTGCCAAGCGACTGGGCCGGTGTGTTGAAAAAGTCGCCGAGCGGCAGCGTCCAGCCGCCGCAAAACAGCACCACCATTAGCGCTGAGCCCGCAATCATCGCGGCGTATTCGCCCATGAAAAACAGCGCGAACCGCATCGAGCTGTACTCGGTGTTGTAACCTGCGACCAGCTCCGTTTCCGACTCCGGCAAGTCGAATGGTAGCCGGTTGGTTTCCGCAAAAATCGCGATCAGAAAAATTGCAAACGCAATCGGCTGCTTAAACATCAGCCAATCTAAAATACTCTCGTGCTGATAGGCGACCACGCTGGAGAGGTTCAGTAACCCCGTGTCATTTAGGTAGTCCGACCACGCCGTGGATTTATCAATCAGTTCAGCCTGCCAAGCAGGATCGGCCGCCAGCATGAACACCGGTACAACCGCCAAGCCCATCGCGATCTCGTAGGAAATCATTTGCGCCGTCGAGCGGATGCCGCCGAGGAACGGATATTTCGAGTTCGAAGCATAGCCAGCTAGCACAACGCCGTACACTCCCAGCGACACGATGCCGAAGGTAAACAGGATGCCGACATCAAGATCAGCGATGACCATCTTCTGTGTCCCGAGCATCGAGCCAAACGGCAACACAGCAAGCACCACGAACGACGGCACCATCGCCACCGCTGGGGCCATCCAATAAAATACTTTCCGCACATGAGCTGGCGTGAAGTCCTCTTTTACCAGCGCCTTCAGCCCATCGGCCAGCGGTTGGCCAAGACCAAGCAACTTGATGTTTGTGAACGGGATGCCAACGCGGTTTGGCCCAATACGATCCTGAATCCAAGCCGAGATGCGGCGCTCGGCAACGACCGAGTAGGCGACCATCGGCATCACGACGGCGAACACACACACCACCTTGAGCAGCGTCAGCACCCATGCTTGACCAAGCAGTTCTGTGATCGAGGCGAGCATTACAATTTCACATCCGCACCGTTATCGCCCAAGCTGGCCCACGTCAACCCGGCGGCCTTGAACGCCTTCACCTCGTCGGCCATTTGGTTGAACAAACCCTCGATGCTGTTGAAGCCGTCGAGGCCGGTGACGTTGTGCACGAGCTCGTGCAGCACTTCCCACTCCGGCATCGCGTCGCCGGACGGCTCGAGGGCTTTTGTAAATTTCTGCACGCGCCCCTTCACGTTCGTGAACGTGCCGCGCTTCTCGGCGTGTGAGCAACCCGGCAGCAAATAGTCGGCCTTCCTCGTCGTGGCGTTGGGCAAAATGTCGCTGACGATGAGCATTTTCAACTTGCCGAGCAGCTTGGCGTCGATGCCGTGCTGCGTGACGTCCTCGCCGTACACGATCAGCGTCATGATTTTGCCGGACACGATGCCCTTGACGATGGCGGACAATTTCGAGCCAACGCGCTGGGTCGTGACACCGATCAACTGCGCGCCGGTGGTGTTCGGGTTGCGATCGCCGGCGACGAGCAGATGATCGGCCTCTCCATTGCGGGGTACGGAGTCGGTCAACGCCTTGTAGCGCTTGGCCAATTTATTCAGCAGAAAAAGCTCCTCGTTGGTTTGCCGCGCCGACGCGACGATCGCGACCGAGCCTTCGGCGGCCTTGGCTAAGTGCCCGGAAATCTCCCGCAACGCGCTTGGCCAAGTTGTGTTTCCCCGCGGCCCGTGCAGCTTGCCCAAGCGATCGTCGCGACCGATCCACTTGTAATCGAGCCGGCCCGCGTCGCACATCCAGCAACTGTTGACCGCGTCGTTTTGGCGCGGCTCGTAGCGGTACATCCTGTTTTCGCGCGAGCCGATGACCGTGTTGCAGCCGGTGCCACAGCCGGTGCAGAGGCTTTTGGTTTCCTTAAGGAACCAGACGCGCATCTGAAAGCGGAAGTCATCCGACGTCAAAGCACCGACCGGGCAGATGTCCACGGTGTTGAGCGTGTAGTTGTTGTCGAACGGCTGGCCGGGATAGCTTGAAATCGCGTTGTAGCTGCCGCGGTTCACGATGCCCAGGGCATCGTCGCCGACGACACTGGCGGTGAAACGGATGCAGCGGGTGCACAACATGCAGCGCTCGGCGTCGAGTGTGATGCGCGGGCCAAGGTCCACCGCCTTTGGCTTGTGTACCTTCACCTCGGCGAATCGGCTCTCTGGCTGGCCATGATCAACCGAGTATTCCTGCAGTTTGCACTCGCCGGCCTGGTCGCAGATTGGGCAGTCGAGCGGGTGGTTGATCAGCAGCGACTCGAGCACCGCCTTCCGCATCTCCTTCGTCTCAGGGCTGCTGGCGTAAATTTCCATCCCCGGCACGATGCCGGTCGCGCAACCGATGACTCCGCGCGGTGTCCCCGGTTCGTACGGAAGCTGCATCGGGAACACCTTGGGCGAACCATCCTCGTTGGTGGGCGCCTTGCCGTCCGGACCAGGGCGTCCCGGCATGGCGACGTGCACGAGGCACATTCGGCAATTGCCTGCCACCGGCATTTTGGGGTGATAACAGTAGTGTGGAATCTCGATGCCGGCCTGCTTGCACGCCTGCAGCACGGTGGTCGGTTCCGGCTTGCCCTGCCAATTGGGCATGGTGCGCGGCACCTCCACGGCGCAGCCGTCCACTTTCACCGTGACGGTTTCGACTGCTGGTTCTGTCCGCTTGGCCGCCATCGCTATCTCGTCGTGGCCTCCGCGCCGCGCTTGGCCAATCGGGTCTCGTCCTCCGCACCGCGTTGCTCGAAGTCGTCGCGGAACTTGTCCACGAAACTCAGCACCGGCCAAGAGCACGCCTCGCCGAAGGCGCAAACCGTGCGGCCCTGGATGTTGTGCGCAATGTGTCGTAAATACCCGGCATCGCCCTTCCGCGCTTGACCGCTGCGCATGCGCTTGAGCGCCTTGGCCATCCATAGCGAGCCTTCCCGGCACGGGGTGCATTGACCGCAACTCTCGTGCGCATAAAAATCAGAGAGATTGCCAAGTACCTCGATGATGTCCACTGAATCGTCGAGCACGATGATGGCACTCGAGCCGGACATCGAACCGCACTTCATCAGCGTGTCGAAGTCGTACGGGATGTCGAGCAGGTCGAGTTTTTGCTCGACGACCTCCCCCCGCTTGTCCTTGCTTTTGATGTCAAACTTCTCGCCGGCGCGGAACACTTTTGATGATGAACCGCCAGGAATGATGGCCTGCAGCTTGCGCCCGTCGTGCAGTCCATGACCGAAGTTCTTGTGAAAGATCAATTCGCCGAGGGTGGCCTTGCCAACCTCGATTTCGTAGTAACCGGGTCGCTTGACGTTGCCACTCAAGCTGACGATGCGAGTGCCGGTGTTGTTCGGCGTGCCCAGCGCAGCATAGGCATTGCCGCCCATGGCCAGCACGTTGCGGACGTTGCAGAGGGTCTCGACATTGTTGACGATAGTCGGGCACATGTAGAGGCCAAGCGCGGCTGGAAAGTACGGCGGCTTGATGCGCGGATACGGCCGTTTGCCCTCGAGCGACTCGATGAGTCCGGTTTCCTCGCCGCAAATGTACGCGCCCGCGCCTCGATGCACGTGAATCTCGAGATTGTATTTTGTGCCGCAAATACCCTTGCCAAGAAAGCCATTGGCCTTGGCCTCATTGATGGCATGGTTGAGGATTTTTGCGCCCTCCGGGAACTCACCGCGAATGTAGATGTAGGCCAGCTTCACATCGTTGGCGTAGCACGACAGGATCATGCCCTCGATGAGTTGGTGCGGATCCTTGTAGATAATCTGCCGATCCTTGAACGTTCCCGGCTCGGATTCGTCAGCATTGCAAATGAGATAGATCGGCTTGCCGGACTTACGATTGACGAAATTCCACTTCATGCCACAAGAGAAGCCCGCTCCGCCCCGGCCGCGCAGGCCGGACGCCAGCACCTCCCTGCGGATGGCCTCCTGCGGCGTCACCACGGCGCCCTTAACCTTCTTCGGCTTGAGCCGAAATGCCTTTTTCAACGTCCGGTAGCCACCGTGTTTCAGGTAACACCCGATGTCATTCGTGTAACCCGCCTCGTCGGCGTGCTTCAAAACAAGTTTGGTTTCTTTCGGCATTCAGTGATTCGAGCCTTGACTCATCCAGCTCACTTTTAATATCTATTCCCGCGCGGCGTTGCCGAATAGTGTAACGGTAGCACGAGTGACTCTGACTCACTTTGTCTAGGTTCGAATCCTAGTTCGGCAACCATCTTCATTCGTCGTATTTCTTCAGGATTTCATCCGCCCCGTCGTTCGAGACGTTCTCGTAAAAATCATCGTTGCACATCATCACCGGACCGGTGCCGCAACTGGCCAGGCACTCGGCGTACTCGACACCGTATTTGCCGTCCTTCGTCCGCTGCAACCCAGGCGCATCCGCGTCCAGACCAAGTCGCTTGCAAATGTGCCCGTGCAGCTTGGCGCTCCCGGCCAACGCACAACTCAACGTGCGACAGACCCGCACCACCGTCCTGCCCGGATCTTGCTGGCGCAGCATCGGATAAAATGTCACCAACTCGTGGATGTTGATCGATTTCAACTCCAGCCTGGCCGCAGCCCATTCCTCGGCCTCGGTGGAGATGTACCCGAACTCCTCCTGCAACGCATGCAGCACCATCAACGAGGCACTGCGCTTCTCCGGGTAGTTTTTCACAAGCCGGTTGATTTCGCGCTCCAGTTTTTTGGGAACTTCTAAACTCATCGGTCGCATTCCCCCATCACGAAATCGAGCGATCCCAAAATCGCCACCACGTCGCTGATCATGTATCCCGGCAGCGTATGCGACAGGATGCTCAGGTTGGCGAACGACGGTGCGCGAATCTTCAGCCGGTACGGCACGCCACCGCCCTTGCTCATGATGTAAAAGCCAAGTTCGCCCTTCGGATTCTCGGCACCAAAATAAACTTCACCGGCAGGCGCGTCCTGCCCATGCGTGACGAGCATGAACTGATGGATCAACTCCTCCATGCTGGAGAGCACCTTCTGTTTGTCCGGCAAAACAACCTTGCCATCGTCCACGCTGACCGGGCCGCCGGGCAGCTTGGCCAGGCACTGGTCGAGCAGGCGCACGCTCTGTCGCATCTCCTCCATCCGCACGAGGTAGCGGTCATAACAGTCTCCCACCTCGCCGTACGGCACATCAAAGTCGAGTTGATCATAAACGAGGTACGGATGCGCCTTGCGCAGGTCGTACTCGACGTTGCTGCCGCGCAGGTTCGGGCCTGTCAGGCCAAAATCTATCGCTTCCTCCCGACTGATCACGCCGACGTCCTTCGTTCTATCAACAAAAATCTTGTTGCGCGTCAGCAACTTGTCCGTCTCGCCAATGGCCGCGCTGACTTCCTTGGTAAACTTGGCCAATTCGTCCGTCCAACCCTCCGGCAAATCACGCGACAACCCGCCAATGCGCGTGTATGTCGTCGTGAACCGTGCCCCGGTCAGAGCCTCGATCAGGTTGTATATTTTTTCGCGTTCGGTGAACGTGTGCAGGAACACCGTCAGCGCTCCAACGTCCATCGCAAACGCCCCAAGTCCAAGCAGATGCGCCGAGATGCGTGCCAGCTCACAGCAAATCACCCGGATGTATTGGCAGCGTTCCGGCAGCTTGTCGTGAATGCCAAGCAGCTTCTCCACCGCCAGCGAGTAGGCAACGTTGTTGGCCAACGGCGCAAGGTAATCCAGCCGATCAGTGTACGGAGTGAACTGGTTATACGTCATGTTCTCGGCGATCTTCTCGTCGCCGCGATGCAGGTAGCCGATTTCTGGGTCGGCCTTCGTGATAATCTCGCCATCGAGCTCGAGCACCAGCCGCAACACGCCGTGCGTTGCCGGGTGCGACGGCCCCATATTCAGGATCATCTTCTCGCCCTGCACATCCCGCAACTCCTCCATCGCCTGCGCCGAGCGCGCCGCGGAATCCTTCACCTCGAGTTGCCGTGTTGCCTCCATCGTCACTCTTCGGGATTGCGCGCCCGCGGCTCGCGCGCGGTCGGGTCGTCGCCACCTGCCACGGTGACAAATGGCCCGCCCTCAAGCGGTGCCGCGTCGGTGAACGCCACGTCCGGCATCTCGCTTGGCTTGCCGGCCAACGGAAAATCTTTTCGTAACGGAAAAAACGGGTAGCCCTCCCACATCAGGATTCGCCGTAGATCGGGATGCCCGGCAAACCGGATGCCCATCATGTCGTACGCTTCGCGCTCGTGCCAGTTGGCCGTACGCCAAACCGCCGATACCGTGGGAAACTCCGACGCCTCTTCACCCACGCTGGTCTTCAGGCGCAAGTGGCAACCGTGTCCGTAACCGTAAAGGTGATAAACCGCCGTCCAGCGCGGTGTTTCCTCGTGGTTGTCGATGGTGGTAAGGTCGACCAGGAAATCGAAGCCCAGTGACTCCCTGGCAAACAGGCAGACCTCGGTGATTTGCGAGGCCTCCGACACCTCAAGCGTCAACTCGCCGCGAAACTCCACCGGCGCAGAGACAATCTCCTTGAATTGTTGCTCGAGCTTTTTGGCCAGTTGCTTCGCGCTCATCCGGATCTCAGGCGACTGCCGCCTCCCTGGCGCGGGCTGGCTTGGCATCCTTGACGTGAGGCTCGTTTGAAATCTTGTTTTGCAGACGCATCAACCCCTCGAGCAACGCCTCCGGGCGCGGCGGGCATCCGCTAATGTAAACATCCACCGGCAGCATCCGGTCCACCCCCTGCAACACGGCATAGCTGCGGTACATGCCGCCGGTCGAGGCGCACGCCCCCCCATCGCGATCACCCATTTCGGCTCCGGCATCTGCTCGTAAATCCGGCGCACCGCGAGCGCCATCTTGTAAGTGACCGTGCCCGCTACAATCATCAGGTCGGATTGGCGAGGCGAGAACCGCATCACCTCCGCGCCAAACCGGGAGATATCGAACCGGCTCGCCCCCGCTGCCATCAATTCGATCGCGCAACAGGCCAGTCCCATCGGCATCGGCCAGAGCGAATGCTTGCGAAACCAGCTCACCGCCGCGTCCAATCTGGTGTGCACGACATCCCCTTCAACCTTGGAATTGTAGCCTATTTCAGTGCTG
>CAJWEP010000005.1 GCA_913030945.1 uncultured Verrucomicrobiota bacterium
CCAAGCGCGGTGTTGGACCGGTCGTGTTGATCGAACGCCGCGCCGAGATCGGTGGTACACCGATGGGTTACCGCAAAAAACAGGGTGGCGTGCCGACCTTTGTAGAGTGGACGCGCGGCCGGGTGGTGTTTGGCGAAGAACTAGCTGGGCGCCTGGCCAAGCGTCTCGCCCATACCGACACCGCGATTCGGCTGGGCACGCAGGTGACGAAAATTGATCCCGCCGAAAAACGGCTGACTCTGCTCGGGCCCGAAGGTGTGTGCGACATCACCGCCGATGCCGTCGTGCTGGCGGCCGGTGCCCGCGAACAGACACCTGCCGAGAAGGGTTGGCTCGCTGGTGCGCGAACGTCGCGGATCAGTTTTACACGGCACTTGACCGGCTGGCTCGAAAGACACGGGTTGCTCCCTGCGCGCAAGCCGGTGGTGATGGGCTCGGACCTGATCGCCTACTCGGCGGCGGCCAAGCTGCGTGAGGCCGGCAGCGACGAGCCGGTGATGATCGACCAGCGGCGCAGTCCCGGCGCCGGATTGTTCGAGCGGCTGTTTTTCCGCCGATGGACGCGCCCTGATTGGTCGGGCGGCGTGACGGCTGCTGAGATAAAGGGCGACCGCTCCGCTGCCGGCGTACAGTCAAGCGATGGCCAAGAGTGGCCCGGCGACGGAGTGATGGTTTGCGGGGAACTGGTGCCAAACACTGAATTGGCGCTGCTGGGCGGCTTGGCCGTCGAGCTGCCATCGCGACAACTGCAACTGGCACGTGGCCAAGCGCTGTCGCAGCCTGGCTGGTTTGCCGCCGGCAACGTGCTCAGGGGGTTCCACGGCGCGCAGTGGTGCTACTTCAACGGCCGTCGCGTGGCCCGTGCAGTCTCGCGTTTTCTCTAGGATGTTGGCTGGGCAACAGGTCGACTTGACACGGGAAGAGCCCGGGATAGTTTTTCTCGCACAAGATCGAAAGGGCTGATGAACAGGGCTTTTGACGTGATTATAATTGGTGGTGGCGCATCGGGTTGCAGCACCGCAATGCAGCTTTCGCTTCAGGGCAGGAGTGTCCTTGTATTGGACAAGGCCCAGTTTGGTTCCGGATCAACGGGACAGGCAGCCGGTTTGGGAGCTCAGTTGCGGAGCAACCCGAGCGAAACACGACTTCTCATGGAGGGCATTGAGGTGGTTGGTGAGATGGAGAGGAAACTCAATGAGAAAATCTTCACCAGGACGGGATCGCTTCACGTCGCCGCCACCGAGGATCGTGCAGGGGAGTTGAGGGACTTTGTTGAATCGGGAAAAACCATCGGGTTCGACATCGAACTTGTGGACAGGGAGTTCGCCAAAAGTAGGTTGCCTTGCATGCGAACCGACGACCTGATCGAGTTTTGTTACTGTCCGACCGACGGGCATTTCGCGCCCAGCGAACTGTTGAACGGCTACATCAGGATTGCGCGGGATGCCGGGGCCACCTTCTTGTCCCAGACACGCGTGGAGGACATCATGATGTCGGGAGGTAGGGTCAAGGGCGTTCAAACAGCCGGTGCATCCTTCTTTGCTCCAGTTGTGGTTAACGCGGCCGGTCCGTGGTCCTATCTGGTTGCGGAGTTGACGCAGACTCCTATGGCGACCGCGACGCTGGGACATTACTACCTGGTCACGGAGCCGGTTCCTGGGGTGCAGATTTCTCCCACGGATGCGGCCATTAGGGACAGGGCCAACCGCATTTACTCGAGACCTGAGATGGGTGGGCTACTGGTTGGTTCGTATGAACAAGAGCCTGTTGAATACAGCATGGAAGCACTGCCTGAGGATTTTCAAATGTCGGAAATTCGGATTCAAAGGGACAACCTCAATGTGGCCCTGCTGATCGAGGCCGCATCGCAGCGATTCCCATTCATCAATGAACGAACACCCATGAGTGTTACAACGGGCATCATGACTTTCACTCCCGATGGCCATGCACTCTGCGGTCCGGTGCACGATGTCGAGGGACTTTACTACTGCACCGGGTTCAACGGCCGTGGTGTATTCCAGAGCACCTCGGTGGGTTTTCTTCTGGCTGACATCATATGCAAAGGACGCAGTCGCTACCAAATGGGACATCTCGACGCGGACCGGTTTTCAGGTGAACCATGGCTTGGCGACCGTGAATCCATAAGGACTCGCTGTTGCGACCGTTATGCGAATCATTACTTGATTGCTCCCAAGAGCTGATCATGAAGATCAACCGGGTAGTTCCGTTGAGAAAAAGGCTCATTTAGCTCGGGCCGTCCGTTTGCGAACTGCCTCCGGCAGCTAAGTGCTAGGCCAAGCGGAGAGAAAATGTTGCTTGGCATTCTCCACCGTCAATATCCGAAGGCGGGCTTGTAGCAGGCGTTATCAGGGGCGGACTGGGTATCCTCAGCTTTTCCCGAGGGGCCGTCCGTCAGACCGAAGTGTTTGGCGCGCAGCGCGGATGCCTTGCGATACTCGGCATGGCCGTCGGACATGACGAGGTTCCCGCCCCTAAAATGCACCGAGGCGTACCAGTCTGATTTAGGGCCTCTTGAGTGATGCCAGTAAGTGTATAAGCCCTTGCCGCAGCCACCGAACGATGGGCCGTAGGAGGGGCGCAATGCCGTGTAGCTCACGAGCCGAACGGTTTCCTGAATGATTGCCACCTCGGAAGGGTTGAGTACGCGGTCCATCGACATGTCCATTACGACGCCGTTGGGCAGGTAACTGGTGGCACTGGTTTTGGTGGCGTCCGAGGCGTCACCCGGTTTTTTCGCATCCGGGCACGTGTACACCTCGGTGCTGGGTCGATCTTGTCTTTGGAGGTAGGGCGCGATGGCGTACAGGCAGTTGTTGCGCCAGTAGGAGTTGCGCTTGTTCATGAAGTCGGGCACCTGCGACGCCTTGGGCGGGTATTTCTCGAAGTCGTTCTCGTAAAGCACCAGCGCGATGCCGATCTGTTTCATGTTGCCGAGGCACTGGGTCTGCCTGGCCTTTCCCTTCGCCTTGGCCAGGGCCGGCAGCAGCAACGCCGCCAGGATGGCAATGATGGCAATGACCACCAAAAGTTCAATCAGTGTGAATGCCTGGTTTGATTTTGGTTTCATTTTGAAGTGCGAGTTGTCGGGTGAACGTACCAACTCGCCCAATGCTGTCAAACGGTAATGTGCAATGGACGTGAGCTTGGCCAAGCGCTTCGCCTTTTACTAAAACCGTCCCACCCAATGCGCGGTTCGCTCGAGGTACCAGTTGGGATTCCGGGGTAGGTAATTCTTGTATTTGTAGCCATCAATCCGTTTGGGTATCGCCGGTTCAATTTGTGTTCCTTCATGCCATTCGTTGAATGAGGTGATCCCGATCATGTCGGGCTCAACCTTGATGGCTGCCTCAAATTCGCGATCGTAATACGAGCCATTCTCTCGGCCCCTCGTGTTGCGTCCGTTCCAGGGTCGAATCCGGGTGTCATCGTAACCGGGCGCCACGCAGGGGATAAACAGTTTGTCATTTTTTTTTGCCCAAGAGGCCAAGGATTTCCAGTTGGCCGGGGTCGAGCCGTAGGTGAATCCATCTATGGCAAAGTAGGTGTAAAAACCGTCAAAATGTCCCTTCAAGAAAAATTCACCCTCCTTTTCCTTAACCCATAGGCCGATGATGATTGAATCGTATTGAGTTCCCCGAATCGTTTGCGCTCCGTTGGGAGAAAAAACCGTGGCCCAGTCCTTGGGCTTCGTCAGGTAGGAATCATAGAGATAAAACATGGTGCGATTCCCTCGCCTGCTGTCCCGGTAAAGGGCGGGATGGGAGCCATGACGGTTCAACAGGTAGGTGATGGCTTCACGGACTGTGCCCGGATTGCGGCCGCCTGGGCCAATGTGGGGTTCTATGTGAAAATTAATCCGGATGCCTTCCTTTTGCGCCGCATCGAAAAGCGCAGGCAGCGTGCGGTCCGTGAACGAATTTTTCCCCCACCAGGACACGCAGATGGTTCCGACCCCTGCCTGCCTGAGCTGCCTCATGTGTTTCCGGAGCGTGGCAGGGTCATTCACGCTGTAACAACCCAGGGCGGGATAGAAATTGGCCCCGATGTTCTCACCGCCTGGGTACGATTTGGGAGGACCACTCCGTGCGGAGACGGCATGATTCCAGTGATCGTAAGCGCCATCGGTCTCTGGATTCCCAAACCAAGGATAGTAAAAGGCGTGAATCCTTCGGTTTATCCGGGTGATCCGGGGTTCGGCTTTGGTATTATCCGTGGGCTGTTTGGCCAATTTCCCCCCATCGACAATTGCGGGTGAACCGGTTTGCTCCGTTGCAGTGAACTGCACCGGGACACCTTGAACAACGCCAATCAACAGGATTGCCCTGAGTGTCGCGCTACAAGGAAACATCAGCCCATTATTCATTTTGATTTTTCGTCCCTTAATTCTGCGGCTGTTTTGCCGCCGTGCTTGCGGAGGAGCGCGACGATTTCGTTTTGGGAGAAGTTTTTAGCGCAATCGAGTGGCGTTTCGTTGTCGGAGTTCACCGCGTTCACGTTTGCTTTGGTTGCGATGAGCAGTTCCACGATATCCGAGTGGCCGCACCACGCCGCCCAATGCAGGGACGATGCGCCGTACTGTCCGTCCCTGGTGTTGGTATCGGTACCAGCCACCAGGTGCCGTAGGACGACTTCCCTGTTCCCTGCCTCGGCAGCAGCCCAAATGGGTGTCCCGGGCGTTGAAATGGCTGTTGGGACTGGAGTCGCACATCCCGTCAGCAGCAAGGCTGAGGTGGTTGTGAGTAGGAGTGACTTCATAGGACTACTGGCTGGGAAACCTAGAAAAATGGGTGAGAATTAACAAACCCAATCCTTCAAAAACAAGTTCGGCAGGCAAGAGGCGGCTGGATGGACGAGCCCGCGAGTCCGTTATTTAGCCAAGCGTTTTCTTGATTGTCTATAAGTGTTGGGGACACAATCTGTCGCGTTCAATGTATCTCTCAAGCAAACTCCATCAGCAACACCTCAACGTGACGCGGCGCTACTTCCTGCAACTGGGAGCGGTTGGTTTCGCCGCGTTGAAAGCACAGCATGTGTGGGGGGATTCGGATGAATCCATCCTCGCCGATGCAACAGCTGACCTCGAGTATTTTACGCCGCAGGATGATTTCGACACGGTTGAGCGTGGCGATCCCTTGCCGTACAAACTCCCCTTGGCCAAGCGCCTTGAGGTCGGCTTGGAAAGGGAAACCTGGAAGCTCGATGTCGTGCCGGATCCCGAGAGCAATCCGCAGATGGGCAACCCGCTATCGAGGGCGAAGGGCAACGCGCTGGATTTCAACGGGCTCATGAAGCTCGCCGAGAAACATGCGGTGCGGTTTCTCAAGGTCATGACCTGCAACAATATGAGTGAACTGCTGGGCATGGGTTTGTGGGAGGGCGTGCCGCTCCGCGACGTCATTTGGGCCACCAAACCGACGTCGAACATTCGACGCCTGTTCTATTACGGCCACCACAACGAAGATCCCAAGCAGATGTTTCGGAGCTCACTGCCGATCGGCCGCGTGCTTGAGGATCCGCCGGGCGACAACCCGGTGATCCTCTGTTACAAGCTCAACGGCCAATGGATCACCGGCAAACGGGGTGGCCCGGTGCGGATGCTGGTGCCCGATGCCTACGGCTTCAAGTCGGTCAAGTGGCTCAAGAGCGTTGTGCTCACCAACAATTACCAGGCCAACGACACCTATGCCGGCGGCAACAACGACATCGATAGCTGGATGAAAACCATGAGTCGGTTTCACTTCAATCCGGAAAAGGCAAAGGTCGGCGAGCCGATCCCGGTAACCGGATGGGCACAGGTCGGCGTGGGCGGTTTGAGCAAGGTGCAGATCTGGATCAACCCGAAGGACAACAAGTGGCCTGAGGACGATCCGTACTTCACCAAGGCGCCGTGGCGGGACGCGACGATCCTGCCACCGCCCACCCGTTGGGGTGGTGATCTGCCGGGCGGCAGGCTCCCGGACAACGTGCGGTTTTTTGACAGGAACGGCCGACCGAAACATTGGCCTATGCGCTACACGCTTGTCCACTGGGCGACGTTGCTGAAGGGGATCGCCCCCGGCAGTTACGATGTGCGTTGCCGGACCATTGACCTCAACGGCATCGCCCAGCCGATGCCACGCCCGTTCCGCAAGTCCGGTCGCAACGCCATCCAGAGGTTCTCGCTGACGGTTGAGGCTTAATCATTTTCCAACTCGCTTCAGTTGAGGTTTGAGGTGCGGCCTCATCGGGAAGGTCGCTCCACCAAATTAGGCTTGCCTGGTATGTCGCTGGGTTGGAGGATTCGTGTTGTCTTTATTGTGAGTCCATTCATTCCGTTGAATTATTGCCGCTTGGCCAAGACGACCGGCTTGGCCGGCGCATTGGCTGTCGGCTTGGTCAAGCCGGGGGCGGTGGAGATCGATTTCAACCGGGACATCCGGCCGGTGCTTTCTGGGAACTGTTTCCAATGCCACGGGCCGGACGCGGCCAAGCGCAAGGCCGGGCTGCGGCTCGACACGCGCAAGGGCGCGATCGAGGCGCGCGACGGCGTGCGGGCGATCGATCCGGCACGCTTGGCCAAGAGCGAGCTGCTGGCGCGCATCACGGCCACCGACCCCGACACGCGGATGCCGCCGCCGGAGGCGAACAGCCGCCTGGCCCCGGAGCAGGTGAAGCTTCTGAGTGCATGGGTCAAGGCTGGCGGCGAGTACGACCGGCATTGGGCGTTCAATCAACCTGTTCGCCGGCCGCTGCCAGGCTTGGCTCCCGAGCGGCGCGCCTGGGCGAAAAACGCGGTCGATGTTTTTGTCGCGGCAAAGCTGGCAGAGGCCGGCGTTGATCCATCGCCGGAAGCGGCCAAGGCGACTCTGCTTCGCCGGGTGAGCCTCGACCTGGTTGGTCTGCCGCCGTCGCCGGAACAGATTGCTGCGTTCGTGAATGATTCAAGCGCCGATGCATTCGAAAAGGTGGTGGATAATTTGCTGCAATCACCGCACTACGGCGAGCGTTGGGGACGCCACTGGCTGGACGCCGCGCGTTATGCCGACTCCGACGGCTACAGCCACGATGCTGCACGCTCGATGTGGCCGTACCGAGACTGGGTCATTTCCGCGGTGAACAGCGACCTGTCGTTTGACCAGTTTATCGTCGAGCAACTCGCCGGCGATTTGTTGCCGGACGCGACGTTGGCCCAGCGTGTGGCCACCGGGTTTCACCGCAACACGCAGATCAACACCGAGGGCGGGGTGGACAAAGAGCAGTTTCGCATCGACTCGATCTTCGATCGCCTTGTCACCACCGGCGAGGTGATGTTTGGGCTGACCCTTGGCTGCGCCCAGTGCCATGAGCACAAGTATGATCCGGTTTCACAGACAGAATACTACCAGCTGTTTGCCTTTTTCAACAACGCGGACGAGCCGCGCATCGAAGCGCCGACGCCCGTGGTCACGGCCAGGCGCGCCGAGCACAATGCCCGCGTGAGGCAGCTTGAGGCCAAGCTAAAATCGTTGACCAAGGAGGATGCCGGGCGCAAGTCGGTCGAAGTCAGCTTGGCCAAGCTGAAAAAGGCGCGGCCAAGCGCGGCGACAACATTGGTGATGGCCAGGCGCAAGGAGCCCCGCACCACGCGGCGGTTCGTGCAGGGCGACTTCACACGGCCGGCGGAGACCGTGCAGCCTGGCACGCCCGCGTCGCTGCATCCCCTGGCCAAGCCGACGCCGGACCGGCTCGATTTCGCCCGCTGGGTCGCCGCCCGCGACAACCCGCTGTTGGCCCGCGTGACGGTGAACCGCACTTGGCAGCACCTGTTCGGGCGGGGCATCGTGGAGACGGAAAACGACTTTGGATCGCAGGGCATCCCGCCGACGCACCCGAAGCTGCTCGACTGGTTGGCGGTCGAATTTATGGAGAACGGATGGAGCCTAAAGCAGATTCACCGGCTGATCGTGACCTCGGCGACGTACCGACAGGCATCCTCCGTGCGGCGTGCCGATCTTGATCAGCTTGACCCGCACAACAGGCTTCTGGCCAGGCAGTCTCGTTTCCGTCTGGATGCAGAGTTGATACGCGACATGGCGCTCGTCTCGAGCGGGTTGCTCAGCGCGAAGATGGGTGGGCCTGGGGTATTCCCGCCACAACCGGACGGCTGCATGGACCTTGGCCAGCACCGCAAAACGTGGAAGGCGAGCAGCGGTGAGGATCGATTCCGCCGAGCCGCCTACACGTACCGCTGGCGCAACACGCCGCACCCGGCGCTGAAGGTGTTCGACGCCCCGGACGGCCTGGCCACGTGCACGCGCCGCATCCGCTCGAACACGCCGCTGCAGGCATTGACACTGATGAACGACCCAGCATTCGTCGAGTTGTCGATCGGCTTGGCCAGGCGCCTGATGGCAGAGGCGGAAAGTTCAGCGAATCGCATTCGGCTTGGCTTTCAACTTTGTCTGGGTCGTGAACCAGACGCCGAGGAATTGCGACTGATCACTGAATTGGTTGCAGGCCAGCAAACTGAATTTGCGGCACAAACTGCCGAGGCCAAGGCGGTGGTGTCCAAGGCGTCTTCGCTTGGCCAAGCGGGAAAGCCGGCCGGCAGCGATGCGGCGCTGGCGGCGTGGACGATGGCCTCGCGCGTATTGCTCAACCTCGACGAAACGATCACCCGCGAATGATGGACGCTTTGAAAGCCAGCCAGGCGCAGCAGGCGATGGATTTGCAGCAGGTCACCCGCCGGCATTTCTTCAGCCAATGCTCAATGGGCCTGGGCTCGATCGCGCTTGGTTCGCTCCTCGGCGACGGCTTGGTCAAGGCGGCGAGTGTGAATCCGTTTCAACCCGGTAAACCGCATTTCGCGCCGAAGGCGAAGAACGTCATTTACATGTTCATGGCCGGCGGCCCGTCGCAGCTGGAGTTGTACGACTGGAAGCCGGAATTAGCCCGTCGCACCGGCGGCGACATTCCCGAGGAGTTCATCAAAGGCAAGCGATTTGCCTTCATGAATAGCAGTTTCAAGGATCAAAAAAAGCTGCTCGGGCCGGTGAAAAAATTCCATCAGCACGGCCAGGGCGGCATGTGGTTCAGCGAGAATATCCCGCACATCGGCGGCATCGCCGACGAGATGACGATGTTTCGCACGTGCAAAACGAACCTGTTCAACCACGCGCCGGCCAAGCTGTTCATGAACACCGGCACCGGGGTTTTTGGCCGGCCCAGCATGGGGTCGTGGGTGACCTACGGTATCGGCAGCGAGTCGCAGAGTCTGCCGGGATTCGTGGTGCTGCACTCCGGCCCGCGCGGTCCACGTGGCGGGGCGGCCAACTGGGGGAGTGGCTTTTTGCCGACCACCTACCAGGGGGTGCCGCTGCGGGGTTCGGGAGATCCAATTCTGAACCTGGCCAACCCGGCCGGCGTCAACCGCCAGCGACAACGCGCCTCGATCGACACCATCAACAAGCTTAACCTGAAGCGCCTGGTGGCGACAGGTGATCCGGAGATCAACACGCGCATCGCCTCCTACGAGATGGCATACCGCATGCAGGCCAGCGCGCCGGAGTTGATTGATATTTCCGGCGAATCAAAGGCGACTCTCGACCTTTATGGCATCGAGCGGGGTAAACCGAGTTTTGCGAACAACAGTCTGCTGGCGCGTCGGCTGGTGCAGCGTGGCACGCGTTTCGTGCAGTTGTACCACACGAACTGGGACAGCCACGGCGGTCCGGGCGAGACGTTGAACAAGGATTTCGACAAGGTGACCCACGATGTCGACCGGGCCAGCGCGGCGCTGGTGAAGGATCTCAAGGCGCACGGAATGCTCGACGACACGCTGGTGATCTGGGGTGGTGAGTTTGGGCGGACACCGATGAGTGAGGCGCGGCAAACGGCAGGGCGCAACCATCACATCGACGCATTCACCATGTGGATGGCCGGCGGCGGCATCAAGCCCGGCAACATCGTCGGCGAGACGGATGAGTTTGGGTTTGGTGCGATCGATCAGGAATGCCATGTGCACGACCTGCACGCGACGGTGCTGCACCTGCTCGGGCTCGATCACGAGCGGTTGACTTTTCGCACCCAGGGCCGCGATTACCGCCTCACGGATATCCACGGCAAATTGATTGAGGACGCATTGGCGTAGAGGAGGTATGACCTCCCCGCTTAGCCAGGGACGGGTTTTCGTAACTATTTGCCTCGGAAAAACGTTTAACCTATGTTCGGGTGGTCGGTAAGGGCAGGCTTGTGGCCTTAAAAATGAGCAAAGTCGTGAAAAACGGAGGAAAGTTGGTGTTGGCGGTGGCTGTCTTGGGCGTCTTTTTGTCGTCCGTTGAAACCGTGCGGTCGATCGAAAACCCGTATCTGACCATCAGTAAACGCAACGCGTTTGACCTCACCAGTGAGCCGCCGCCCGGGCCTAAAACCGCACCCGAGCCTCCGAAAAGCGAGGACATCAAGCTGACCGGGATTTATCAGCACGAGGGCGTGGAACGCGCGGCGCTGGCGCTGATCGACACCAAGAAAAAGGCCGACCCCCCCAGCTACCTGCAATTGGCGGCCGGCGAAAAAAAGGACGGCATCGAGATCGTTTCCATCGACAAGGCAACAGGGAAAGTCACCATCAAGGAGTTTGGTGAACTTCGAAGTCTGAATTTCAAGGAGGATGCCTTCAAGACCTCGGTGACCAAGGCGCCCCGAAAAACTTCCTCGAGAAGTTCCTCCTCCAAGTCATCCAGTGACGCTGCCAGGAAGGCGGCCGAGATCAGGGCAGCCATTGAAAAGAAACGAGCCGAGGAGGCAGCCAAGCGCTCAGGAGGGAGCGAACAATCATCGCGGGATAAATTGCGGGAGCGCTTTGCCAACATGTCGGATGCGGATCGGCAAAAGTACGCGCAACAGATGCGCGAACGTTACAGCAGCCAGAGTCGGGGTAGCGAGAGGAGTGACCGGGGCGACCGAGGCGGGAACAGCGACAGCCGTCGCGGGCGTTGACGGTAGTATTCAATATAATCTTCCACCGGCCAAGCGCTTGGCCAAGCGACAAAAAAAGCGGAGCCGCCTGGCTCCGCTTTGGGGATTGTCCTGATAATCAATCCAGATTATTCCGCGATGGAAACTTCGAATGGTCTGCTGGCCTCGACCTTCGGCAGCTCGACCATGAGCAGGCCGTTCTTGAACTCGGCCTTGATCTTTCCGTTCTCGATACCGCTGCCCAGTTCGAACGAGCGGCTGAACTTGCCGTAAGCCCGCTCGTAGCGGTGGCCAAACTCCTTGCTTTCGCTGTGCTCAGCCTTGCGCTCGCCGGTCAGCGTCAGCACGCCGTCCTCCACCGTCAGATTGATGTCGCCCTTGGTCAGGCCGGGCAGATCGGCGGTCAGCGTGTAGGCGTCGGTGGACTCGACGATATCCACCGCCGGGTTCCAGGTGCCGGCATGGGTGGCCTTGGCCAGACTCCCGATCGAGTCGTTGAACAGGGTGCCAAACACATCTTCAAACACATTCAACGGATTCGTGTTTCGTTTCGTACAAGTCATCATAATCATTTTCCTTTCTGTTTTCAGGTTAACGGTTTCTATCGAACCAACTGCCCCAGTTAATGCAAACCGCGTGCCAAGCGATTAAGTCAAAAAATGGTCAAATAAAGCAACAATTCGTTTGTAAATAGCAGACAAGGGACATTATGGCACAGTTAAAAGTAGACTAAGTTAGGGACAATGTGTCCCAAATTGCCCGCTTGGCCAAGCGGGCCGGTTAGCTGCGAATTGAAGGCGGAGGTGTCACAGCGCCTCCGGCGTGGAACCATCTTGCACGGCGCTTTACAGGGTTGCGGGTCCGCGGGCATGGTATTGCCCCGTGAGCTTGGCCTATTTTTTGAGGCGCGTGGCGATGCTGGTGCCGTTGGTGCTGGTGATCAGTTTTCTCGCGTTTTGCCTGGTGCGCGTGGCGCCGGGCGGGCCGTTTGACAAGGAGCGCGCGCCGGCCTCGCCGGATATCGAGCGCAATCTCAAGGCCAAGTACCACCTCGACGAGCCGCTGTGGCAGCAGTATCTGCGATTTGTCGGCATCGGTTATGAAAAACGGGACGGCGAGTGGCGGGCATTTGAGGGCGGCCTTGTGCGGGGCGACTTCGGGCCGTCGCTGAAGTATCGCAACCACTCGGTCAACGACATCATCGCACAGGGGTTGCCGGTGTCGCTGTCGTTGGGGATGCTGTCGTTCTGTTTTGCGCTTGGCTTCGGGATTCCGGTGGGAGTGTGGACGGCGGTTCGCCGGGGGCGCTGGCAGGATCACGTCGGCAGTTTTTTTTCCATTCTCGCGGTGTGCATCCCGGCGTTTGTGCTGGGGCCAGTGCTGATTGTGTTACTCGGGATCAAGTGGCCGGTATTCCCGGTGGGGCTCTGGGGCGGACCGTGGCATGTGATCCTGCCGGCGATCGCGCTGGGCACCTACTTCGCCGGAAAAGTTTCGCGGCTGACTCGTGAGGGGATGAGCCAGACGTTGCAGTCGGACTTCATCACCACCGCGCGCGCCAAGGGGGTGAGTGAACGATCCATCATTCTGCGGCACGCGCTGCGCGAGGGCCTGCTGCCGGTTGTCACGTACAGTGGACCGCTGCTGGCCGACCTGCTGGTGGGGTCGTTCGTGGTGGAGAACCTGTTTCAGATTCCCGGCATCGGGGTGTTCCTCGTGAACAGCTCGATCAACCGCGACTACACGATGGTGGTCGGGCTGGTGATCCTGTACTCGGTGATGTTACTGACGCTCAACCTCGTGGTCGATGCCGTCTACGGCTTGCTCGACAAACGGGTGAAATATGGCTGAAGCAGCGCACCAATCCGGCCAGGCGCTTGGCCAAGCGCTGGAAACCGGCGAGTCGCCGAACCGCCGCGCCTGGCTGCGCTTTCGCGACAACCGACCGGCGGTGGTGGCGACGGTGTTCCTACTTGCCCTGCTCGTGCTGGCGCTGGCCTGGCCGCTGCTCTCGAGCCAGGGCGACATGCACAGCGAGTCGCAGTTTGCCGCGCCGAGCGGCAGCCATTGGTTTGGCACGGACGTGCACGGGCGCGATCTGTTCGGGCGCGTGCTGGCTGGCACGCGGATTTCGCTGATGGTCGGCCTGGTCGGCGCGCTGGTGAGTTTGGTGATCGGTGTGCTGTGGGGCGCGACGGCCGGCTTCCTCGGCGGGCGCTGGGACAATCTGCTGATGCGCACGGTGGACATGCTCTATTCGCTGCCGTCGATTATTTTCGTGATCGTGATCATCACGACACTGGAGGAGGTCCTGCAGGGCTGGCTGCAGGCGGCCTTCGGGGGCGATGGCGGCGAGACGGCGCGGATGCTTCTGCTCTACGCCGGCTTGGGCGCGGTGTCGTGGTTGACAATGGCGCGCATCGTGCGTGGGCAGGTGCTGGCGTTGCGCGAGCGGCAGTTCGTCGAGGCAGCGAGGTCCCTTGGCCTCGGCACACGTGCGATCTTGTGGCGGCACATTCTGCCTAATGTCTTTGGCGTGGTGATTGTTTACCTGACGTTGACGCTGCCGGCGGTGATTCTGTACGAGTCGTTTTTGAGCTACCTCGGACTCGGCATTCAGCCGCCGAGGGCGAGCTTGGGGTCGCTGATCGCGGAGGGGGCGAAGCAGATTAACCCGATCCGCGTCTACTGGTGGATGATCGTGTTTCCGGCCGGCTGCCTGGCGGCGTTGCTGATGGCGCTCAACTTCCTCGGCGACGGTTTGCGGGATGTGTTCGACCCCAAGGCCGACAAGGAAAGTTGACCAGCCAGGCGCTTGGCCAAGCGGTCTTTTGAGGCAGGCGTGAACAGATGAAAATGGTCGGGACGGCGGGATTTGAACCCGCGACCTCCTAGTCCCGAACCAGGCGCGCTACCAAGCTGCGCCACGTCCCGACCAAGGGGCCGCGCAGTCTGCCGATGGCTTGATCGCTTGGCAAACCGTTTTTCACGAACGTTAACCAGCCGTTTTTTCCATTGGAGACAGCGCGATCATTGACCCGGCACGGGGAAGCGGGTAATGATGTCCGGCCCTATGAACGAGGATATCCGCCAACTGCTGGTTTTACAGGATCGCGACGCGAAGGCCAGCCGGCTTGAGGCCGAGGTGGAATCGATCGATCCCGAGCGCGAAAAAACGAGGCGGGACAGCCTTCGGGCCCAGCAGGTGGTGGAGCAGGCCAAGCAGGATCATATGCAGCTGGAGGTTCGTCGGAAGGACCTGGAGAATGAGGCGGAGTCCAAAAGGGAGCAGATTCTCAAATACTCCCAGCAGCAACTCGAGACCAAGAAGAACGAGGAGTATCAGGCGCTGGCCCGGGAAATCGAGCACGTCCGTCAGGCGATCTCGGAACTCGAGGACCGGGAACTGGAATTGATGGAGGAGCAGGAAGCCTTCAAGGCAAAGCTCGCGGAGGCCAATCGGATGGCCGAGGAGTCCAAGGCGTCCGAGGCTCGAACGCTCTCCGAGTTCGACGAGCGCGAGAAAAACATCGAGAAGGAACTTGACGAACTGGATGACGAGCGCGAGGAGCTCGTCAAGACAATCAGCAAAAAAACGTTCGCACACTACGAGCGACTGCTCGACACCAAGGAGGGCAGGGTAATCGTGGGCGTGGATCACGGCAGTTGCGGCGGCTGCCACATGAAGCTTCAGACGCAGGAAATCGTCAACGCCAAGAGCGGGCGGGAGATGGTCACCTGCGCCAACTGCGGCCGGCTCATCTACTACACGCGTGAGATGGTCATGGCTGATGAGTTGGATTGATGGGGACTGGCCCCTGGCAAAGTTGTAACCAACCCCATTTCACGAACGACTAGTCAAGCACCCGGCAGCATGGCTGGGATGGGAAAACAAAAAATAACATTATGAAACTAAAGACGATAATAGCAATGACGGCTGCCCTGATGATCGGTGCAGGAGGAACAACGACTGTTGAGGCGAAGGGGGATCGCGATCGTGGCTCACGCCAAGAAGTTTACAAAAAAAAGAACAGCGACAAAAGAGCACAGGCCCGACGCGATCAGGGTTCCCGTGGCCCGCAGTTCCGTGGTGGGTTTGGTGGTCCTCGCGGTCCGATGGCATCACGCGGTCACCAAGGTTCGGGTGGTCCAAAGGGTCCTCATGTCCGAGGTGGCCAAAAGGGTCAGCCGCGTGGAAATAAAGCGCGCCGTAAAGGCCAAGGTACGGGTGGTCCGAAGAGTCCCCATGTTCGCTTGGGTGGCCACAAAGGTAAGCCACACGGAGATAAAGCTCGCCATGGGGACCAAGGTCGATCCGGTTTAAACTCTAAGGCTCGCAGTGGCAAACGTGGCAGTGATAAGCGTCGTGGTGGCAGAAAGGGTCACCAAAAGAACCGCCAACGTCGCTAGATTTTAATCCTTATGGTTTACTGTCGTACGACGCTTTCCCAGTTTTGATTTACTTGAGGGTGGGCATGTTTAAAGCATGCCCGCTCTTTCTTTGTGTGGGGGCGGATATTCCCGAGTGCGGCAGGACCACACATCTGATCATCGATTTTCTAGTAAAAAAGACCCAAATGAACTGTTTTCCTGGTTGGTATTGCCATTGCTATAGATAATTGTTAACTGGAGCATCTGATAATCAGTGAGTTGCGTAAAATAAATCATCCGATGCATTTCATGGGAATCCATATGCGTTTGGCCATGGCGTTGCTGGTGTTTGGTATGATCGAATCGATCGTGCTGCGCCCAGCCAAGGCGGAGGAGGGACCTTGGCGCTGGTCCAACCCTCGGCCGCATGGCAACTCGATCCGTGCGATCGCTGAGGGCGTCGACTTCTCGATCGAGGTCGGCGACAACGGCTCGATCCACACCAGCCAAAACATGGTGCAGTGGTTCCCTCGCGAGAGCGGCGTGGAACTTACACTGCGTGCCGCCGTGTTCTTCAAGGAACAAGCAATTGTGGTCGGTGACGACGGCACGCTGCTTTACAGCGAGAGCGAGGAGCAGTTCGAGTCGGGTGAACTGGACAAGCAGACAAGTGGGAACTTTCGCGCTCTGGCGGCCTCGGACAAAACCATCCTTGCCGCCGGCGATGACGGCATGCTCTATACCAGCACCGACGGCCGGAAGTGGCGCAAGCGAACCTTTGGGTACAGCAACCACATTCACGCACTGGTCTGGACGGAAAAATATTTCGTCGCTGTGGGCGAGGGCGGCCTTGTAGCCACCAGCACAGACGGCAGTTCGTGGACCAAGCGCCAGAGCCGAACCAACCGTGATCTCAATGCGCTGGCCTACATTAATAAACGTCTCTGGACCGTCGGCGAAGATGGTGTCGTGCTGCTCAGTTACAACGAGGGTGTGTCGTGGCTTGCGGCGCACACCGGCACCGACAAGAATCTGAACGCTGTCACCGGAACGGCGTCAGAGGTGATCGTTGCCGGTGAGAACGTCGTGCGAAAGGGTGTGCTCGATTTCTTCATGTACTGGGTGGATCTGCTCGCGGACGACGAGGGTGCAAACCCCTCACCGCCGCCTGATTGGACCTATTATTGCGCCATCGAGGTGGAGGGCAAATATCTGCTCGGCGGCCGCACAGGCATGCTGGTGGACAGCGTGCGCGACGAGGAGGATGACGAGTACCTGTACTGGTTCAGCGCCGACGACTCGGTGCGCAACTGGCTTTGGGACATAAACCGGGTCGGCGACCTGATGGTTACTGTGGGCGACCATGCCACGGTGCTGACCAGCCACGACGGCGCCTCGTGGAACCTTGAGGTCGTGCCCGAGCCGGCGACTGAATCGATCCTACTCGGCGTCGGCGGAACCACAAATCTGCTCGTCGCCGTCGGCAACCACGGTCGACTGCTGACCAGCCACAACTCGTGGACCAATGTCGTGACGAAAAACGACCTTGGCCAGGCGGTGACCAACCGCGTCAACACGCTGGGCGTTCTCTGGGAGGCGGTTAATCCAAAGCCGACCGTGAATGATTTGCAGGGTGTGGCTGCGCTTGGGGAGATATGGGTCGTCACCGGCGGCAAGGGCACGGTGTTGACGACGAGCGACGGGAAGCAATGGGCCAAGCACCAGGCGCCCACCACTGGTATCCTGACCAGCGTCGAGGCCTTCAAGAGCCGCTTTGTTGCTACTGGAGAGGATGGAGTCATTCTCACATCTCCCAACGGCGCCGACTGGACTGAGCAAAGCTCCGGAACAACCGAATGGGTTTATCGCGTTCGTGCGTTTGAAGATCAACTCGTTGCTGTTGGCCAAGCAGGAACCCTCCTCACCAGTGGCGATGGAGAAAACTGGACTGGGCACGCAAGTGGCACAGACCAGTGGCTCAACGATGTGACACGGGTCGGTGATGCGTGGTACGTCGTCGGCGCGAACGGCACGGTGCTGACGAGCCCAGATCTCGAGTCGTGGCAGGCCAAGGGCGCGATCACCGGTTTGTCGCTTTACGGTGCCTTGGCCAACGACGGCCAGCTGCTTGCTGTCGGGCTCGAGGGGATTATTTTGCGGAAGGAAATCATACCGCGCAGCAGCCCGATTCTGATCCGCTGGGAGCGCGCTATTGCCACCGACGGCGAGATCACGAACCACTTCGGCTTTCGCGGCTTCCCCGGCCAGCGGTTTTCGCTCGATCGCAGCGCGGACCTGAAGACGTGGGAGCCAGGGCCGGATCTGGAACTGCTCGACGGCTCCGGCGTATTCGAGTACTCGAACACCACTCGCGCAGAGTGGGAGTTTTATCGCGCAAAACTGCGCTGATTACCCGCCCGGCGTCACGTCGGTCAGCAGCACCTCCATCAGCACCACTGAGTGCGCCGGCACGCGCGCAGAAAAGAAGCCGAGCTTGCCGTAGGCCAGCTCCGGCGGAATGTATAGCATCGCGTGGCCGCCTTTTTTCATCAGCTTCATTCCCTCGGCGGTGCCCGGCAGCATTATCGCCAACTCCTTCATTGTTATTTTCAACGGCGCGGGCTGGGGATTCACCGAGTCGGCAAAGATACGGCCAAACTCATTCGCCTCGGAGATCAGTTCCGCGATAAAATGAAACGTGACCGTGTCAGTATCCTCCACAAGCTCGCCGGTTCCGGGCTTGAGTTCTTCATAAATGAGCCCTGAGTCGGTCGGCTCGATTTTCAACACCTCCTGAATTTCCTTCATCTGTCTCGCGGCGATATCGCGCAGCATCTGGTCGATCGACGCTTCGGTCGCCTCGAATGCCTCCGCTTTTGCCCCCACGCGAATGATACGGACACTCTCGATGATAACGTCCATCTTGGGTTTGTTGGGACCGCTGACGGCGACGTCGGCGATCGCGTCTACGACATCCATCCCTTCGACCACCCTGCCGAACACCGAGTGGTTCCCGGCCCGGGTGTCGGTGAAGTCTAGCCATGGCGTTGCGGCGTGCGTAATGAAAAACTGGCTGCCGTTCGTGTGCTCACCGGAGTTGGCCATCGAGAGAATGCCCGACTCGTCGTGCTTGAGGTCGGGATGGAACTGGTCTGGCAGCCAGTAGCTGGGATTGCCGGTGCCGTTGCTCAGCGGGCAGCCGCCCTGGATCATGAAGTCCTTGATCACGCGATGAAAAATCAGCCCGTCATAATACGGCTTGCCTTCTGGGTCGGTCGGGAACGCCTGCGGATCCTTGCTGTAAAACTTGGTGCCTTCGGCCAGGCCGATGAAGTTGGCAACGATGAGTGGAACTTTTTCGTATTCCAACTTGGCCAGCATTGACCCGTGGTTGGTGGTGATCCGGGCGTAGATCCCGTCCCCCAGTGTGTCGGTCGGCGGATCGACTTTCACGCGGAAAAAGTAGGGTGAAGCGGCGATGGGATGTTGCAGTTCCCAAAGGGTGGGTGTTTTCCCGGCGATCACTTGGCCAAGCGCCTCCCAGTTGGCCAAGTCGGCCGAGCCCTGAATGTACAGAATCGAGCCGGCCTCGGCTTCGTTGATGGAGAGTGAGACCGTCTGGTTGACGCTGCTGCGGGGGATGGGCTTGAGGGTGATCGAGTCGATTCGCGCCTGGCCAAGTGCGGCAGCCGACCATGAGCCGAGCGCCAGTGCGGTGAGGATGCGGAGGAAAAGTCTCGTCATCTTTGCTGGGCGGAGTGTTGCGGTTGCAGGGTGGAGGCGCGACTTTTTTCGCCTGGCCAATTTTAGTTGCCGTTTTGGCTTCGGTCAGTAAAATTCCCGGAGCCGCCTGCGACTTGCCCGTGATGGGCTATCGCTTGGCCTGTTCCTGACATGAGATTCGATTTTATAAAACTCTTTGTGTTGCCGCTGGCATCCCTGGGCCTGATTCAATCCGCTGCCGCTCTCTCTCTCGAAGCGAAGATCGACAAAAAGACCGGCACGATCACGATTCACCGCGAAGGCTTGGCCAAGCCGCTCGTCACGCAGCACGCTGCCGCTGATCACCGGCCGTACCTGCACCCGATCATCGGGCCGAACGGCAAGGGGGTCTTCACCGAATACAGCCCTGGACACCACAAACACCAGACTGGCTTGTACTTCGGTTTCACGCATGTCAATGGCCGCAACTATTTCCATCATCCGGCCGACAATTACTGGAGGCGCAAAGCCGTGAACGTGCTCGAGGCCAAGGGCGAGTTGGTGAGGTGGGAGACAGTATACGATTTGCTCGATGCCGAAGGTAATGCGGTGCTGACCGAGACGCAACGCTGGGCAATGCACTCCGACAACAACCGCCACATTCTCGACCTCGAATGGCGCGGTCTGGGGCAGACCGATGTCACCATCGGCAGATACGATTATGGCGGACTGTTCCTGCGCATGCCGTGGAAACCCGGGATCAAAGGCGAGGCCGTCAATGCCGCTCGGAACATCAATGCCGCAGCGGAAGGTAGGCGTGCCACGTGGCTCGACGTCGGGATGGAGGTCGAAGGCCGGGATGACTGGGGGCACATCGCGATTTTTGATCACCCGAAAAACGGCGGCTATCCGCAGCCTTGGCGTGTCGATGGCCAGCTCGGTGTTGGCCCGGTACGCGCCCGTCTTGGCGACTGGAAAATTGGCAAGGGCAAAACCGAAACCATTCGCCACCAGATTCACGTTTATGGCGGCAAACTGAATGACAAGGATCTCACGCAACATTGGATGCGTTACACCGGCCAGCGCGGCACGGGCGTGCTTTGGGGGTTGGCCCAGCGTGAGGGGCGCGAGGCCAAGTTTCTCACGCCTGAGGCGGCGGTGAAAAACTCGACCATCGAGCCCGGATTTGCAGTCAACTCATGGGCCAACGAGCCGATGATCACCCAGCCTATGGCGTTCTGCTGGGATGATCGCGGTCGGATGTGGGTGGCTGAAAACCGGGACTACGAATCCCGTGGGCGAGGCTTTTCGGCTTTCGGCGACAGTCGAATTTTAATCTTGGAGGATACCGATCGCGACGGTGTGGCGGACAAGCGCTCGGTGTTTCTCGAGGGCATCCCGTTTCCGTCCGCGGTGGCCGTCGGCCTGGGCGGACTATGGCTCGGTGCGCCGCCGAACCTGCTGTTCGTTCCGGATCGCAATGGCGACGACAAGGCGGATGTCGATGACATCGAGGTGCGCCTGACCGGCTGGGGCATCCGCGACCGGCACGAGGTGGTCAACAGTCTGCACTGGGGGCCGGACGGCTGGCTTTACGGCTGTCAGGGCTTATTCACGCCATCGGTTGTTGGCAAGCCAAAAGGAGAAGGTCGTATTTACAAACCGGGAGAGGCGTACCCCAAAAAGGTTGAGTTCGACGGCGAAGGCACACAGATCAACGGTGGCGTTTGGCGTTATCACCCGGTTAAGGATCGCTTCGAGGTGGTTGCGCACGGCTTCAGCAATCCGTGGGGCATCGACTACGACGCGAAGGGACAATTCTTCATCAGTGCATGCGTGATCCCGCATCTGTGGCATGTCATTCCTGGCGGCGTTTTCCATCGTCAAGGTGGTCGCCACTTTAATCCTTATGTTTACAGTGACATTCGCACGATCGCCGACCACCGCCATCGCTCGGCCCACGGCGGGGCGCGAGTTTATTTATCTGATGCGTTTCCTGACGAGTATCAGGGTAAAATTTTCATGGCCAATATCCATGAGCATGCCGTGTTGACGGATGAACTGGTGCCAAGTGGCTCCGGTTTCATTGGCAAACACCACAAGGATTTCATGAAGGCCAATAATGCGCAGTGGATCGGCTTCAGCATGGAGATCGGCCCGGGCGGCGACGTGTATGTGCTCGACTGGCACGATGCCGACATTTGCGGCAAGGACGTGCTGCAAAAGGACACTGGCCGCATCTTTCGCCTCTCGCCAAAAGAGAGCTTGGCCAAGGACTGGGCAGGCCGATACGCCGATGTGGCCAAGCTCAATGATGCCAAACTGGTCGACTACCAAACCAGCGCCAGCGCCTGGCACGCCCGCCGCGCACGCGTCGTCCTGCAGGACAGGGCGATCAAAGGTAAATTGGCCAAAGGCACCCATCGCGCCTTGGAAAAAATGTTCTTCAAAAACAAAAACGCCGATCATCGTCTGCGCGCTCTTTGGGCGTTGCATGTCACGGGTGGCTTGAGCGAATCCAAGCTGCTGAAAAACCTCGGTGACAAAGACGTGCACATTCGCGCCTGGTCGATTCAGCTGCTCTGTGAAGACAATAATCCATCCAGCGACGCGCTCCGAAAATTTGCCTCCATGGCCAAGCGCGACTCGTCGCCGGTTGTGCGGCTTTACCTTGCTTCGGCACTGCAGCGGATGTCGTTTGGCGATCGTTGGGCCATCGCTGCTGGTCTGGTTGCGCACGATGAGGATGCTGGCGACCACAATTTGCCAAAGCTGATCTGGTACGGCATCGAGCCAATGGTGCCGGCGGATCCTGCCCGCGCGATGGAGTTGGCGCGGGCCAGCCGCTTGCCGCTCGTCACAGAGTACATCGCACGCCGCGCTGTCGATGCCGGCCAGTTGGAAGCCGTTTCCGCTGCGCTTGGCCAAGCGCAGGGCGACGACACGATCTCCGGCCTGCTCCGCGGTTTCAGCGCTGGCTTGAGGGGACTGCGCGATGTGAAGGCACCGCCGAGTTGGGGCGCGACCTACGCCAAGCTATACGGCACGCCGTTGGCGACGCAGATTGCGCAAATCCTCGGCGACACCGGCGCGGCGACCGCCATGCTCGCCACACTCGACAACAAAAAAGCCGGGGTTGTCGTCCGTCGTAACGCATTGCGCGGCTTGGCGTCACAGGAACACGACGCGTTGAAAGGCCGACTTGTTGAGTTGCTCGACGATGACTCGCTGCGGCTGGAGTCCATCCGCGCCATGGCGGCTTACGATGAGAAAAATTACCCGCGCGCATTGCTCAAGCGCTACGCCAAGTTTGATGCTGGCGACAAAACGGCGGCGATCCAGATGCTCGCTTCGCGTTCGTCCTATGGCAACGAACTCACGGTGGCGATCAAGTCGGGAGCGGTGCCGCGTCGCGACGTCCCGGCGTATGTCGTCCGGCAACTGCGCCGTGTCGTTGGCCCAAGCTTCGTCGATGCGTGGGGTGCGGTGGAGTCGCTCTCCGCCGACAAGGAGGCTGCGTTTGCCAAGTACCGCGCGCTGCTCACCGGCGACGCCTTGGCCAAGGGGAACCTCCAAAACGGCCGCGCGATTTTCGAACGCACCTGCACCGTCTGTCACAAATTGTACGGCAACGGCGGCGAGATCGGCCCGGACATCACCGGCTCGAACCGCGCGAACCTCGACTACATTCTCGACAACATCCTCAATCCCAGCGGCGAGATTCCGGAGGGCTACCAGTTGCTGCTCGTCACCACGCGCGGCGGCCAGACTCTGGCCGGGACGTTGGCCAGTGAGAACGAGCAGCAGCTTGTTTTGCGCGTTGTCGGCCTGCCCCCGGTGACCGTGGCCAAGTCGGAGATTCAGTCGCGCGAAACCATCCCAACGTCGATGATGCCGGAGGGCCTGCTGGCTTCCCTCCGAGACGAGGATGTGATAGATTTGATCGGTTACCTGCGAACCACCCAGCAGGTGGCCAAGCCTGAGTAAAACGACAGCACCATGCCTGAAGCAACACCAGAGGAAGTTCAAGCTCCCGCCAAGCGCCCACAGCGGCCGAAAGACAACGTCGCCCGGGTGCTGGGTTACTGGATCGTCGCCGGCGTCATCGTCGAGACCTCCGCCGATCAGATCATCCACTTCCTTCGCGTCCTCACCTCCACTTGATCGTCCGCATGGCGGCGGACAAACTCAACCGACTGCGCGACATTCTGTGCGGGTACGAATCCTGTTTGGTGGCGTACTCCGGTGGGGTGGATTCGGTGCTGCTGGCACATGTCGCCCACGAGGTGCTGGGTGACCGGATGCTCGCGGTGCTCGCCGACTCGCCGAGTTTGCCGCGCCGAGAATTGGCGGAGGCCCGCGAGATCGCCGAGTCGCACGGCTTTCCGCTGCGGATTGTCCACACGCGGGAGTTTGCCAACCCGGACTACACCGACAACCCGGTCAACCGATGCTACTACTGCAAGCACGAATTGTTCACCCGACTAGAGCCGGTCGCGCTCGAGGGAGGCTTCGCCGTGCTGGCCTACGGCGAAAATGCCAGCGACATCGGCGATCACCGGCCCGGTGCCGAGGCGGCCAAGCAGTTCGCAGTTCGCGCCCCGCTGAAGGAGGCCGGCTTGGCCAAGAGGGACATCCGCGCGCTCTCCACCGCGCTTGGCCTTTCCACCGCCGACAAGCCGCAGATGCCCTGCCTCAGCTCCCGCATTCCGTACGGCCAGGCCGTCACGCTGGAAAAGTTGGCGATGATCGAGCAGGCCGAGGGCGTGTTGCGCGACGCCGGTTTTCGCGAGGTGCGCGTGCGGCATCACGAACAGCCCGGCGGCGCTCTAGCCAGGCTTGAGCTTGGCCAAGCGGAGATGGAACGCTTTGTTGCGGAGGAAATGATGAGCGCCGTTACCCCTCAAATCCGGGAGGCCGGTTTCACCGAAGTCACACTCGACACGAAAGGCTACCGGCGCGGAAGCCTCAACGAGGGCGTCCCGGAAGCAAGCTTGGCCAGGGGCTGATGCGAAAAAAACTGGTCAGGCTCGACGACCTGCCCGAGGGGACGACTAGGCAATTCTCCTTATTAATTGATAGCTGCGCGACATCACGATCTCTTCTCTGACTCTATCTCTATTTGGCCGGTTGTAACCTTTGGCTAGCATTAGTAGTATGGATTAGTTCCTAATGGTTCGTTTTTACTCATTAATTTTTTTTGCTTCGGCGTTGTCGCTTGGCCAGGCGCTTGGTCAGGGGGAGAAGCCGTCTGCCGGGCCGGAGTCGCTCTTTGGCCTGGACAACGTCATCGATGTCCATATTCGGATCGAACCGGAGGAATGGGCCAAGTTGCAACCACCCAAGGGGACGAAAATGGATTTTGGTGTGGCAATCCAAGGTCTGATGGCGGACGCCTTGACCGGTGGGCATTTTCGCAGTGAGAAATCGACACGGCCTGGGCTGGCCGGCTATCTGGGTGTCGATCACCAGTATGGTAAAGCGGAGATCACGATCGACGGCGAAACGGTTAAAGGGATCGGCCTGCGCTACAAGGGGAACGGGACATTCCTCGAATATGTTGAGGGGGATGTGACAAGGCGATTGTCGTTCAAGATCGATTTCAACGAATACGATGATGAACTGGAGTTCCGCGGCCTAACCAAGGTCAACCTCAACAATAACAGCACTGACCCGTCCCTGATGCGTGAACCATTGTCATACGAGTTATTTCGTGAGGCGGGGATTCACTGTTCCCGGGTCGGATATGCGAAAGTCAGTCTGACCATTCCTGGCAAGATTGATCGTCAACCGCACGGGCTCTACACGGTGATTGAGCAGGTGGACAAGCGATTCCTCAAGGACCGTTACGGCTCGGCGAAGGGACTGTTGATGAAGCCGAGCACCTTTGGTGCTTTCCGGTATTTTGGGGAGGAATGGGATAAGTACGAGATCGGCTTTGTCCCAAAAACCGAGGCAACCGAGGAGCAAAAACAGCGTGTCATCGAATTCGCAAGGTTGATCCACAAGTCCGAGGATGATGCGTTTGAAGAAAAGGTGAAGGATTATCTCGACGTGGATCAGTTCCTGCGGTTTCTGGCTGTAAATGTGTTACTCACCAACCTCGACAGTTTTCTTGGCGGTTCCCAGAACCACTATATTTATCTTGAGCCAGAATCGAACAAGTTTCAGTTTTTTCCATGGGACATGGATATCTCGTTTGGCGTGTTCCCTTTCAATGGAACGCCGGAGACGCGCCGTAAGATGAGCATTGATCATCCCGGCGGAAAGGGGCACACACTGATTGAGCGCGTGTTGAACATCCCGCGACATAAGCAGACATATCACGATTATCTGGACACCTATCTGGACACCATCTTTGCTGAGGAAAAAATGCACCAGCAGATTAGACGGGTCGGAGCCTTTGTTCGGCCGCTGGTCAAGATTAATGGCCGTAAAGCAACCGATGGTTTTGACGCGGTACTGGCCGAAAGGCCGAAGGATTGGGAACAGCATCCGTTGAAGTATTTTGTGACCGAGCGGCGAGCGTCAGTACGCCGGCAGCTTGATGGTGAGTCGGAGGGCCATATTCTTTTTGATAAGCCGCCGAATTGGCCGGAAATAATTGGTTGGGGTATCGCGATACTGTCGGTCTTGTTGCTCAACTTTTCCGGGTGGCTTTGGGGCGTTGTAGCCGGCTTTCGTGGCAGTGTTTTGTGGGGTTTTTTAAACATGTTTTTCTATCCGCTTACTCCTGTCATCTACGGTTTTGGGGTTCGCAAAGAACTGGGTCGCCGTTCGGCCATTTGGTCGATATTCTGCGCCGCATGTTTTGTGGCGTTGATCGTGACAGCGATCGCTATGGGATCCAAGTGACAGAGTCGGCATGCAAAATGCGCGGAAGTATTGATATTAAATATACTATGAAACAGTTCTCTATATTGCTGGGTGCGTCAGTCGTGATCACGCTTGGTCAAGCGCAGGCACAGGAATCGATTGAACCTAAGGAGGCGGATCATAAGTTGGTCGCGTACGGAAAGGAGGAGCGGCAGGTATTGCACCTTTGGCTACCGAAAACCAAGGCTCCCGCACCGCTGGTGTTGCATTACCACGGCGGCGGTTTTGTGGTTGGGGATATCCGCGAAAAGACGCACAATCGAACGGCTGCGATGTGCAATGCCGTCGGGATCGCGTATGCCGACGTGGAGTACCGGTTGCTGAACCAGGCGATGTTGCACGAGATCATGAATGACTGTTCACGGGCAGTGCAGTTCCTCCGATACAACGCAAAGAAATACAACCTGGACAAAAATCGTGTGGCCTCTTATGGCGAATCGGCTGGTGCCAGCGCGAGTCTTTGGATGGCGACTATTGACGATCAAGCGGATCCGAAGGCCAAGGACCCGGTGTTGCGTGAGTCGACTCGCCTGGCTGCTGCCGGGGGTTTTGGGGTTCAGGCAACATTTGATGTCATCCAATGGCCGAAGATTCTCGGTTTACCTGAGGACAAAACACCGTACTGGGGTATGATTAAATCTGCAAAAGCTCGGCTTGGTGAAAAGCGTTTCAACGAACTGCGCAAGCACATGGATATGCTCCACAATATGGATAAGAACGATTCTCCCATGCACTTTTCACCTGGAAAGGAAGGGCAGGGCGTTCATAGCCAACGTTTTGTTGATGTTCTGGAAAAGCGGGCCAAGGAGGTTGGTGCAAGTTTGATCATTAAGCCTGGGAGACAATCGCTTATCCAATTTCTCACCGGTAAACTCAAGACCAAGCCGAAGCCAGCGTCTGGCCAACGGCCGGGAGGCAAGCAGGCGCGCAAGCCTTTTCCGAAACACTGGGGCGATCCGCCGGCAGATCAAACCAGCGATTACCGCAAGCTTCCTGGCGACTACGGCTTTGGCAGCGGCACCTTGGCCAATTGGATTCAAAAGCATCTTGAGAGAGATGCCGAGCAGAAGCCGAAAGACGAAAAATGATTCAGACTTTTTTGCAGATGTTTAGAATCGATGCGCTTGGTTCACTTTGAAGAAACTTCCTTTTTATTATTTAGTTTTTAGCCATGAGTAGCGGATTGACGTTTGTTCTCGGTGGTGTCCCCGCCACCAATATGAATGTGCGGCATCGCATCCAGTTTACGGTTGGTGATGCGGTGTTTTATATTAGTTTGCCGAAGCCGGACGGCAGTTCCCGATCCATCCTGCTGGTGCGTGATATCGAGATGGGGCTCGCCCGGAAACACGCCCGCGCTGATGAGATCGGTTGTGCCGCTGACTACGAACCGGAGGGTGGCTTGTCCGGTGACCGCGACACCGCGCTCGCCCAGGCCGGCGCCGAGTGCCTGCGCCGCAACGGCATTGATCGGGTGCGTACGGATGGTTCGTTGCCAATGATCTTCACCGCGCATCTTCGCGATACCGGAATCGAGGTTGAGTACGATCCACAGTTGGCTGTTCTGGACCGGCGCACCAAGTCAGAGGAGGAGTTGGCACACTTGCGCCGGGCGCAGTCGGTCACCGAGGAGGCGATGGAGTTTGCATGTCGGATGATTTGCGCGGCGACACCGGATGCAGACGGGGTGTTGCGCGACAGCGACACGACATTGACCTCGGAGCTGGTGCGTCAACGAATCACGAGTTTCTTAATCGACAAAAACTTTTCCAACCATCACGACTCGATTGTCGTCACAGTGCCGCACGTGGCCGACTGCCATCATCACGGCACCGGCCCGCTCCAGACAGGTCTACCGGTGATCATCGACATTTTCCCGCGCAACAATGAAACTGGTTACTGGGGCGATTGCACGCGCACGGCGGTGAACGGCGGGCCGTCGCCGGAGTTGGCGCAAATGCATGCCGCGGTGGTGAAGGCCAGGGTCGAGGCCATCGCCGCGCTCCGGGTGGGCACGACCGGTGCCGCGGTGCACCGGGCGACTGTTTCGTCAATCAGCGGCAGCGGCTACGCCATGGGGTTGCCGCCGGAGGATGCGGACGATGGATTCATCTCGATGCGCCACGGCACCGGCCACGGGATCGGGCTGGATGTCCACGAGCCAATTTTGTTGTCGGATGGCGGCGGCGAAATCCTGGCCAACGAGGTGTTCACCGTGGAGCCGGGCCTGTACTCGGCCAGGTTTGGCGGCGTACGCGTCGAAGACATGGTGGCGATCACGCTCGACGGCCCGGAGAACTTCAACCGCCTGCCAGATCACCTCGACTGGCGTTAGTCCTTGGCCAAGCGCCTGACCAAGTGCCTTCGTTCACCGGAAACAAAGGTGACAGCAAATCGATTCGCCGATACTCTTTCCCGGTGGAATTTACTCAGGATTGGTTCGTCCAAAATATGGATGTTTGGCCTACGTTTTTTCGGAGGCACAGTTGGAATGCGGAAGAGCCCAAGTCAATTCTGGAGATCGGATGTTTTGAAGGCTTGTCCACTTGCTGGATGCTCAACAACCTGCTGAAGCATTCCGATAGCAAGATCGTTTGCATTGATACGTTCGAGGGGGGGATTGAGCATGTTCACGATGCAATAAACATGACTCATGTTCGCGAAATTTTTTTTAGCAATGTCGAGAAAACCGGTCGGATGGACTCCGTCAGGGTTTTGGAGGAACGATCCGACACGGGGCTGTTGCAGCTGCTCCAGGAAAACCACGAGTCCTTCGATTTCATTTACGTGGACGGGTCGCACTATGCGACGGATGTGTTGGCGGACCTGGTCCTGAGTTTCCGGATGCTGAAAGTCGGGGGGCTGTGCATTTGCGATGATTATCTGTGGGAGGGTCAATCTGATCCAAGACATTCTCCCAAGATGGCGATTGACGCGTTTACTTCCATTTTCTCGGAGCAGGTTCAGTTCGTGCCGGTTATTAACACTCAGTTTGCCTTCAAGCGAATCCAGTAAAGTGCTTGGACAAGCGGTGGGCGGTCGATTTCGGCATTGAACCGGTGGCGTGGTTTCCGTAGGTTCGCCCCTCACAGAGTCTATTATGAGATTTGGCATTAATTCATTTCTGTTCGTGTCGCCGTTCGTGACACAGAGTACCCGGCTGTTTTCCAAGTTCAAGAAGTGGGGTTTTGACACCGTCGAGCTTCCCATCGAGGCTCCCGAGCACATCGACTCGGTGAAGGTCAAAAAGGCGCTCGATCGCGCCGGCTTGGCATGCGGTTCGGTCTGCGCCTGCATGGGGCCGGGGCGCGATTTCCGTGGCTCGGCTAGGGATCAGCGCGAGGCGATGAAGTACTGCAAGGCGCTCATCGACCACATGGTCAACCTCGATTGCCCGTCCTTGATTGGTCCGGTTTACTCCGTGGTCGGCAAGGCCGATGCCGTGGACCCGAAGGATCAAAAAAAGGAATTCGCTCTCGTGGTGAAGAACCTCAAGATACTCGCCGCCTACGCCGAGAAGAAGGGTGTGCAGATTTGCGTCGAGCCGCTGAATCGCTTCGAGACCGACTTTCTCAATACCTGCGAGAAAGGAATACGCCTCATCAAGGCAGTTGGCAGCCCGGCACTCAAGCTGCACCTCGACACGTTCCACATGAACATCGAGGAGAAAAACCAAGGCAAGGCCATCCGCGCCGCCGGCAAACACCTCGCTCATTTCCACGCCTGCGGTAGCGACCGCGGTACGCCGGGCAACGACCACATCGACTGGAAGCCGATCGTCGCCGCGCTCAAGGCGGTCAAGTACAAGGGCGACATCGTGATCGAGTCGTTCACGACCGACGTGAAGGTGATCGCCCGGGCGGCAGCCATTTGGCGCAAGATGGAGCCGACGCGCGAGGAGATCGCGACCAAGGGACTTAAGTTCCTGAAAAGGGCGTTCAAGTAAACTGAATTTTAGGGGATGGCGGCGCGTCTGTTCCTCCCATTTTTTGTCTCTTAAAACTTACTTTTTCCAAACACGATTATGAAAAAAAACATGACCATACTGGGCTTGACGGCGCTGGGTTTTGCCTTCGCCGGCCAGGCACTCGCTGCTGATGTCGGGAAGGGCTTTAAGTCCATCTTTGACGGGAAAACTCTCAAGGGCTGGAACGGCGATCCGAAATTCTGGAGCGTCCAGAACGGGGCCATCACCGGTAAGACGACCAAGGAAAATCCGACCAAGGGCAACACCTTCATCATTTGGGAAGGAAAGACCGGCAACTTCGATCTGCGTATCGACTACAAGATCATCGGCGGCAACAGCGGCATCCAATACCGCAGTTTCAAGGCCGATGGCCCCGACGAGTGGCGCATCGGTGGCTATCAGGCCGACTTTGAGGCGGGCGACACCTTCTCCGGTATCTGCTACGGCGAACGTTTTCGCGGTATCCTTTCGCTTCGTGGCAAAAAGACCACCCTCACAGTTGGTGACGACGGCAAGTTGAAGAAAGAAGTCGAGGAATTCGCCAAGGACGCCGACATCGCCAAGGCGATCAAAAAGGAGGAATGGAACAGTTACCGCATTGTTGCGCGTAATTTCAGTCTGACCCACTTCATCAACGACGTGAAGACCACCCAGGTGATCGATCGCGACAAAAAGACTCGCCGCGCTGACGGTCTGCTCGCGTTGCAATTGCACGCCGGTCCGCCGATGACGGTTCAATTCAAGAACATCCGCATCAAGGAATTGCCCAAGCGCGTACGCAAGGCGGGCAATGCCAAGAAAGGCAGCAACAATAAGAATAAGTAGCCACTCCACCAGGAGTTGAATGACATGAAAACATTTCTCGCATTAACCTGTGTGGTTGGCTTGGCCGCCGGTGCCATGGCTGCGCCGAAAAAGGTCGTGATGATCGCTGGCAAGCCAAGCCACGGGCCGCTCTCGCACGAGCACAACGCCGGTATCCAGCTCTTGGCCAAGTGCCTGAAGGAAGGCGCTGCCGATGCCGTGACGCCGGCAGTCACGCTCAACGGTTGGCCAAGTGACGAGTCGATCTTCAAGGATGCTGACGCGGTGGTGATCTACAGCGACGGGGGCGGTGGACATCCGGCCGTCAGGGGAGACAACTTGGCCAAGCTCGGGAAGTTGATGGACAAGGGTGTCGGCTTTTTGACCATTCATTACGCCGTCGAGCCGACCACCGCCAAGGGCAACAGGGAGTTCCTCGATTGGCAGGGAGGTTGTTTCGAGACACACTGGTCGGTGAACCCGCACTGGACCGCGAACTTCAGCAAGCTGCCGAAGCATCCCATCACGCGGGGCGTGAAGCCGTTCAAGGCAAACGACGAGTGGTATTTCCACATGCGGTTCAGAGACGATAACCAGGGCAAACTGATCCCGATCCTCAGCGACGTGCCGCCGAAGGAAACCATGAAGCGCGGTGACGGAGCCCATAGCGGTAACCCGACCGTTCGCAAGGCGGTTGCCGCCGGCAAAGCTCAGCATGTTGCCTGGGCTTACCGGCGCGAGGACGGCGGCCGGGGCTTCGGCTTCACCGGCGGACACAACCACCTGAATTGGCGCAACGACGACTTCCGCAAGACAGTGCTCAACGCCATCCTCTGGGTGGCCAAGGCCAAGGTGCCGAAGGAGGGTGTCTCGTCGAAGCTCACCGAGGACGATCTCTACGCCAACCTCGACCCCAAACGCGGCCAAAAACCCCGCCCAAAGTCATCCCCCAAGAAAAAGTAAGCAGCCACTTATCCTAGCGGGGTTGTATTACTTGACTACGCTTGGCTTAGCCTGGGGGTGCATGACGCTGGCCAAGGTGTTTCGGACGGCCAACTGAGCGTCGTCTAACAGGGTGTAAAACACGGGAACGACGAGCAAGGTCAGAAGGGTGCCTGAGATCATGCCACCAATGAGTGTTAGGCCGAAACTGTTGTAGTTCATCCCCATGTCACTAGATTTGCTCAAGGTTAGGGGGATCATGCCGATGATGGTGGTCAGCGCGGTGATTGCGATCGGGCGAAACCGATGATTGGAGGCTAGGAGCAGGGCTTTAGTGCGATCCATGCCGGTCTGCCGAAGACGGTTGGCATAATCGATCAGTACAATGCCGTTGTTCACAACCACCCCGACGAGTAGCACGCAACCGACGATTCCAAGAAAATCCATTTCCTTTCCGGCTATGAGATGTATCCACACTGAACCGATTGCGGCTAGGGGGATGCTCAGAACAATCGAAATAGGCATTATCACGCTCTCGAACAGAAAAGCCATGAGGAGGTAAATGAAAGTGATGGCCAACATTAGTGCAAAAATACCGTTGAAGATTTCCTTTATGTCGAATCGCTCTTTTATTTCGCTGAAGGAGATCCCTTCCGGCAGGTCGATACTATCCTGTAGTGACTTGATTGCTTTGCGGGTCTCTTCTTCTTTACCACTTTCAAGTTCTAGGCCGAAGGTGTGGCTGACACTTTTATCGGTGCGCCTTATATAGCGAGGGCTATTGAGCATGGCCGGGCGTGTGAGTGTGCCGATGGAGCTGAACCGGCCATCCTCGGTGGGCACACGGAAGTTGTTCAAGTCCGCCAATTCGGCCCGGTTCTCTTCGCTATAGCGCAGACGGACCGGGATCTGTCGGCCATCGCTATTGAATCTAGGAAGCGTGCTGCCGCGCAAGGCGTAGCCTACCATGCCGGCCAGGGTGGTGGGGTTCACGCCGATGGAGTTGGCGCGGTCGCGATCGATGATAAGTGCTAGCTCGTTGGGGGTTTCATCCTGCCGTTGTTTCAAGGCGATAACTCCGGGGATATTGAGGAAGGTCGGCTTGAGTTGATTGGACAATTCTTCAAGTTGCTCCGGATCTTGACCCTTTAATCGAATGTAGTGCTGCCCTTTTTTGTCCTGTTTTTCCCCACCCTCGCCCATTCGTTGGTATTCAATTCTTAGGCCGGGAATCTTTGGGAGTTTCTTATAAATTCGCTCGGCAACTTCCCGGGCGGGGATGGTTCCTTTTCGGTCTCGTGCGAACCAACCTTCAAGTTCGCCGAACCAAGCGCTGTAAAAAATGATGAACCCATCAAGTTCATAGTCATCTTTACTTTTGTTTAGTTGTTGCTCGACCTGCTTGAAATACTTGGTTCGTTCGTCAAAGTTGAACCGGCTTGGGAAACGGAACGACAAGTTAAATGACGCCATATTTCTCTCCTGCTGAACCGAGAATCCTACCTTTTCAAACACAAAGGAAGTTGCGGCCAGAAGGGCTAACAGGATGAAGGCCAGATCAAGCCGACGTTTCAGGAAGAAGCCAAGCGCTTGGTTGTACCAGCGATTAAACCTGCCAAAAGAGGCATCATACATTTTTTCCAGAAAAACTTGGATTGTCTTAGTTCGTGGCCTTGGTTGAGTGGTGGGGATGTTCTCTCTTTGGGAGAGGGTGAGGTACACGCATAGCGGGATGAACACCAGTGCTACACCAAGGGAGGCAAGTAGCGCTACCACTACCGGCAATGCTAAGCGCATCATGAAAAAGCGCATTTCACCCTCCACGAGTAATGCTGGTAGAAATACAATAACGGTCGTGAAGGTGGATGTGGTAATGGCAAGGCCAATTTCCTGGACGCCCTTGATGCAGGCTTCGCTCCGTCGCATGCCGCTTTGAAAATGTCGTTGGATATTCTCAGCGACTACCACGGAGTTGTCCACCAGCAGTCCGACGCACAGTACCAGGCCCAGGATGGTTAGCAGGTTCAGGCTCTCGCCGGCGAAGTACATTGTGGCGATGGCGATGAATAGGCACAGCGGGATGGCTCCAGCTATAATCAGAGTTATCCTGGTGCGTCGCAAAAAGAAATAGAGAACAAGGGCTGCAAAAAAAGCACCGATACCTCCGTTATTAAACAAGGTGTTGAGTTGTTCCGTCACAATCCCACCCTGGTTCATGTGAATCTCCAGATCGAAGCCGTTGAGCGCCGGATTTTTTTTAATTCTCTCCACTTCGGCTACGATTCGATCGCAAACTTCAATCGTGTTGGCTTCGCTTTCCTTGACCACCGTGACCATCATTGCATTCTTCCCGTTTACCCTTGCTTTGAAGCGCCTTTCCTCCGGTTCATACTTCAGAACGGCAATATCCTTCAGGATTACATTGGTGCTGATCGGTAGATTTTGAAGCTCATCCATTGTCTGAAATCTGTTGGAGGATTTTAAGAGGAATTTTTTGCCTCCATTCCGGACATTACCGCTGGCCAGGGAGAAGTTATCACCCTGCATTTGGCGAGAAAGTTGATAGATGTTCAGGCCGTATGCCTCAGTGCGGTCCTTGTCTACCTCTATAATGATCTCCTTCTCTTTCAGACCTTTCGTATCGATATTAGCTACGCCATCGATACGTGAGAGCGGCATGATGATATGCTTGTTGACTAAGTCGTAAAGATCGCCGTCGGTCTCATAGGCAACGCCAATCATGCAAACCGGAATGCCCGACATATCCATTTTTTGGACATATGCATGCTCGACATCGTCAGGAAACCGTAGCTTGGCACGTTCCAAACGATCCCGCACTTCGCGGTAGGCGATGTCCATGTCTGTTCCCTGTTTGAAGCCCAGGTTAACATATGCGCCTCCTGAGGTGCATGAGGAACTTATTGAGTCCAAGCCTCGGACCGTGCTTAATTCTTCCTCAAGCGGCAACGCGAGTTTCTCCATCACCTCCTGGGGTACAGCGGCATTCCACGGCACACGCACCGAAAGTGAACTCCCCTCAAACCCTTTGGGAAAGAGTTCCAGCTTGAGTCTGTTCGTGGCAATCAGGCCGACGATGATAATTGTAAGAAATAGAACAAACATAGTAACCCTTCGATTGAGGGACAATCGGGTAATCTGGGTCGCTAGTTTGTTGGATTCCATTTATTTTAACACTTGGCCAACTGGTGAAAGTTAATTGGCAGGTGTTGCCTTAGGCGAACCATCAAAAACAGTCGCTAAGATATTTCGCAATGCCTTTTGAGCATCATCGATCAGGGTGTAAAAAACGGGAACAGCCAGAAGAGTAAAGAGGGTTGCGGAGGTCATTCCACCAATCAGCATGAAACCGAAACTCTTAAAACTCATCCCCATTTCGCTCTCAGAAGCCAATGTCAGTGGGATCATCCCAAAGATGGTCGTCAAGGCAGTCATGATGATAGGCCGAAAACGATGCTTTGTTGCGAGTAGCAAGGCCTCCGTACGCTCCATGCCGGTTTTGCGAAGACGGTTGACATAGTCAATGAGAACGATTCCATTATTAACTACAATGCCCAAAAGAAGAATTGCACCAACGATTCCCATCTGATCCATGGTGGTTCCGGTGTACGATCGAAACCCGGGGATGCCGTAATGAATCCATACCGCGCCAATAGCCGCCAAAGGGATCGTGAGCACTATTGATAACGGCATCAGGATGCTTTCGAACAGAAATGCAATGAGCATATAAATAAAGACAATTGAAAGTCCAAGGGCAATCAGACTGGTGTCCACCTCGTCATCATCAAAAGTGAGTTTGATTTCACGGAAAGAAACACCCTCAGGCAGGTCGATGTTTTTCTGAGCGTTGTAAATGGCTCGACGGGCTTCTTTTTCCTCGCCGCTCTTGAGTTTCATTCCGATGTAGGTGCTCACTTTTTTATCGTGTCGACGAATGTATGTTTCGCTCTTAAGCATGGCCGGCGTGGTGATCGATCCTATCGAGCTATAACGTCCGTCATCGGCTCGAACGAGAAAGTTGTTTAAATCGTCCAGTTCAGCGCGATCTTCTTCACTAAATCGCATGCGGACAGGAATTTGCCTTCCTTTCCCATTAAACTTGGGCAGTGAACTTCCACGAATGGCGCTGCTGACCACCCCGGCGATCGAGTCGGGATTGATGCCGATAGAGCTGGCGAGATCCCGATCTACGATCAAGGCCATCTCATTTGGTGCTTCGTCGGAATCTCTGTCCATCAACGAAATTACGCCGGGCAGTGCTTCGAAGGTTGGTTTAAGATTTTCCGCGACGGATTCAAGCAGTTGAGGGTCATCGCCAACCAAGCGGACAAATTGCTCTGATTTTTTGTCGTTTCGCACCTCGCCTCGATCCTGTCCGCTGTAGTAGACTCGCAGGCCGGGAATCTCAGGGAATATGTTATATAATTGTTCCGCAACTTCCTCCCGTGGGGTTTGGCTGTTTCTCGTTTCTCCAAAATTTCCCTCGAATGATCCGGAGTGCTTCGAGTAGCGAATTGAGTAGCTGCTAATTCCATATTCAACCTTGTTGGTTTCAACAATATTTTCGATCGTCTCAAAATAGCTGTCCCGTTCTTCGAGTGTAAATTGATCAGGAAATCGAAAGGACATATTAAACTCTTCGATTTGTTCATCTCGACGGCCTGAAAAGTCTACTTCTTTGAAGGCGTAAAAATAAGTAGAGGACAATAGAACAATCAAGATAAAGGCCAAATCAAGCCGGCGCCTTAAAAAGTAGCCAAGCGTTCTGTTATACCAAAGGTTAAATCTGGTGAATGTCATTTGGTAAACATTAAATAGTAATGTCTTGATGGAATGGTCGGGCCTGATGTCTTGTTGCTTGGGCCTTGATGGAAGGGTGATATAGACGCAGATAGGAATAAATATAATCGCGGTGCCAAGCGAGGCGAGCAATGCTGAAACCACCGGCAATGCGAGGCGATAAAGCATGAACCGCATTTCGCCATCAATCAGCAGGGAAGGGAGAAAAACGATGATGGTAGTCAGTGTGGCTGTTGTTACCGCAAGGCTGATTTCGCCAACGCCTCTGATGCAGGCATCACTCCTGGACATTCCATTTTGGTGATGACGATAAATATTTTCAGCGACAACAACTGAGTTATCTACAAGTAGACCAACACAGATCACCAAGCCGAGAATGGTTGTTGTGTTAAGGCTTTCACCGGCAAAAAACATCATCATCATTGAAATGAGTAAACATAGAGGTATGGCTAGGGCGATAATCGCCGTCATCCGAAATTGGCGGAGGAAAAAAAAGAGAACCAATGCGGCGAATATTGCGCCTAACATCCCGTTGTTGCGAAGTGTCTTGAGTCGGCCTTTGATGATATCGCCGTAGTTACGATAGAGCTTGATCTGGTAATTTGATAATGCCGGATTGTTGTTCATCTTTTGTACCGTTGCGGCAACCATAGCGCTTACATCCACTGTATTGGCCTCACTCTCTTTTCTGATTGAAACAGTTGCTGACGCTTTACCGTTCCATCGTTCGGTGTGGTGGTGTGGATCCTCAACCTCGTACTTTAAAGTGGCAATGTCCTTGAGTTCAACCGTCTCGTTTATTGGTATATTCCTCAGCTCATCCATTGTATGGAATGTGCTTGATGATTTAAGGAGATATTTCTTGCCTCCATCCCGAACGCTGCCGCTGGACATGGTGAAGTTATCCCCCCGCAACCTGCGGGAGAGACGGTGGATGCTCAGCCCATAAGCCTCGGCTCGGTCTTTGTCGACCTCAATTTGAATCTCCTTCTGGCGTATGCCGATATCCACATCGGCTACACCATCGATACGCTGAAGTGGTTTTATGATATGCCGTTCAATTACAGCATAGTGGTCAGCATCGGCATCGTAACCGATGACCATTCTGCCCACTGTGGTGCTGGTCCCTCCTCCACGTTTGCTAATCCTGTAAGGATTAGTTCCTTCAGGGAATCTAAGTGAAGCTCTCTCCATTCGATCACGCACTTCACGGTAGGCCACATCCATGTCGGTGCCCCTCTTGAATCTCAAATTCACACGTGCGGAGGTTTGTGAGCAGGTGGTGTCCATGGAGTCGATACCTCGAACAGTGCTTAGTTCTTCCTCCATCGGGAGGCCCAGTTTTTCCATCGACTCCTGTGCAACACCCGAACTCCAGCCGGTGCGGATTTCCATCGAATGGCCTTCCTGTCCCTTGGGGTACATTTCAACAGGGAGGCGGCTGGTGGCGATGAGACCGACCGCAAGAATGCTTAGGAACAGGACAAACACAGTGACCCTCCGACTGAGGGACAGTCGGGTTATTCGAGTCGTAAGTTCGTGCGTTTCCATTTAGTCAGAGGTTGATTTCTGAGGGCTAAATCACGTTGCACCTATTGTTGCAGTTGCGCAATTTACCATAAAGAATGTTTAGTCGTTAAATCTTAGTTTTAAAGGCAGTTATTTACTTGCTAGTTTTTGAGTGGTTCCGTGGTCGAAGACGGTAGCCAAAGTGTTGCGCAAGGCGATTTGGGCATCGTCAATCAGCGTGTAAAAGACGGGCACCGCCAGAAGCGTGAAGAGGGTGGCACATGTCATTCCACCAATGAGCGTGTATCCAAAGCTTTGATAATTTACGCCCATTTCATTGGATGAACTAAAGGTCAGTGGAATCATCCCACAGATCGTGGTCATGGCGGTCATAAACACAGGCCTAAAACGAACTCGTGATGCCTCCAACATGGCAGCTGTTCTTTCCATGCCGGATTGCCGTAACTGGTTGGCATAGTTCACTAGAACGATTCCATTATTTACCACAATGCCGACAAGTAGTATGGCGCCGACCAGCCCCATTCTGTCCATGCTTGTTTGGGTAAGGTAATGAATCCATATTGAACCCATGGCTGCCAATGGGATTGTTAAAATAATGGATAGAGGCAGGAGCATGCTTTCAAAAAGAAAAGCAATGAGCATGTAGATAAAGAGAATCGCGATATAAACAACGAATTCTCCGTTTTCCTGGTCCTTGTCATCAAAGGATTTCCTGATTTCACCGAATGAAACGCCTTCAGGTAAATCAATGTTTTGCGTTGCATTGTTTATGTTGGCCTTAGCGGTTTTTTCCTCACCCTGTTTGAGTTTCATTCCAAAGGTGTAACTGAGCTTCCTGTTTGTTCGCTTTATATAATCTTCACTCTTTAACATTGTAGGTTTGGTTATTGTCCCGATAGAAGTAAATCGGCCATCTTCGGTGGGGATGAGCATGTTGTTCAAATCATCCAGTTTGGCACGGTCCTCCTCGCCGAGCCTCAAGCGAACCGGAATTTGACGTCCCTTACTATTAAATCTTGGAAGATCGCTGCCGCGCACTGCGGTGCTTATTGTCCCAGCCACGACTGAGGGATTAACACCAATGGAGTTGGCGCGATCTCGGTTGATGATCAGTGCCATTTCATTTGGCCCCTCATCGTCGTCTTTATTTTCCAAGGAAAGCACACCCGGCAGCTTTTCAAACTGCGGCCTTAGGCTTTCGGCAACGGTCTGAAGCAATGTAGGATCATCACCAATTAATCGGACGTATTGCCTAGATTTATGGTTATTTCGCTCCTCTCCTCCATTCATGCCTCTGTAGTGGATTCTCACCCCAGGTACTTCAGGGAAGTTCTTATAAACCTCCTCTGCGGCTTCTTCAGTTGAAAATTTACTGACACGGTCATAAGAAAAATGCCCCTCGAACTCTGCATACCACGGTGAGAAATGAGCTTCGTATGATTTTATCCCTAGTTCTTCCTTCCTTTCTTCAACGTATTTTTCGATCCGCTTTATATATGCGCTACGCTCTTCGGTTGTATATCGGTCCGGAAAGTCAATGTTGATCTCGAATTCATTCCTCTGGTTATTCATGTCATCCGAAAACTCTATATTTTTATATCCAAAGCTGTAGGAGATTATAAATAATACGATTACGATGACAACGAGGTCGAGTCTTCGGTTAAGGTAGTAGCCTAGTGCGCTGTTGTACCAAAGGTTGAACTTCTCGAAACTCACACTGTATATTCTGGCAAGGGGTGTGCAGATAAACTCAGTCACCGCAGTGAAGAATCTGGTTTTACCCATTGCTGAGTAGGACAAGGTTAGATGGACGCAGAGTGGAATAAAAACCAAGGCGACGACCAGGGAGGCAAGGAGCGCAGACATGACAGGCAGAGCCAAGCCGGAAAGCGCGAAACGCATGCCTCCATCAATAAATAGCATGGGGACAAAAACAATCATGGTTGTCAGGGTTGCAGTGGTTATTGCCAAACCAATCTCATTGACTCCCTTAATACAGGCATCGCGTCTGGACATGCCGTTGTTGAATTGGCGTTGAATGTTTTCTGCAACCACCACTGAATTATCCACAAGCAGCCCAATGCAAATCATCAAACCCACCATGTTAAGGGCATTCAGGCTATGGTCCGCGAAGTACATGGAGGTTAATGAAATCAACAAACAAAGGGGGATTGCCATTGCAATAATCAGCGTCATTCGAAAACGACGCAGGAAAAAGAACAAGACAACTGCGGCAAGAAAGGCGCCGTACAAGCCGTTATTAACAAGGTGATTTAATCGTTTGTGTATATCATTGCCCTGATTGCGGTAAACACGAAGTTTATATCCGCTCAATGCCGGGTTGTTGTTGATTTTTTCAACCTGTTGCATGACCCTCCGGCTTACCTCCACGGTGTTTGCTTCACTTTCCTTATTCACGTGAATGCCATAGGACTCATTTCCGTTATACCGGAAAAATCGGTCGTCCATATCAGGTTCGTATTTTATTTCTGCGATGTCCTTGAGGGACACATTTTCGTTTATAGGTGCATTTTTTATTTCGTCAAAGGTATGAAATGAACTGGTAGACTTGAGAACATATTTTTTGCCTCCGTCAATTACCGTTCCACTAGCCAACGTGAAATTGTCCCCTCGCAAGCGCCTTGATAGGTTTTCCAGATTAAGGCCGTAGGCTTCTGCGCGGTCTTTATCAACTTCAATCATTATTTCCTTTTCCTCAATGTGAAACTCCACATCTGCAACCCCGTCAATCCGCATAAGCGGGGCAATAACATTTTTGTTAATCAAATTATAATCAGGCACGTGCTGTTTAGAGCCGATCGTCATCCTGACAATTGGCTCCGGTTCTGAGTCGCGTTTGTAGAGTCGTGGTTTTTCTGTTCCCTTTGGGAAGCGCACCCTGGCTCGTTCCATGCGATCCCGCACTTCACGATAGGCTACATCCATGTCGGTTCCCTGCTTGAATCTTAAATCCACCGAGGCAGAACCTGTGCTGCAGCGCGTATACATTGAGTCCAGGCCTCGAACGGTGCTAAGCTCCTCTTCCATGGGAATACCGATTTTTTCCATGGATTCCAGGGGAACTCCGGATCTCCACGATGTTCTTACGTAGATTCCGTGGCCCTCCGCACCTTTGGGTTCCATTTCAAGAGGGAGGCGATTGGTCGCAATAAGTCCAATTGCGAGGATGGTCAGGAACAAAACGAGCACAGTAACCTTTCGGCTGAGAGACAACCGAGTAATTTTGGCCGCCAAGTCGTTTGTTTCCATGGCTATTCCTCTTTGACTTTAAATAGACGTTCACCTGCGAGGCCGAACAGGTAATAGATGGTTGGGATGACCAGTAACGTCAGGAAGGTTGATGTCAAAAGTCCGCAGATTACTGCGACCGCCATTGGTGTGCGGATTTCTGCGCCATCTCCGAGGCCAATCGCCATCGGCAAAAGGCCAAGTACGGTGGTGGCCGTTGTCATTAAAATGGGTCGAAGTCTAATGCAGCCGGCCTGTACGATCGCTTCCTTTAAGGCCAAGCCCCGACTGCGTAATGTGTTGGCATAATCCACCAGGACGATGGCATTGTTTACCACGATGCCGGCAAGCATGATCATCCCGAGAAACACCACCACCGAAAGGTTGATGCCAAGTATCTTCAGGCCAAGCACGGTGCCGACGAAGGCCATCGGTATGGTGAACATGATAATGAGCGGTTGCACCATCGATTCGAACTGCGATGCCATGATCACGTAGACGAGAAAAAGGCTCAAGCCAAGCGCGAGGTACAGGCTTGAGCGGCTGCGCTCCCATTCTTTGTTTTGTCCGGTAATAAAGAAGTCCATGTATCCAGGCCAATCAATCTCTTGGCCTAGGATTCGGTCTGCCGTTTCAACCGCCGATCCAAGTGATCTGTCGCCAATATTTGCCTGCACCAAGGCAACGCGCTTACCGTCGATCCGGCGAATCTCACTCGGCCCCTCGCCGACTGTAAGTTTTGCTATTGAGTTCAGCGGTATTGGTGTGTCGCCGCCCGGATTGATGGTCAGTTTACCAACGTCGGCCACCTGCTCTCGATCTTTTTCGGCCAAGCGCACCACAATCGGCACGCGGCGGTCGCGGCGGTTGAACCTGGTGGCTTCCGAGCCCTTGACCATGTCGCGAACCTGGTTTGCCACCGTGTTGAGGTTCAATCCGTGGCGGATGATCTGCTGACGGTCGTAGGTGATTTGCACTTCCGGTGCGCCGCTGCGGAGGGTCGGTTCCACATCAGCCAAGTCCAACTCCTTTGAAAGTAGGGCGGTGGCTTCGTCGGAATATCGTTTTAACTCGGGCAGTTCCTCACCGTTTATCTGAACAACCACTGGTTTCTTCGAGCTAAACAAAACCGGGCGTGTTACACGTGTGGTGATATCTGGAACCTCCTGGAACATTAAACGTAGCCTGTCGATGACTACTTCCTCGGTTTGTTTGGGGTTCTGCGAAGGCTTGAGCAGTACCTTGAACCGGGTCGAGTGTTCGCCTTCATCGGATCGTTTCATGTTGGTGGTGTCAAAGCCGTACATCACCAATAGCGTATCAATTTTGCCCAGATCACTTATTCTCTCCCAAGCCTTCTTGGTAAACTTTTCGCTGAAAAAAAGTTCGGTGTCGACTGATGTCAGTGACTGAATAACCTCCTCTTGGCTTGGCATATTAAGCCGCATTTCTTGGGTTATTGTGGAGAACTCTGACAGCAATTTCTCCAGCTTCAAACGTGCCTCTTTCTCTGTTTTTGAAGCGGTGCTGGATAAGTCCTCTTTCGCTTTTTCAATGGCTTCAATCTTTGACTTAATTTCCTTGTCTTTGAGGATGTCTTGTTCGATGCCGTCCAGGATTGAGACTGTTTGATCAAGGGGTGTGCCAACCGGCAGGGCAACTTCAAAGGTAAACTCACTTTGATGCACTTCCGGTAGCAGTTCTGTTTCGAGTTGCCTGCCCACCCAGTAGGTCAAGGCAAAACAGGATGCCGTCAAAACGATCATTGTAGTGGGGCTGGCCAAGGCCCAACGGATGAGTTTTGAATATAACCCTGTACGTGTGTCGATGGTTTCTTCACCGGTTTTTGAGGTGCCTAAGGATTTTCCAAAGACTAGCGTAAGCAGGGATCCTAACC
>CAJWEP010000006.1 GCA_913030945.1 uncultured Verrucomicrobiota bacterium
CGGAAAAACTGGGCCTCACCGTCCGGAAGGTCAACCTCGACCTGCTGCGGGCCGCCGGTCTTCACATCGACCTCCAGAATCGATTTCCACACCGCTTGGCCAAGCGCCGGGGTCGACTGGATCTCGAACAACCGGCCCGGCAACGCCTCGAAAACCAGGCGCAATGTGCCGTTGGCCAGGCCTTCAGCAGTCAGGCGCAACGCACTGGCTGCGTCGCCAGGATCGGTGCCGGCGAGGTATTCGCCGAGGTTGGCCAAGCCGTCGCCGTCGGCGTCCGACGCCGCGTCGGCGTTGTTGACCGGATCAAGGCCAAAGGCGGTCTCCCACTCGTCCGGCATGCCGTCGAGGTCGGTGTCGTCAAGAGCGGTCGGGCGGTTGGCGCGGCCGGGATTCGGCGCGGCGGCCTTCCAGTTAACCGGGTCGTTGGCGAAAGCCGTGCCCGACGTGCGCTGCAGCGAGGCGCCCAGGCCGTCGGCATCGCCTGGCCAAGGCACGGTGTCGCTGAAGGTGACTTGGTCCACGAGAATGTACGGCACGAAACCGGCGTCGTCATGCTGCAGGCCCTGCGGCGGGTCCGGCTTGTACAGGCTCACCGTGTCGCCGCCGTTGGCCAGTTGCCCGCGCAACGGGCCAAGGATCGGCACGTCTTCCGGGATGCCGTGACGCTTGGCCAAGCTCGCGGCTTTGTCGGGATTCGTCGCCGGGTTGAACTCGATCAAAACCACGTAACCGCCCGGCGGCAACTTGAAGTCGTTCGGGAATTCGAATGCTGCGCCGCCATCAATGCGCCATGTGTTCCCCGGGTGCAGCGGGTCGTACAGCGGCACGGTCGTGTGGGTGATGTTGCGCAGCTCGATGAACTCGTCGTCCGGTGTGCCGGCGCCGAGCGGTAGCGGGGCAGGGTGGTACATGATCTCGTGGATCACCACCGGGCCGACCTTCACCGAGGCGTTGGCCGCGCCGTTGCCCTTCCGGAAGGCCGCCACGGAGGAGGGGCTGTTCACCCCAAACGTCGGCTTGGCCAGGGCGGTGAACTGATCCCCGATACTGGTCTTCACCCGGCCAAGGGACACCCCGTTTTCCGCCGCGCCAAACTCGACGATAACGCGGTAGCCGCTCAATTTGCCGGCGGAGTTGGCTTCGGAGAGGATCAGCCTGTCCCCGTGGGCGGAGTTGAGCGCAAAGCTGTGTTCCGCTCCCGGCGCCGGGTTGAACTGCCCCTCGTAAATGGTTGCCAATCCGCGTGCCGGCAGCATGGTCTCGGACGGGATCTGGAATTTTTTCAGGTTCGATTCTGAGTTGCTGAGCCACCAGTGGCCAATGTCAACCGGCTCGTCGGAGAGGCTGAGCAGCTCGATAGCGTCCTCGAACGGCGGGTCGGTGTGGGTGAGTACCTCGTTGATGACCACGTCCTTCACCGGCAGATAGTTGGATTTGCCGGGAGTGGGCGTGTCGGGAAACATCGTGATGCGCGAGGCGCCGTCCGGCAGCCGTCCCTCCGATACGCCGAGGGTGGTTGTTGAAATCTCCCGTTTGTCCACCAGCGACTTGGTCCGGCTGTAAAGGGAGATCGGCTCGCCGAGGCTGGAGAGGCTAAAGTTCACGTGGTCGCCGCCCTTGGCCAGGTCGCCGTCGGCGATCCACTTGACGAATCCTCCCGCGGCGATGAAGTTCAGCTCCGGAATCTCAAACTTGGTGCGGCCGATCGAGCTCAGATCGTCGGTCAGGTACATCCCATCCAGCTTGGCCGGCAGCGACAGCGGATTATGCAGCTCGATCCAGTCGCCGTTCCGGCTGTTGGCCATCCACTCGTTGATGACCAGGTTGCTGGAGGCGGCGAGCAACGCGGGCAGCTTGTTCTCCCTGCCGGGGGTGGTCGCGCTGAGCAGCGCCCAGTCGCCGTTTTTGTCGCGACCGATGGGGAGATTCGGCACCTGGAAGCCGTAGTTTAGCCGGTCGATGATCTGTTCGCTTGCGTTAAACAGGTACACCGTGCCGTGCGCGCCGTTGAGCGAGCGGCCGGTATTCAAATAGTTGGACGGGCCAAGCTCGGGGTCGCGGGAGCCATTGCACCAAACGACCAGTCGGCCCTTGGCATTGAGCTTGATACCCTCGGGGAAGCTCCACTGTCCCGGCTCGACTTGGTCGATACTCAAACTCATGCCGGTGAGGTCGGTCGGTTTCGTTGAGTTGTTCCAGATTTCAACCCAGTCGCTGGTCCGGCCCAGCGGATCGATGACGGCCGTGTCGTTGATCGCGAGAATCTCACTGAGCTGCAACCCGTCGGTCTTGGGCAGGTAATTGGCCTGGCCCGGGCTGATGGTGGTGGTGAAGGTCGTCCACGAGCCGGTGCCGTTCGGGTAGCGGCCGCGCGACTCGCCGTCCTTCTGCGTGCGGTAGCTCAGGTCGTCAAGTTCGGCCCCGTCCGGGTCACGCAGCAGGAGGGTGCCGCCGGCGGCCGGAAGGCGGAAGTCGAGGTGCCGCACGCCCGGCCGCTCGTCGGCGCTGAACACCGCGTAGCCGCCCGGTGCAATGTAGGAGTGGTTGCGATAGGTGAACTTGGCCAAGCCGGCCTCCCATGCCAGCCCAAACAGCGCCGCCGGCCGGCTGTCCGTGTTGTAAAGCTCGACCCAGTCGTCTCCCCCCGGCGGCGCGGCGGCAACGAACTCGTTGAGCTTGAGTTTTTTCAGGTCGGCGACCGGCGTGGCCTTGTTCGCCTTGCCGGGGGTGGGCTGGTTGAGTGACCAGTCGGCGCCGTTACTGCCGCGCCCGATCGAGTGGTCAGCCACCTGCAACCCGAAGCCCAGCACATCGATGCGTTCTCCTTCCGGATTGAACAGCGCGATGGTGTCGCCGTCGTTGTCCAGTGCAAAGCCGGCGTGCAGCCCGGGCGCCTCTGCGGCGTCATCCAGCCACACCACGAGATAGCCGTTGGACGGGATCACGGTGCCGGCCGGGAAGTTGAACTCTCGTGGCTTGGCCGGATTGTCGCTTAGGCTCCAGTTTTGCAGGTACACGCTGGTTCCGGCGACGTTTTTTAGTTCCACGTAGTCGGGGAAGGTGGCGCCGTTCTGCACTGAGGCGACATTCTCGGCGAGCACCTCATTGAGGATGACCAACGGCTGCGGGCCGCTTGGGCTTGGCCGGCCGGGGGTGCCGCCTTTGGCCAGGCTGGCGCGCCAGTTGGCCGGCGAGTCGGGATCGCCCTCCGGGTTGCTCAACACGAGCGAATGGCCGTCGCCGTCGGGCTCACTTGGCCAAGTGCCACCATCGTCGTAGTCCACCGACAATACGGTCTCGCCGTTGCGATCGATCAAAGCCAGGCGTTCGCCCTTGTTCGAGAGGTTCCCCTCGTACAGGCCCCCAACCCGTACGCCAGGGTAGCGCGCGCGGAACGCCTCCACATTAGCGTCGTTGACGAGCAGTAGATACATCCCAGCATCCAGTGGTGCGCTATCTTCCGCAAACCGAAAGGTGATGCCGTCAAACGAGAAGCTGGACAAGTCCACTTCAGTGTCACCGATGTTTTGGAGTTCAAGGAACTCGAACGCATCGCCGCCCTGCGGATTGTACATGATCTCACTGAAGCGGATTGGGGGACTTCCGTCACCCGCCATGAACGTGGCCTCCGTCAGCGCGCTCCACGTGCCGGCAGTCATTGTGCGCGCCTTGACGTGCGTGCCGTCGTTAAGGATGACCCCTTTTGCTGAGTCGTACTTTTTAGCCGAGGCCGTGACCGAGCCGGCGAAACGGACACGCGGGTCGGATCCGTCGGTTGTGTAGTAGACATCGCCGCGGGAGGTGGTCAGTTTGAGTTTGAACCCGGCGGGCACCGTGCCACCGAATTGGTTAAACTTGGGCGCGTAATCGGAGGCGGCCAGATTAGCCTCCTTCAGGTGCTGCAATACGGGCGTGCGCCGCCTCCGGATCCAGTTGGTTCCCCAGCTTTTGCTGACAGGGATCGTGCCCTTCACACTGTCATACAGCTCATCGAAGACGCGCCTGATCTCCGTGTCGGTCAGTCCGCCGCCGTTGTAGAAATGTTTGTGTACCCGGTCCGCAAAAATCATCTGGTACTCGGAACTGACCTTCAGTCCGTTGAAGAGCTTGGCGATGTCCGCGTTGCCCCAGGGGGGGCTGGTGCTCGAGAGCTGATTCTTGATGGTGTTGTGGTTGGTGTTTTTGCTGAAGGTCCACTCGGCATCCCAGTTGATGAAGCGGAACAGGCTGTCCGGCTTGTGGCGTGCGGCACGCCAGTTGTTGTGCGGCCAATCGTCGTTGGCGGCGTAAATCAACGGCAGGAGGTAGTCGGCCATCGCCGGCATGTCCAACTGTTTCTCGAGCACCTGGAAATATTCCGGGTCGTTCATGTCGTATCGGTTGACGTAGTTGAGCATCTTGCGCCAACTGGTGACAGTGCCGGCGCGCACCTCGTTGAACTGCGCGATCAAGTCGTACTCTTCATCCGTCTGGTACCAGTCCGCGAGAAACTTCGTGTCGATGCGCTCACACGGGTTGTAGTAGCCCTTGTATTGGCCGTTGATGAACAGGTTCACGAACGTGCCACGGGGGCACACCTGGCCGACGTTCGAGCAGAGTCGTCGCGCCCACTCGTCCTTGACGAACGGGTTGGTGTGATCGTTCATGCCGGCCCGCAGCACAATGCGGTCGAACGACTGCACCGGGATGTCGCCGAACAACGGGTACTCCAGTCGCCCCGCCCCGTAGTCGCCCCGGAAATACAGCCTGAACGAGTATTTGCTAAATGGTAAACCACCGTTAGGATTGTAGCGTGGACGCACGTAGCCGCCGCCCTGGATTCGGATGCCGCAGTCCACCGCGAAGCCGCCGTTGTCATCGGGACGGATCAATTCCGCCGAAATCGGCCTCTCCCAGGCGATGCCGTGATAGGTGGCGTTGGGCTGTTTCTGAATGCCCTTCGAGCCCCAGAGATGCCGGTCGTCGGTCACCAGCGACAGGGCGGGGAGCCTCCGCCGCGGACTCGGCAGCCCGTAAAAGTAGGTGTGTGTGCGAACCTTCGAGGGCAGCATGCCCCCCTTGTAGGCCACAGCCCGAACGATGCTCGTTTTGGCGATCCGGATCGGGCCTGAGTAAACCTTGCCAACGGTCTCATACTTTCCGTTGCCGCAGCAGGCCGGGGTGTCGCCGTTGGTCGTGTATCGGATTTTTGTATCAGGTGTGTCAGTCGATAGGGTGAGGTAAACCGCCTTCCGCTCGTAAAACCCGCGTGGCAAACTGAAATGCACTGGATTCACGCGGCTCGAGACAGTGGCGGTGCCGTTGGCCGCGCCCGGCGTCGGCTTCGAAAAATAGACCCATTTGTCGTTTTTGTTGAGACCGTAGCTGACGCCGGCAGCCTGCTCCGGAAACCGAATCTCCGCCACGGCGCGCCGCGGCGCCTCCGGGCTGCATAGCGCGAGGTACTCTCCGTTGGGGTTGAGCTTGAAATTCGTGTGTGACGGCCTGGATAAACTGGTGCTCTTGGTGTCTTCGCCGGTGGCAAAAACCACCATGCGCTTGCCGGCGCCCAGCGTGGTGTCAGGCAGCAGCCACTTGGCCAGGTTTTTCCCGTCATCGGTCAATGACCATCCCTCGAGGTTCACCTCGGCAACGCCGCGGTTGTGCAACTCGATCCAGTCGCCATCCACCCGCTTGTAAGCCTTGGTGGCAGCCGCGCTGAACTCACTGATCACCACGTTGCCGGGGGTGTGGGCCGGATCAACCTGGACCGACCAGGCTGGGCCTTCGAACGCGTTGGGCGTCTTGTTGAAGTCGGTGATGCTGTGGTCATCCGCCCAGCTCAGTTCCACTTGGCCAAGCGCGACGTTGTCGAACTCAAACACATACGGCCCGGCACCGAACCCGTCGACGGCCATGGCCGAGATGCCGTTGGCCATGAGGTCGGCTGCGTTGATGCCCTGAACCGGCTCGTTGAACCAGATCTCCGCCTGGCTGAATTGGCGGACCTTGCCATTGCCCGGCATCCGACTGGCAAGGCTGGGTGGGATCAGATCGAGCAGGTCGTAGCTCCAGATGGGTTGATGGGTTCCGGTGCCTCCCTCCGGGTCAAATGCGTTTGGCGGGGAGGCTTGGTCGCCAATGCCATGGCCCGGCGCCCACCAGACATCAGTTTTCCCAGCGGCGGGGTGGTCGAACTGAAACGTGAATGTGTTTCCGTTCTCCTTCAACTGGGTTGCAGGGTAATCGTTGATCATCAGGTCGCTGGCATCCACCCCGGACATCGGTTCGCTGAAGGTAACGGCGATGGTGTTCAACTCGGTCAACTCGCCCGGCTTGGGGGAGATGGAAACGATCTCGGGTGGCACGAACTCACGCTCCTTGGCCGACAACCGGACGTCAAGATAGGCATCCCAGTTGGCCTTGCTGGAGTTAAGGAGCATAATGCACAGGACATTCCAACCCTTCTCTGAGGTGGCGGGGAAGTTGTGAAGGGTGGTCTTGTGCCACTTGATCGGCTCGCTGTTAGATTTTGTTGACTTGGAGCTGTAGCGGAGTGTTGTTGTGGGTTTGTTGAGGTTGGCGACTTCCACGCCGTTGAGCCATGCCACGTAACCATCGTCCGCCTTGATCTCGAGCGTTCCGGTGCTTAAGACCGCGGGATCGTCCACCCGGAACTTCACCCGAAGGTAGACGGTTGAGTAGCCGCTCTTCATGTCGGACAGTTCCGTACCGCCATCGACTGTCTCGTTGCTGTAGAACGGCTGCTGGCCCCGCGACCAGGTCGAGTCGGAGAAATTCAACTGGGTCCATGCCGTGCGGGGAGAGGATGCCTCCTTGGTGCCCTTGTGATACTTGAAGATGACGCCCTCCTTGACGAGGTCGATGCCGTTGGCCAGTCGCGGCACCGCCAATGTTGCCAGTACCAGTGCCAGTTTCGCATAGTGTCTCTTCATGTTGCTCAAATCTGTTTTGCCGCGACATCGCTTGGCCAAGCGCGGGTTATCGCGTTCTTTGACTAGGTAAACCTGATCCGTAATCTCATCATTACGATTCGTCGTCGTTTTCCGTGGCGTCGTCGGGCTTCTGCCCGGGAAGCTGTTTCACCTCCAGCGGGATGCTGGCTTCCTGCCGTCCATCTATCGCGATATCCACGGCGTGCTGGCCAAACTTCTCGAATTTCAGCCGCTGGATGTTCAGGATGAAATTCCGATACAAAAAACTGTCCTCTCCCGGCACGTTGACCTCGAACGGCAGCTCGATGCTTGGCATCACGAACTTGCCGTCCTCGTCGACGAAGTTGATCCGCAGCTTGTGCGAGCCCTCCTCCACGCGCTTGAACACCACGCGCAGCACGATTGAGCATTGCGGGTAGTTGGCCGGAAGCTCCCGCGTGTAGACCGAGTTGAACGTGCCCAGCAGGTTCAGCTTGCCCTTGTGATCCGTGGCTGCATCGCACAGCACTGCTACTTGTATGTCCATTAACGCTAACGCAGTTTTCTACGGCCAAATCGGCCGATTTGTTACACCCGCCCTTCCCGGACGGCCGGGGAACATAGCGGCAAAACTCTATTCCGCCAAACGCTTAACTCTCAGCCGGAAAAACCGATTTTTGCCGGTTTCCGGCCCCGATTGTGGCACCTGAATCGTTTCACTGACGGCCCCGGGCGCGGGTTGATACACGTTGTCGGGCATCGATAACCACTCGCCATCGACGGCAGCGGCTGTTTCCAAAAAGTATTGGCGGCCGGGCCGCATGGTGAACTCCACCATCAACCCGCCCGCTTGGCCAAGCGACAGGCCAAGCGACAGCCGGCTGGTTGCGTCGCCGGGGTTTGTGCCGGCGAGAAACTCGTGGGCGTTGTTCGCGCCGTCGCTGTCGAAATCAAGCGCCGCGTCATTGGCTTCCGGGTTCAGGCCGTGCGCGAGTTCCCAATCGTCCGGCAGGCCATCCTGGTCGTCGTCAGCAGGAGCCGGCGAATCCTTCTGGCCTGGTGAGCCCCCGTCCGCCGCGCTTGGCTGCCAGTTGCCGGGGCTGTCCAGCGCACCAAGCGCCTGACCGGCAGGGTCAAGCACCAGAGGCACAAGCGACCGGCCATTGCCATCGGCTGCCTGTGGCCAGTTGTCCTCGTCGTCGTAATGTAGCGTGATCAGCACTGTGCCGTCAGTTGCCGAGCGCACCTGGATCGTCTCGCCGTTGTTGGCCAAATTGCCGGTGTAAGTGCCAAGGACAGTCGCCTCAACAGCCAGGCGGTAATGCCCGCGGAACGCCACCTCGTCGTCATGCCCGATGACGAGCGCATACTGTCCCGGTGCCAGCGTGAGACCGGTAGGCGCGATAAACCTCACGCCGCCGGAGAGCGCCACGCCGCCGAGGTCGAGCGTCGTGTCGGTGCTGCTATTGTGCAACTCGAGATAATCGAAGTCCGGCCCGGCGGGAGCGTTGTACATCAGTTCGCTCAGCACGAGGTGATCCTTGAGGCTCTCGAGCGTGTCCGGCTCGCCTGCCCGGAATTCAACCGGGTCGGACCAGTGGCTCCAGCGCTTGGTATCGTCGAGCATCCGCACGCGCGCGCGATACCAGTGGCTGACCTTGGCCAAGCCGGAAGGCAGGGCGATCTCTTCGGTGAACTCGCTGAGCACGTCCGATTCCCAGTTGGCGTTGATCTCGTATTGGCGCGGGCTGGACGGGTCATACGGCGGAGCGTCCGGTGCGGTGACCTCGGCCAGGCGCCACTTCATCCCGGCGAACTTCCCGCTCGAGTCGGAGAACGCCGAGCTGCGAAACCGCAGCCCGTTGACTGGATGGCCGCCGCCGCCGCTGTACTCGATCGTCGGCTGATCCGGGTGCTTCGTGTCGCGGGCGGCTGAATTGAGGATGAAATTGCGCCGGGTGCGGATGTAGTTCTTCATGATTTTCACCATGCCGGGGAAATCTTTCGTGCCCGCCTTTTGGTAAAACCGCCCCTTGCCGGCCTTGCTGGAGTTGACCCTGCCGGACGACATGATCGGGTGGTGATCCCACATCGCGCGATCAGCATCGACGATCGACGGCATCTGCCCGTTTGGCTCGTCGATGATCGCCGCGAGCTCGTCGATCAACTCGTCGCCCTCGTCATCGTTGAACAGCAGATCTAGAATTTCGCGGGCACGATTGCCGTACTCGATCTTGAAGATCGACTTGCCGAGCACCTTGCCTTTGAACGGATCGTTGCCGTTGCCGTACATGTTGCCGGCCCAGGTGAGGTCGAGATCCCACGGGAGCGTGGACCATTGCTGCGTTTCCGGGTTGAGGTAGTAGAAATAATTCTTGCCGTAGCCAATGTCGTAATGGTGGATGCCCTCGACGACCGTGCGGTAGCTGTAGTAGCGCGGCAGATCCATGTTTTGCCGCCACCAGCTTTCTGATGGGTTGCCCTGGTACCGACTCAGGTACGAGTTGAGGTCAGACTTGTTCGTCACGGCCATAGGGCCCTGGTTGTTCAACTCGCCGGTGCCGCCCTCCATCTTATAAAGGTTACCGTCGGGCAAACTGTGCTCATCAAGGAATCGGCCATCCATTTGCTCGAGCACGAGGTAAAGGCCCCAGAAGTCGCCGTCATGTTGCGTTGCGCCGGTCTCCGCCGCCTCGTCGATGATCCGGAAATGCACCCAGTGCGTCTTGGGCGCCTCGACGCTGGCCAGTTCGAACAGCTTGAAGCCGACCGCCTCGAACATCCCCTGCTCGCCGCGGTGCTGGAAGTTGCCCTGCTGGATGCAGGCGGAGAAGTTCAGCTTGTCCCAGCGCGTGTCGTACTCACGGCCGTAGTGGTCGCGTGCCTGGAACGAGTGACCGCGGTTAAAGTCGAACTTCCACATGTTCTTGCCCATCGCGTAGCGCCACACGCCGCCCCTGGCGCGGTAGCGGATATGGTCGTAAACCTCGCCGTCGTACACGAGCGTGCCCTTCCACTTGTAATTGTCGCCGCCGTATTTTTCATTCCATGTCGAGTTCTCAACGTCAGGCTTTTTCGAGATCAAATGGTACACCGGCACGCGGGTGAGCGCCTGGTTGTCGTATTCGACCACCTTTGCCCCGGGCTTGGCCTTACCTCTCCAGCTTGGCACGCCATCGTAACAGAAGTAGGCAAAGTTGGGTGAGGGATCGCCGGGGTAAGGGGCGGTAGCCACTTGGCCAAGCGCTGTTTTGATCGACACGCGATACCGGATGAGGTGTCGATGCTGTTGAATTGAATTCGGAATCGTCGCCGAGAATATGCCGTCCCGGGCGCGGACATCGCCCGCTTGGCCAAGGTCGTTCATTGCTAGATTAACCCAGTTTTTCCCGTACGCTGCGTCGTCGATGTGTACGTAGCTCCCTGGCTCTATGACCTGATATTCTGTGTAAATCTGCGAATCGTCGTCTTTCACGGCGGGCACAGCGGTGATCACGACCGACTCTCCGCCCTTGGGTTGCCTGGGCCTGTGTTCGACCTTGGCCAAGCGAGGGAGTGGCTCGGTGGCAAAAACCGAGTTGCGCGCCCCGGGAGTGGGGCCGCGATTGGCGGGGCCGACGGTCGCCTTCAATTCCACGTCGATGAAGAAGTCGCTGCTGCCGCCTTTCGACGCGTTGTGCGCCTGGATGGCCAAAATGTTTTCGCCCTCGACGAGATAGCCGCCCGGCGACGGCAGGTCGAACTCGACGAAGTTGTGTTGCTCAATTGCCGAGCTGGTGGCGTTGGTGCTGAAGCGCGGCTCCTTGGTTGACATATTGTTGCCTGCGACATGCCTGCCGTTGATCCACATGTTGAAGCCGTCGTCGAACTGCAGCGCCAGCTTCAGGGCGCCGATCTTCTTCGCGTCCTTGATCGTGAATTTTTTGCGGAAGTAAACTGATGTGTAGCCGTTGCGCATGTCACTCAACGTCGTCTCTATGAAGTTCTCTCCGTAGCCGATTGGTGTGCGCCCGGTCAGCCAGCTGCTTTCGGTGAAGTCCGCCTCGCGCCAGGCGGTGCGCGGGCTCGAGGCCTCTCGTTTGCCCTTGAAGTATTTCCACGAGCTGCCCTTGGCGATGAGTGTGCTGGCCTTGGTCGAGGCGTCGCCGCGGACGGACGGCTTCCAGTTGTGGCCGTCGTTGTTGTCGAGGTCGGGATGGATCAGCTCGATCGAGTAACCGGGGGGGGAGCCGACGATGGGCCATGGGAACCCCAGGCGGTAGCGCACTCGATCAACGAGTTGGCCGGTGGCATCGCGCAACTCGATTCGCTCGCCGTCGTTGTCCAGCTTGCCCAGCCACGGGCCAAGCGGCGAGTCGCCGAACTTGGCCTTGAACTGCGCGGGGTTGTGCGCGACGACGACGAAGGCGCCGCCGTCGAGCTTGCTGCCGTCCGGAATCGTGAACGCGATGGCGCCCTCGATCACCCAGCCGCTGAGGTCGACCGGCTCGTCGCCGGTGTTGTGCAGTTCGATGAACTCGGCCAGCTCGGTCTTGACGTCGGGATCGTGGTGGATTTCATTGATCACCACCGCGCTCCTGGCCAAGGTGGACAGGCAAAGCAGCGCGGTAGTCATGAGCAAGCGGTTGATCACAGGCAAACGTATTTCAAGCATTCCCGATGCCACGGGGGCTGTCCCGGGAAATCATGGTTTTTCGTCCCGCCGGCCACTGATGGCGCGGGTATTTGACGCACGGCTGCGTGGCTCCCGCACCCGGCGGGGATGAACTGCTCAGCCCATTTGGTCGACGATATTTTGACCGAAGGCGGAGCACTTGATCTCGGTGGCATTATCCATGAGGCGGGCGAAATCGTAGGTGACGTTTCTGGAGGCGATGGCGCCGTTCATGCCCTTGATGATGAGATCGGCGGCCTCGAGCCAGCCGAGGTGGCGCAGCATCATCTCGCCGCTGAGGATGACCGAGCCGGGATTGACCTTGTCCAGCCCGGCGTACTTCGGCGCGGTGCCGTGTGTGGCCTCAAAGATGGCATGGCCGGTGTTGTAGTTGATGTTGCCGCCCGGCGCGATGCCGATGCCGCCGACGCACGCCGCGAGCGCGTCGGAGATGTAGTCGCCGTTGAGGTTGAGCGTGGCGATGACTTCGTACTCGGCCGGGCGCAGCAGAATCTGTTGCAGGAAGGCATCGGCGATGACGTCCTTGACCACGATCCTACGACCGTCCTTTTCTATGACCTGCCACGGGCCGCCGTCGAGGTCTTCCGCGCCAAACTCCCTCTTGGCCAGGGCGTAGCCCCAGTCGCGGAAGGCGCCCTCGGTGAATTTCATGATGTTGCCCTTGTGCACGAGCGTGACGCTGTCGCGGTCATTGGAGAGGGCGTAGTTGATGGCCGCGCGCACGATGCGCCCGGTGCCTTCCTCGGACACCGGCTTGATGCCGATGCCGGCGGTGTCGGGGAATCGGATCTTCTTTGCGCGCTCCGGGAACGCATCGGCGAGGAGCGTCTTGAATTGTTCGCAGTCCTCGTCGCCGTGCTGGAACTCGATGCCGGCGTAAATGTCCTCGGTGTTCTCGCGGAAGATGACCATGTCGGTCAGTTCCGGCTGCTTCACGGGGCTGGGCACGCCCTCGAACCAGCGCACGGGGCGCAGGCAGGTGTACAGGTCAAGAATTTGCCGCAGCGCCACGTTGATGGAGCGGATGCCACCGCCGACCGGCGTGGTCAGCGGTCCCTTGATGCCGACGAGAAATTCGCGGAACGCGGCCACGGTGTCGTCCGGAAGCCATTCGTCGAACTGGTCCTTGGACGACTGCCCGGCGAACAGCTCGAACCAGGCGATCTGCTTGGAGCCGCCGTAGGCCTTCTCGACGGCGGCATCGAGGACGAGCTGGCTCGCCGCCCAGATGTCCGGCCCGGTGCCGTCACCGCGGATGAACGGGATGACCGGGTCGTCCGGCACCTGCAGGATGCCGTTGTCGATGGTGATCTTCCCGCCCTCGGGCGGCGTGATGTCCTTGTATGCCATTAATCTCTTTTTTGTTCCGTTGCCGCTTGGCCAAGCGGCGAGGAGGGGAGGGTGGCCAAGGGATTAACTGCGCTTGCGGCGCTTGGCCTTGATCTGCGCCTCGGAGTAGAGGATAGCCTGGTTGAGCGCCCTGGCTTCCTCCTCGGAAATGTCGCCGCTCTCGGCCAGGCGTTGCTCGGCCTTGGTCCGGGCCTCCTCGGCGGTCGCCTCGTCGATGTCGTCGCTGTTGGCGGCATTGTCGGTGAGGATGGCCACGTGGTCGCCGGTCACCTCGGCAAAGCCCTCGCCGATGGCGACGATTTCCTCGTTGCCGCCCCGCTTGACAATGATCTCACCGGCCTGCACCTGGGTCATCAACGGCACGTGGTTCGGGTAGATGCCGGCCTCGCCCTCGCTGCCGGGCAGGGTGACCATCTCGACGTCCTCGGAGTAGATTTTCGACTCCGGCGTGACGATCTCGAGTTTGAGGGTTTCGGCCATGTTTTACTTCTCTTCCTGAATCTCCTCGATCCCGCCCTTCATGTAGAAGTTGCTCTCGGGCACCTCATCGTGCTTGCCGTCGAGAATCTCCCCGAAGCCCTTCACAGTATCTTCCACGTCCACCTGTTTACCTGCGGTGCCGGTAAACACCTCCGCCACACTGAACGGCTGCGAGAGGAAGCGCTGAATCTTGCGCGCGCGGAACACCGTTTGCTTGTCATCCGGCGAGAGTTCGTCCATGCCGAGAATGGCGATGATGTCCTGCAGTTCCTTGTAGCGCTGCAGCACCGCCTGCACGCCGCGGGCCACGCGGTAATGTTCCTCGCCGACGATGTCCTCCGTGAGCGCCAGCGATGTGGAAGCCAGCGGATCGACCGCGGGATAAATGCCCAGCTCGGCGATGGAACGCTCGAGAACGATGGTGGCGTCCAGGTGTGCGAAGGTCGTGGCCGGCGCGGGGTCGGTCAGGTCATCCGCAGGCACGTACACGGCCTGGAAGGAGGTGATGGAGCCTTTCTTGGTAGAGGTGATGCGTTCCTGCAGGTCGCCCATCTCCGCGGCGAGCGTGGGCTGGTAACCCACCGCCGATGGCGTGCGGCCCAGTAGTGCGCTCACCTCGGAGCCGGCTTGCGAGAAGCGGAAGACATTGTCCACGAACAGCAGCACGTCCTGTCCCTTTTCATCGCGGAAATACTCGGTCACGGCCAGCGCTGAGAGAGCCACGCGCAGGCGCGCGCCCGGGGGTTCGTTCATTTGGCCGTAAACGAGACCAATACGCGAGCCGTCGGCCAGCACCGGCAGGCCTCGCTCATTCAATTTCGTGTGGCCGTTCTCATCTTTCTCCGTCTTGATGACATCGGCTTCGATCATCTCATTGTAAAGGTCGTTGCCCTCGCGCGTGCGCTCGCCCACGCCCGCGAACATCGAGATGCCGCCGTGCAGCTTAGCGATGTTGTTGATCAACTCCATGATGACCACCGTCTTACCAACGCCGGCGCCGCCGAACGCGCCGACCTTGCCGCCCTTGAGAAACGGGCAAATGAGATCGATGACCTTGATGCCGGTGGTGAGTACTTGCGGGCTGGTGGACTGCTCGGTCAATGCCGGGGCAGATCGGTGAATGGGATTGTAAATGTCGTTGCCGTCCTTGTCCTTGTCCGGTTGCACGGGACCCTGCTCGTCCACGGCATCGCCGGTCACGTTGAACACGCGGCCCATTACGGCTTCACCAACGGGCATGCTGATCGGCTTGCCTTGGTCGGTGAGTTCCATGCCGCGCTTGAGGCCCTCGGTGGAGCTCATGGCCACGGCACGCACCCAGTTGTCACCCAAGTGCTGCTGCACCTCTAGCGTCAGCTTGGTTTGGCCTTCTCCGGGTACGTCAAACTCCACGGTCAACGCGTTGTAGATGGCGGGCACGCTGTCGGTGAACTCTGCATCCACCACCGGGCCAATAATCTGTACAATTTTGCCTTTATTCATTTTCAGTCGGTTGTTTTAAATCAGTTGCCAAGCGCCATCTGGGCGGTGGTGATCTCCAGCAACTCGTTGGTGATTGCCGCCTGGCGCATCTTGTTGAATTCGAGTGTCAAATCCTTAATCAGGTCGTTCGCGTTGTCGGTCGCATTCTTCATCGCCACCATCTTCGAGCTGAACTCGCTGGCCTTAGCCTCAAGTAGAATCTGGTGTACCTGAAAATTGATGTAGTGCGGCAGCAATGCACCCAGCACGCCGCCGGCCGAGGGTTCAAATAGGAACTCCGCCGTGCCACCCGGCAGCTCGGTCGCCATCTCTTCGCCCTCCACACCGGCCTGTACACCCTTGATCTCGGTGATCGGTAGCAGTGTCTGCACTTCCGGCTTTTGGGTGAGAGTGTTGACGAAGTTAGTGAACGCAATGTCCACGTGATCCACCTCGGCGTTCTCGAACAATTCCACTGCCATCCGCGCAATGGCCCTTGCCTCCGAAAAGACCGGGGTGTCGCTGTACGGAAATTCCGCAGCCAAGTTCCAGCCGACGCGTGCGGTATGCTGTGCGCCCTTGCGCCCGGCGGCGATCACGCGGGTATGATCCGTCACGAACTCATTAGTCACCTTCCGCAGCAGGTTTGAGTTGATCGAGCCGCACATGCCCTTGTCGGTGGTTACCAGGATCAGCGCGCGATTCTCACCGCCGCGTGCCTTCATGAAGGGATGGTCGAAATCACCCGCGTGGGACACCACCTCGCCAAGCACGCGGTTCATAAGTTCCGCATACGGCCGTCCGGCCAGCGCCGCCTGCTGTGCACGGGCCATTTTTGCCTGCGCAACCTTCTCCATCGCACTGGTGATCTGTGCGGTTTTCTTGACGGAAACGATCCGCCGCCGGATTTCGCGGGTGCTAGGCATTTAAATTCTACTTGTTCGCCGACTTGTACTCGTCCAGGGCTGCCTTCAGGTTGGCCTTCACCTCGTCGTTGACCTGGCCCGCTGTGGTGATCTGTGTCAGCAGGTCGGCCTTGCGATCCTGCAGGAAGGTGGCAATTGAGGCTTGGGAGTTTTTGACCTCATCCTCGTCCACATCGTCAAAGTAGCCATTCTGCACCGCCCACAGGATAGCCACCTGGATCGGAACCGACACGGGCTGGAACTGCGCCTGCTTGAACACCTCCACGATGCGTTTGCCGCGCTCGAGCTTGGCGCGTGTGGCGTCGTCGAGGTCGCTGCCGAACTGCGCGAAGGCCGCCAACTCGCGGAACTGCGCGAGGTCCAGCTTGATGGTGCCGGACACTTGTTTCATGGCTTTAATCTGTGCCGCGGAACCCACACGGCTCACAGACAGGCCCACCGAGATCGCAGGGCGCACGCCTTGGTAAAACAAATCGGTCTCCAAAAAGATTTGGCCGTCGGTGATGGAGATCACGTTCGTCGGGATGTACGCCGACACATCTCCTGCCTGCGTCTCGATGATGGGCAGCGCGGTAAGCGATCCGCCGCCTGCGTTGTCGGACAGGCGCGCAGAGCGCTCGAGCAACCGGCTGTGCAGGTAAAACACATCGCCAGGGTACGCCTCACGCCCGGACGGACGCTTGAGCACCAGCGCCACTTGTCGGTAAGCTACCGCGTGCTTTGACAAATCATCGAACACGATGAGCGCGTCCATGTTGTTGTCCATGAACCACTCGCCCATGGATGCACCGGCGAAGGGCGCGAGAAACTGGTTGGTTGCGGAGTCACTCGCCGTGGCGGCCACCACGATGGTGTGCTCCATCGCATCGTTTTCCTCAAGGTTTTGGATGACCTTGGCCACGTTGGCGCGCTTTTGGCCAATCGCCACGTAGATGGAATAGAGCGGCCGGAAATCCGGATCGCCGCTTTCGAGGCCCTCCTTGTTGATGCGCGCGTTGTTGATGATGGCGTCGATACACACCGCCGTCTTCCCGGTTTGCCGGTCACCTATCACCAATTCGCGTTGGCCGCGGCCAATCGGGATCATCGCGTCCACGGCCATGACACCCGTTTGCACCGGCTGGCTCACCGACTTGCGCTTGATGATGCCGGGCGCGATTTTCTCCACGGGATAATTTGTGTCCGCGGCGATATCGCCTTTGCCGTCGATCGGCCGGCCAAGTGCGTCCACCACGCGTCCGAGCAGCGCCTTGCCCACGGGCACCGATAGTAGTTTGTCGGTGGTCTTCACCTCGTCGCCCTCGGCGATGCCGGTATGATCACCGAGAATCACTGCGCCCACTTCTGTTTCCTCGAGATTCAGCGCGAGGCCCATCACACCGCCGCCGAAATCGAGCATCTCGTTCATCATCGCTCCTGTGAGACCCTCGATCTTGGCGACGCCGTCACCGATTTCTCGCACCACACCCACGTTCTCTCGCGCCACGTCTGTTTTCGCACCGGCGATCTGGGCTTCAATATCCTGCAGTAGGTTGCTCATGTCTTGTTGTTAAAATTGATTAAAAACTTTCGCTTAAGCCGGTCAGGCGTGTCTTCACGCTGCCGTCAAACACATCGTCGCCGATCTTCACCCTCATGCCTCCTATGAGGCGGGGGTTCTCGGCAAATTCCACGGTCACGTCGGCGCCCTTAAGTCGGTTTAGGCTGTCCCGGACATCCTGTTGCTGCGCTTGGCCAAGCGCCACAGCGCTCTCCACGCGGGCAGTGCGGCTGGCCTCCTCCAGCTTCACCAGTCGCTGCAGGTGTTGCAGGATACCGAAATAACCGCGTGGTTTTTGCTCAATGAGCAGCTGCACGGCCTTTTGTGTTCGATCTGCGTCCAATCGACCGTTGACTTGGCAGCTTTTGAAGAGCTGCTTGGCGAAGCGGCGAGATTGCTTTGTACCCTTCATTCAAATTCGATTAAGCGGCCAGTTCCCGGTTGGTTTCATCGATCAGGCGTTGCTGATCTTCCGCCGTCAATATCTTGCCACTGACCTTGGCAGTGGTTTCGACAACCAATCGGCCAATTTCTGACTTCAATTCAGACATCATCCTATCCCGGTCGGCATCGGTCGCCTCCCGTGCCTTGCGAATGATTTCCTCGGCCTGCTTGACCGCTTTTTGTCCTTCGGCCTCTCCGACCTGCTTGGCCGCTTCCTTGGCATCGGCGATCAGCTGCTCAGCTTTCTGGTTGGCCTCAGCCAGCACCTTGTTGCGTTCGGTCTGGGTCTCGGCCAGTTCGGCCTTAATCTGCTCGGCGTTTTCCATGCTCTCGGCAATGGTTTTCCGGCGGGTTTCAAGCATCTCCAGCACCGGTTTGTAGGCCAGTTTCTTGAGCAAAAACGCCAAGACCAGAAAAGCGATGCATTGGGAGATGAATAGCGGCCAGTTAACGCCGAACGTCTTGACGATCTCGGCAACCGGGCCCTTGTCGGCAGCGTCACCTGCCGCAGCCAATATGATCAGATTTTGCATAACTTAAAAATGTGAGCCGGGCGGAACTCCGCCCGGCGATGAGAGGCTTATCAACCCAGAAACAGGGCGATAAACACAATGCCCTCTGCCAGTGCGGCGAAAATGATCGCCTGCGTACGGATGGGGCCGGCGGCACCGGGGTTGCGCCCGGTGGCTTCTGCGGCTTTGGCACCCACCAGACCCACGCCTATTGCGGAGCCGAGTGCTGCCAGACCAACTTGGATGCTTCCTGTCATTGTTTTTAGTTTGTTCTTTGTTTCAGTTTTTCTCGGCGACCTCCACTGACGTGCATGGTCCGGTCACCGAAATTTGTTTCGCTAATGGGAGTGTTCCTCCTCGTGATGCTCACACATCAGGGCGGTGAACACCGAGGTGAGCAGGGCGAAGACAAGTGCCTGCACCAAGCCCACGAGGACTTCCAACAGGTAGAACGGCAGCACCGCCAGCCAGCCAAGGTACAGTCCGCCCATCATCATGACCGATTCCAACATGTTTTCTCCCGCAAAAATATTTCCGTAGAGCCGGAAGGTAAGCGCCACCGGTCGGACGCCGATCGAGACAATCTCAATGACTCCCACGCAAATGAAAACCACGACAAGGAAGATCCCGAAAAAGCCTGAGCCGTGTCCCTTGACGGCAAAAATATGCCCGACGACACCTCCCGGGCCAATTTCCTTGAGGCACCAGTACATCCACAGCACCATGAAAATGGCAGCCATCGCCAGGGTCATGTTCAGGTCAGCGTTGACGCCGCGTAAAAGAGGCTCGTGCACGTGGCCGGTGGAGTCCACGTTCCATCCCACCGTGCCCATGCCGGGCAACAGGCCAAACCAGTTTGAAAACAGGATAAAAATGAAGATAGTGGCGAAAAACCAGAAGGTCTTTTTCACCATGTGTGCGCCCAGCACTCCCTCAAAGAAACCGTAAAGGCTCTCAACCAGCCACTCTACGAAGTTCTGCAGGCCGCCCGGGATTATTTTTGCCTTTCGGGTGGCCAACTGTGCCACCAGTATGATTCCGGCTGCCACGATGAGCATGACCACCATCGAGTTGGTGACCGCCAACGGGCCGACTTTGCCGCTTTCGGGATCGCCACCAATTCCATGAAATAAAATCGGCGCGGTCTTGGGCAAGCCGTGGTGTTTTTCCTTGTGGCCGTCTCCGTGGTGTGATTCACCGGCCGATGCCGACTCGGCAGCGGTCGCCTCTTCCGCCCCGAACAGGGTCGGGAACGGCAGGGCAACAAACAAAGTTAGTGCGAGTAAAAAGCGGCGGAAATTCATCCAATAACTGTGGAATGGCTGCTTGCTCACCCCAGAGAGGGGAGCCACTTCCAGAAAAGCGCAAAGGCTTTATGCCAAAAAAACGGCAGGACACAACTATTTTTTTTGAAGAAAAATGTGTTTCGACGAAAAAAAAACGGATGCTGGCCAAGCGCTTGGCCAAGTGCGGCTATTTCAGGCGGGTTGGGTTCAGCGGCTTGAGGTCTTTTGGCACGAATTGGCCGTTCCTGCGGATCAGCACGTCGTCGAACCAAACCTCACCCCCACCGTACTCGGGGCGCTGGATCAGCACCATGTCCCAATGCACGGCCGAGCGGTTGCCGTTGTCGCACTCCTTGTAGGCCTGGCCCGGTGTGAAATGCAGTGAGCCAGCGATCTTTTCGTCGAACAAAATGTCGCACATTGGCTCCTTGATATGCGGGTTGAAGCCAAGCGAGAACTCGCCAACGTATCGCGCACCGGGGTCAGTGTCGAAAATCTCGTTGATGCGCTTGGTATCGCTTGCGGTGGCATCGACGATTTTGCCGTTTTTAAATTCAAGCCTCATGTTCTCGAAACGAGTCCCGGCGTAGATGGATGGCGTGTTGTATTGGATAACGCCGTTGACCGACTTTTTAACCGGGCAGGAGAACACTTCGCCGTCCGGAATGTTGCGGTCACCCGCGCAGCCCACCGCGCCGAGGCCCTTGATACTGAAGGTCAGGTCGGTGCCTGGGCCCTTGAGGTGAACCTTGTCCGCCTTGGCCATACGCTTGATGAGTGGCCTTTGTGCCTTGGCCATTCTGGCGTAGTCCATCGTGCAGACGCGAAAGAAGAAATCCTCAAATGCCTCGGTGCTCATCCCGGCGCCCTGGGCCATCGATCCGTTGGGCCAACGGATCACCACCCAGCGGGTCTTGTTGACGCGATAATTCAGCACCGGTCGAAGGGTGCGAGAGTACATCGCAAGGTGGTCGGATGGGATGTCGGAATTTTCCGTGGCGTTGTATGCGCCGCGAACAGCGACGTAAGCGTCGCACTTTTTCATCCGGCTCAATTCGATGTCGCGGACGGTCTTGGCATGTGTTTCGTCGGTATCCAAAAGCATCTCGCGAACGACGCGGCTGGCGCGCATCTCGAGCAGTGGGATGGCGCCGCGCCTGCGGGCGGCGCGGACGAGTTCCACCGCAAACGCCTCGGGCGTGTCGGTGACATCGAAGAGGACGGTGTCGCCCTTCTTTAGGGCGGTCGAGTAACCGGTGAGGACTTCAGCGAGTTTTTTGTAGCGCGAATCAGACATATTGGTGCGGCAACTGATACCACAACACGCAGATTGTTGAACGTAAAATATGCCGTTCAGGCGATGATGTCGTGTATAACCTCGCCGTGAATATCAGTCAGGCGAAAGTCGCGCCCGGCATAACTGTAGACCAGTCTCGTGTGCTCCAAACCGAACAGGTGAAGGATAGTCGCGTGCAGGTCATGGAAATGGACCCTGTTCACCGTTGCGTAGTAACCGTGATCGTCGGTGCTTCCGTATGCGATGCCGGGTTTGGTTCCTCCGCCTGCCAGGAAAAAGCTTATGGCGTGGGGGTTGTGATCCCGACCATCCCCCTGGCTCACTGGTGTTCTTCCAAACTCACCACCCCACATCACCAGCGTGTCCTCCAGCAGGCCGCGTGACTTAAGGTCTCGAATCAGGCCTGCAATTGGTTGGTCAACTTCCGCGGCGTTGTTGCGGTGGTTATCCTTGATTCCGCTGTGGGCATCCCATTTGTAACTATGGCTGCATTGGACGAAGCGAACTCCGGATTCTGCAAACCGGCGGGCCATCAGGCATTGGGTGCCGAAGTCACGCGTTTTGGGTTTGTCCAGACCGTAAAGTTTCTTTGTTGCCTCGCTCTCGTTGTCGAGGTTTTGAACCATAGGCGCCTCACGCTGCATCCGGAACGCGAGTTCGAACGAAGCGATCCTTGCTTCCAGCGCGTCGTCGTGAATCCGCTCGGTCAAGTGTTCGCTGTTGATCTCCTTGAGTAAATCCAACTGGGATCTTTGTTCTGCTATAGTTAGGTGTTTGTTTTCGATGAACGGTATTTTTGCCTCGCCTGCCGGGACGCCGTTGAGGCCGATGCGCGTGCCGTGATGGTACGCTGGTAAAAAAGAGGATGACCATGCGTTCATTCCACCGTGTGTCTGGGTTGGGCAGATGGTGATGTAGCCGGGCAGGTTCTGGTTCTCTGTTCCCAGTCCGTAAGTCAGCCACGATCCCATGGAGGGGCGAATGAACGTGTCGGAACCGGTGTGCAACTCCAGCAGGGCAGCGCCATGTCTCGAGTTGGACCCGTACATTGAGTTGATAAAGCAGAGGTCATCAGTGATCCGGGCAATTTGAGGGAAAATCTCAGAGATATACTTGCCGCTTTGTCCGTGTTGCTGAAATTCAAACGGTGAGGCCATCAGGTTGCCCGTACTGCTGGAAACAATGCGTGGTTTTTTCCCGGGATAGGGTTTGCCATGGTCACGTTTCAGTTCCGGTTTGTAGTCGAATGTGTCGACTTGCGATGGCCCCCCATGCATGAAGAGGAAGATGATGCGCTTGGCCCTGGCCTCATATTCTGGTTGAAGCACGGCCAGAGGATTGGCCGAAGCTGCGCTGGATTCTTCGCCCAGCAGACCGGCCAGTGCCATGGCCCCGAACCCTGTTCCCGCGCGCCTCAGCATTTCCCTGCGCGTCAGCGGTTGGGGTTCGAAATTTCCGCAACCTGTTCGTTTGTTGGACATGGCCTAATACAAGTCACTCTAATCCACGAACATGAACTCGCTGGAGGAGAATAGAACCTGGGCGAGGTTTTGCCAGACTTTCTCCCTGCGCCTGGCGGGGTCCGATTCTGTCCTTTTAAGCTTGGCCATGTTTTTTTCAGTGAACGCAACTGCCCGTTCTGTTTCGCGTTCGGTTGGCCGACGTCTAAGGATTTGCCGGTAGATTTGTTCCGTTACCGTGTTAGGCTGCCTGCCTGCCTGTAGCGTCCGCTCGGCAACTTGCTGACTGGCGGCCGCCACCATGTTATGGTTCATCATGAACAACGACTGGGGGGCGGAAACTGTACTGGCACGTTGACCCTGAATCACAGCTGGGTCACCAAAGTCAAAAGCCTGCATGACACTGAACACCGCACTGCGGATGACGGGCAGATAGACCGAGCGGCATTCGAAATTGAAATTGGTATTCTTGAATCCGGTGGCGGTGACGTATTCCCTCGGTTTGTGGGGCATGAGTTGATCCTGCATGGCGAGATTCATGGAGCCCCCGATCAGGATAACTGAATCGCGCACTTCTTCCGCAAGCAGCCGTCTGCGGTTGAAGCGCCACCACAACCGGTTTTCCGGATCCATTTCATGCGCTTTTGCATTGAAAGTGGTGTGCATCTGGTATGTGGCGGAGTTCAGGATGATTCGATGCATTTGTTTGATGGACCAGTTGTTCTCCACAAGTCGCAACGCCAGCCAATCGAGCAGTGCAGGGTGGGTGGGACGCATGCCAAGCTTCCCGAAATTGTCCGGTGTGCGTACGATCCCCGCGCCGAAGTGCCACAGCCAGATGCGATTGACCATGACGCGTGTGGTCAGCGGATGTTCGGTGTGTGTCAACCAGCGGGCAAACTCGAGCCTGCCGCTGTTCTTGTTCGGAATCTTGTCACCGTCGATCGCCGTTACCTTGGGGAATCCTCTGGGGGTTGTGTCACCCAGGTTCAAATAGCTTCCTCGAAGATGGATCCTCAAATCCTCCACATTGCCATCGGTTACCGCCATGGCCTTAGGTACTGACGGGTATTTTTTTTCACTTTCACTCAGTTGCTCTTTGAGTTGCTTGAGTTTTTCCTGCTCCTCCTTGGCTAATAGTTTCTCCACATCCTTCGGCATCTTTAACGGTCCATTTTCATCGTGCAGGAGCGAGTGTAGCGGGTCCTTTTCACGGGTCTCAGCAAAACGCATTCGGATGTTGGAGATCACTTTTTGGTCAATTGGCTTGGTTGGGTCTTCAATAAAACTGCGCCATTCGTACAACGGAGATTTGTCCTCCTTATTGATCTGATCAAGGTGCACGATCCATTGTTGAGTGAATGAGTCGTGGAGTGAATCCAACTGCCTTGTCACTGCAAGGTCGGATTGATCAGTGGGTATAAGCAGAAGTTTGTCAATGTGCGGGGTAGGAGTGGGGCAATCCAGCTTGAGGGTGTTGACGCCAGCATTGAGCCGGAAAGTGCCCTCCAAAAACCACTTTTGGGAGTCGGGATACCAGGTGCCTGTTATTCCGCCTCCGGCTTGTTCGTTGATCAACTTGCCGTTGATGCTCAATCGACTGGGGCGTGACTCGGCAGCGGCATAGCGCATCTGCAACTGGTACAAGCCAGCTTCTTCAGCCGGCAGATCAAATTCAACCTGAGTAGGACCGCTGCTCAGCAAGACACCTATGCCTTTGCCATAGCCATCGAAAGTTTTTAAGCCGTTGCCTCTGGTGAAGTCTTCCGCCTCGATTAAAAGGATGCCATTGGTTTTTCCTCCTGGTTCCTGTTTGTGCTCTTTAATGGCAAGTTGAATGCGGGCATCATTCCGCAGTTCCACCAAGGCGGCGATGAGGTATTCAGCTCCATTATTGCGGGCTTCAGCGATAATGGTTTTAGAGGCCTTGGCCTTGAAGTGTTCAATCGCCAGCTTCTGTTCCTTGACCTTCTTATCCACCAGGTCGTGTCTGGCACGCGACTCGGCTGAATCCAGGTTTAACTCATGCCACTCTGCGACGACCTTATGGTTCACCATTGTCTTGGTGCTCTTGAAGATGCCGGCGAGTGCGTAATAGTCCCGCATGGGAAGAGGATCATATTTGTGGTCGTGGCAGCGGGCACACCCGATGGTCATGCCCAGAAATGTTTGGCCAATCGTGTCGATCTGCTCGTCGATGATGTCCATTTCCATTTTGCGGCCATCATCTTCGGCCAGCATCTTTGCACCCACGCTTAGGAAACCGGTTGCAATCTGGCGGGCGTGCCGTTCCGAGTCGGATTCGCTCTTGCTGGCAGGCAGCAGGTCTCCGGCAATCTGCTCCTGGGCAAAACGGTTGTAAGGCTTGTCTTCATTGAACGAATTGATGACGTAATTCCTGTAACGAAAGGCGTTGATGTAGGCGAGGTTCTCGTCGAGGCCGTTACTGTCGGCATAGCGGGCAACGTCCAGCCAGTGTCGTCCCCATTTTTCGCCGTAGTGGTGTGAGGCCAGCAGCCGTTCGACTACTCTGCCAAATGCGTCCGGTGACTTGTCGGCGAGGAACGCTTCAATATCCACAATGGTTGGCGGCAGGCCGGTTAGGTCGTAGGTGGCTCGGCGAATGAGCGTGCGTTTGTCGGCCGGAGGTGTGGGGCGAAGTCCATTTTTCTCGAGCTGCGAGAGGATGAAAAAGTCGAGTTCCTCCTTTGGCCAAGCGGCGTTTTCGACCGGCGGTAACTTGGGTTCGCTTGGTTTGCGGAATGACCAAAAATTGAGCGCATCCTCGAAGTCGATCTCCTTCGTCCCGGCCTTGGCCAGTTGCCCGTCGCGAGGGTCGGGAGCACCCATCTCGATCCATTGTTTAAAGTTGGCGACGACCGGCTTGGCCAAGCGGGTTTTCGGCGGCATTACCAGCTCGGAGTCGAGATAGCTAATAGCCCGGTAGAGGTTGCTCTTGTCCGGGTCGTCCGGAACCACTGGAGTCAACCCCGACCCGCCCTTGCCACGGATGCCTTCGAGCAGGTCGAGCCGCAGTTTGCCCTTGAGCTTGCCTTTTTTTTCCGCCTCGGCGGAATGGCACTTGTAGCAGTTATCTACCAGGACCGGCCGGATTTTTTTTTCGAAAAAGTCCAACCTGTTTTCTGCGGCCTCGAATGCTTCCGGTGCAGTCAGCAGGCTGGCCGCAAACGGAAAACAAAGGGCTTTGGTGATGGGGTGCGACACGGGAAAGTGATCAACCGCTTGGACCGGGTTATTTCTCCACGATCCAGATGTTGCGGAACTGCAACGGGTTGTTGTGACCTTGCAGCCTGATTGGGCCGGGCCGGCCCTCGGGGCCGCCTCGACTTCCGGGGCATTTGCTGTCGATCTCAATGTTATTGTGGATGACGATTCCGTTTAGGCGGATGGTCAAGAGTGTGTTTTTGAGTTTTCTGCCATCCTTCACGACGGCGTTGGTGAAATCGACATCGTAGGTCTGCCATTGCAGCGGTGGCAGGCAGGCATTCACATCGCTGGCCCGCTTGCTGTAAATGCCGCCGCATTCGTTGTTCAGTCCCTCAAGGCCAAACGAGTCGAGCACCTGCACCTCATAATCGTCCACCTGATAAAAGCCGCTGTTGCCCCGGCCCTGGCCGCGGGCCGTGGGCTTGTAGGGGAGCAGGAACTCGATGTGCATGTGGTAGTTGCTGAATTTGCGCCTGGTACGAATGTCTTTTCCGTCCGTGTTGAGCAGACCGGTTTTGGCATCGACCCGGCCGCCGGTCCATTCGTTTTTGTTATTGCCGTCAAACAGCACGATGGCTCCATTGGGAGGCTTTTTGCCCAGTGTACCGCTTTTGCGGACAACGTGCTCCATGCGGAATGTTTCTCCGTCGGTGTAATGACCCTCGGCCACGCCGCTCTCGATGGTCATCCCGGCGGCTCGGTGGCCGGCCGGCGGGAACTTCCTTGTGGCGCTGAACTCATCGGCCGGTTTGGCAAGGTAGCGGCGTTTCCCGCTGGAAGCCTCGAACTTGCCGCGCCCCTCCTCGACCCAGCCCTGTAGCAGCGACTTGTTTTTGCCATCCCACCCGGCACCGGGCAGTCCGCCGGGCAGGAGGACTGCCTGGAATTTACCTCCCCCGAGCGCCACCACCTGAGCGCCGAGCTTTTTGCCGTCGGAAGTTTTTCCGGCGTATTCGCCCTGGATTTTGAAATCAATCGGAAGCGTTGGATCCGCCGGATTGGTCCATAACCCACTGGCAGCCTTCGTGGAGACCAGGCCAATGGCCAGATTGAAGAGTAACAGAGTCGCTTTCATGCAAATGGATGGCGAAAACCTACCTGTTTGGCCAAGGGGAGGGAAGTCCTTTGCGTCATCTTCGGCTGCCAAGCGGCCGGGCACGGAGGTTGCGGAATCGCACAACCCCGCCGGAGCCGTGATGCTGGATTCCGAACCGGCCCCGCAACGAGCGATCATCCTCAAGGTCGGAAATCAGTCGGCCATTGATCCAGGTTTGAATTTGCGACCCGACGGCACGCACGCGAAATTTGTTCCACTTGTCGTCGCGGAACAGTCCCCTGTTTTTTTGCCTCATCGCAGCGGTTTGCTTTGCGCCCTTCGGGAACAGCCAACCGCCCAGTCCGATGCCGTAAACGCCACCGTTTTTGCCGGCGGATTCGCGCTCGATCTCGCACTGGTAGCCCTTGGGCTTTCCGGTTTCACCGAACAGCCGAAATCCTAGACCGGAGTTGAAATGGTCGTCTTTTGCGGTGGCTTGCTCGGGGAGTTTCACTTCCGCCTCGATCTCGAAGTCGGCCATCTGCACATCCGAAACGACCCAGACATTCGCTGTGGAGAAGAGATGCAATTCGCCGTTGACCGCCTCGAGTCGATCCGCCCGGCCGCGCGGCGTCCAGCCCTTGGCCGACTGGCCGTCAAACAATGGCACCCAGCCGCCCTTGGCCAGGGGGGCAGTGGCCGGGTGATGTCCGGCGACGTTCATCGGGATGCGGTACAGGCCGCCGCCGGCCGTGACGTAAAGCACGTTGGTTTCCGTGCCGGTGCCGAAACAGCAGTTGGTCGGCAGTGTCTCGGTCGGGATATAGGCCAGTTCCCGGCCGGTGGCGGTGTAAACCACGATGCCGAATCGGCGCGTCGAGCGTACGGCGGCGTAAAGGTTTCCCTGCACGTCAACCGTCATGCCGTCGATGCCGGCCTCGTCGCCGAAATCGACGAGCACTTTTTTCGGTCCCAGGCCGCCGTCGCCATGGAGCGCGAACGTGTTCAGTGTCATCCGGCCATTCGGGGCGTTGTTGGTCTCGGCGACGTACAGCGTTTTGCCGTCCGGCGACAACGCCAAGCCGTTGGGTTTCTCGATTTGATCCGCGCCGATGGCCAACTTCACGGAGCCGTCCGCCGGGTCGTACCGGTAAACGGCCGTCTGATCCTGTTCCTCTTTTTCGCCGCCGACGTAGCGGGGATCGCTGAAGTAAATTTTCCCGTCGGGCAAAATCACGAGGTCGTTGGGCGAGAGGTAGCGGCCGCCGTTGAACCGCTCGGTGAGCACTTTCAGCTTTCCGCTTGGCAAGATTTCGCACAGCGCCATGCGGCCGTTGTTTGCGCCGCAGCAGGCGATGAGCCGGCCGGCGCGGTCGAACATCAGTCCGTTGCTTTTGCCGGAGGCAGCACAGTAGACGGTGGTTTTGCCAGTCCTGGGATCAAACCTGTGAACCTGGCCGGTGGTGCCTTCGTTGCTCGGGATGTCGCTGAAGTACACCGAACCATCGGCAGCGACCGCGACGCCCTCGGTGAACTCGCCTTGGTTCCACAGTTCCTCAAGCCGGGAACTCGACGGCAAAATGGACGGGCTACCGCTTGGCTTGGCCGGCTCGGCCTTGGCCAGGCGCGCCGAGGTGGCCAGTGCCAACAGGAGACAAATCGTTATACGGATTGGCATGTGGAGATTCTGGCAGGTCGGGTATCTGGAGGCAAACCGGCAGTGGGCATCATTCAGGCATCGGCAACTGCCAGCGCTCGTTAAAAAAACCGGCTGCGGCGATGCAGGTGGGGTCGCCTGCGTTGTACGGCCGGCGCATGTCCACCAGCGCCCAGTCCGGCAGCTTGGGCGTTTGTGTGGCGTTACTCATGTGGCCGAACCGGCTGAAGGTGAAGCCGGAGTTGAGCACGATATAACGTTTGGGATTGAGCGGGTTCGGGTAAATCAACATCGGTGCGTGCGTTGCTGACTCCGCTACCGCTTGGCCAAGCTGCACCGTTGTTTCACTCCAGCCAAGCGGCAGTTGGTCGATGACGCGGGCGATGGTTGAGTTGCTTTGTGGGTCGCCCCAGAGAATGAGGTTGCAGTCGGCGATGTCGGCGTCGGTTATGTCGTTGTCGTCCTTGACAAGAGGCTTGGCGCGGAACTGAAGTTCCCAGTCGGACAGCGCCTGGCCAAGCTGCGCTGCCGTCCACTTGTCGGCCATTGGACTCAGCGCCGGGCCGGTCGGGCGCACCATCAGAAACCGGTTTATGAACGCATCGTCGATCGGCCCCTGCAGGCCGGGGCGCTTGGCCAAGCCGGCGAACTTGAACCGTCCGACGGCCCGCCATCTGCCGAGAGCGTTCACGAATAGCGCCTCCCACGAGCGGTCGGTGCGGATGCGTGCTCCGGTCAGTTCGTCTCCGTCAATGACGACGGTCGGGTTGCCGTTGGGGCGCAGCGGGCAAAGCCCGGAGGGCATGGACAAAACCAGGCGCGAGACGTTGTCGGTGGCCACCTCGACACGTTTTTCGCTGGTGAGGCGCGCCTTGACGCGGGCTGGTTTCCAGTGTGTCTCGAGTCCGTCAACCTGAACCCAACCTTGCCGATTGTAGCGCAGTGTCTGTGTGACCAGCCGCACCTCAGCCGGCACCGGGTTACGGCCCTTGGCAGCGACGGCATTGACGCGATCGTCGATCTCCGCCTTCGCGGCGGGATGATACTTGTGGCCGGTATCCGGGCCGATGACGTGGTGCAATGCCAGGCCTTCGGCGGTGAGGTGGCGTTCCATGATGTTCGCAGCCTGCCTTTGTTTGTCGATCTCGCCGCTGTAGGCGACGGTGGCGGTGTTGAACAGGTTGCCGGCGTATTTCGTGGCGTCGTACAGTCCCCAAAGTGTCTGCTCGTAGGCGGGCGGCATCGCGTTTTTCCGGGTCAGGCCAAGGTACTCGAGCGACTCGGCAAAACCGGCCCCCGGTGCAACCGCCACCCAGTCTCCGGCGAAGTGGGTGCCGAGATGCCAGCAGCCGGCGCCGCCCATCGAGAAGCCCCGGATGCTGACCCGGTTGCCATCGACCGGGTACTGCGTTTTCGCGTGCGCGAGCGCCTCAAGCACATCCATCTCGCCGGCGAACTTGAACGCGTTGCAAAAACGGCCGTACGGGTGGAGGACGATCGTGTCGGGCGGGGTGAACTGCCCAGCGCTGGTGTGGCGCTGCTGGATGAATTTCAGTTCGCTCAGTTTGTCGTCGCGGCCGTGCAGCCAGATGTCGAGGCGGCGTTTGCGCCACGGGTCGGTGGAGACCGACGGCGGGATGACCAGTCCGTACGGCTGCACTGAGTCGTCGAGTCGGGAGACGTAGCCGCGCACGACGAGGCCGGTGGCGCGCGTCCACGGTGTTTTGCCCTTGGCCAGTTGCGCGGCGCGTTCGCGGCCTTCGACGAGCAACTCCCCGGCGGTTTTGAGTTCGCTTTTTTTGAAAAAGATCCGGTGCTTCAGTGCCCAGTCAACGGCCTTGTGATAGACCTGCACATCGGGGAGGTGGTGGAGCAGCGGCGGCGTATCAACGTGCTGTCTGGCCAGCGCGTCAATCGCTTGGCCAAGTGCGTCGGTGCGTTCGCGGAGTTGGGCGCGGGCGTCGCCGGGCAGTTCGATGCCGACGGCCGGGACGCGAGGCGTCGTGGCGACGAGCGGCTTGGCCGGTTCGTTCGCTTGGCCAAGCGCGGCAGCGGCGAGGCCAAACGCGAGGATTTCCCGGCGGAGTAGCACACGGCGGAGTCTGGCGGCAAAGCCGGGCCGGTGCAACCGGCGAGCGGCCGGGGCTTCAACTGAGGATGCGGCTGCCTTCCGAAAGGAAAATACCCTTGAAATTCATCTCGAGCGCCTGGGCGTTGGTGGCCTTCTCAAGGGCCTCCTCCTTGGTGATAATGTCGTCCTTGACGAGTTGGAAAAGGGACTGGTTGAAGTTTTGCATGCCATCATCGGTACCGGTCTCGACGGCGGCGTGGAGTTTCTCGAGACGGTTCTCGTTGATCAGCTTGGAGACAGTTGAGGTGTTGATCATGATCTCGATGGCGGGAATGACGCCGCCGTCCTTCCGCACGGTCATGCGCTGAACGATGATGGCCCTGATGGTGCCGAGCATTTGCTTGCGCACTGACTCGCGCTCATCGGCAGGGAAAAAGTCCAGCATGCGGGATATGGATTGAGGCGCGTCGATGGTGTGCAGGGTGGACAGGACAAGGTGCCCGGTGTCGGCCGCGCTCATCGCGGCGCGAAAACTGGTGGCGTCGCGCATTTCCCCTATCATGATGACGTCGGGATCCTGACGCATGATGTGCTTGAGACTGTGGGTGTATGACGGGGTGTCTAGGCCGATTTCGCGCTGCTCGATGATGCAGTTGTTGTCCTCGAAAACGTATTCGACCGGATCCTCCAGTGTGATGATGTGCCGCTTTTGGGTGGTGTTGATGTGGTTGATCATCCCGGCAAGTGTGGTGGACTTGCCGCAACCGGTGGTCCCGGCCACCATCACGATGCCCCGATGTGCCTCAGCGATGGTCTTGATGACCTCCGGCAGGCCGAGGCTGTCGATGTTCGGCACCTCGGCGACGACGTGGCGCATGGCCAGGCACCATTTCCCGAGATGCTGAAAACAGTTCGTCCGGAACCGGCCAATATCGGGCACGTGGTAGGAAAAGTCGAGTTCACGATCCTCTTCCAAGCGTTGTTTGAAATGTTCGGGCACAATGTTGTCGATGACTTTCTGCAGCCATTGCTCCTCCGGTTGCTGGGTCATCTCGGTCTCCACCAACTGGCTGCTGATGCGGTAAACCACGGGCGCATCCGGCTTGATGTGGATGTCGGAAGCGCCACCATCCACGGCGGTTTTCAGGATTTTGTGAAACAGTTCCATCTCAACTCGACCGGGGAGACAATCAGGAATGCGCCGTCCCGGCAAGCGCCAAAACGGCGCTTGGCCAAGCGCGGGCTCACCACTCGATGACGGCCGCGCCCCAGGTCAGGCCGGCACCGAAGACAAGCAGCAGGATCAGGTCGCCGCGCTGCACTTGGCCCTGCTCGACCGCCTCGTCCAGCGCGATGGCCACCGAGGCGGCGGAGGTGTTGCCGTAATGCTCCAGATTGCTGAAGACCTGGTCTTCAGTGGCGCCGAGACGGTCGCCCACGGCCTTGAGGATGCGCATGTTGGCCTGGTGCGGGATGATGCACTTGATGCGGTCGATCCCGAGTTCACACCGGCCCAAGGCCTCCCGGGCGGCGGTGGTCATCGCCGTGACGGCATTCTTGAACACCTCCTGCCCGTCCATCTTGAGGTAGTGCAGACGGTCGGAAACGGATTGGCTCGTGGCCGGGTGCAGGCAGCCACCACCCGGCTGGGAGAGGATCGATGCCTTCCGGCCGTCGGCGCCCATGCAGGCGGTCAGCAGGCCGTGAGTGTTTTCGCGGTTTTGCAGCACAGCCGCGCCCGCGCCGTCGCCGAAGAGGACGCAGGTGTTGCGATCCTCCCAGTCGACGATGGAGGAGAGTTTCTCCGCGCCGATCACCAGCACGGTGTCGTACGTGCGGGACATGATGAACTGCTGCCCGATCTCGAGCCCGTAAACGAACCCGGAGCAGGCTGCCTCCATGTCGAAGGCCGCCGCGTTGTGCGCGCCGATTTTTTCCTGCACAAGACAGGCGGTGGCGGGAAAGGGCATGTCGGGCGTGATGGTGGCCAGGATGATCAGCTCCACATCGGCGGGATCGACCTCGGCCCGCTCAAGCGCGCGCTGCGCCGCCCGGGTGGCCATGTCGGAGGTGTGCTCGTCGTCTGCGGCGATGCGGCGTTCCCGGATGCCGGTGCGCGAGATGATCCACTCGTCGGTCGTGTCTACCAACTTCTCGAGGTCGGCATTGGTCAGCACTTTTTCCGGCACGTAGGAGCCGACGGCGGAGATGGAGCAGGTGCGGCCAACGAAGTCGTGCTCGGCACGCGGATTCTTGATCGCGAGATTAGTCATGCCTGGGCAACGGCCGGCTCCGGCTTGGCTTCGGCCAGCCTGGCGTTGGCTTTGGTCACGACGTCGATGATGTGCTCATTGATTTGATGATCCAGAGCCTCGACGGAGTGTTGCACCGCGTTGCGGATGGCCCGGGCGCTGGCTGAGCCGTGGCAGATGGTCACGATGCCGTTGACGCCCAGCAGGGGCGCTCCGCCGTAGCTTTCCGTGTCGATCCGGTTTTTCAGGGAACGAAACGCATTTTTGGAGAGGGCCGCGCCGATTTTCCGGATGGGCGTGGCGGTGAGTTCCTCGCGCAACCAATCCATCATGCGCAGGGCCAGGCTCTCACAGGTCTTGAGGACGACATTGCCGACAAAGCCGTTGCAGATGACGACGTCGAGATCCTCCCCGAACAGGTCGTGTCCCTCCACGTTGCCGACAAAATTGAGATCCAGCCCCTGGCAGTATTTCAATGTATCCTGTGTCAGATCATTGCCCTTGGCCTCCTCGGTGCCGACGCTCAACAAGCCCACCCGCGGGCGGCTTTTTCCGAGCACTTCACGGGCGTAAATGTCGCCCATGATGGCGTAGTGCATCAGGTGTCGGGGCTTGCCCTCGACGTTCGCCCCGGCATCGAGCAGGACGAAGTTGCCCTCCTTGGTGGGCATCACGGCGGCGATGCCCGGGCGATCCACGCCAGGCAGGGTGCGCAGCTTGATGGAGGCTGCGGCGACCAAGCCCCCTGTATTCCCAGCGGAGAGGACAGAGTCGGCCTGGCCCTGTTTGACCAGGTCCATGGCCATGGCCACGGAGCAGTTTTTCTTGCGGCGCAATCCCTCGACCGGTTTTTCCTCCATCGAGAGGATCTCCGGCGAGTGCACCATCTCGATGCGCGAAGCCAGATCTCCCGCTTGGCCAAGCGCGGGGCGGATGGCGTCCTCGTCGCCGACGAGGTATATGGTGCGGATGTGGTCGTGATCCCCGAGCGCCTGAAGCAGTCCGTCGATAATGACGGCACAGCCTCCGTCCCCGCCCATGACATCCGCCGCGATTCTCATAAGGATACTGGCGCGACCCAGCCGGCTGCGCTCTGGTTTTGGAAATAAGTCAGGCGCCGACCTCGACGCTGACGATCTGTTTGCCCTTGTAATAGCCACACTCCGGGCAGGCGCGGTGGCGTTGGTAGCCCAGATGGTCGCACTGCGGGCAGTTATCCAGCTGCGGCGCGTGAAACTTGCTGTTGCTGGCGCGGCGCTTTCGGACGCGGCTCTTGGATGACCTGATTTTTGGTACTGCCATAAAATTACTAATTACTCCCCTATTCGAGGTTCATATTGTCGAGTTTGGACCAAACAGAGGCTTCACTCGGTTCGTCGGAAGCCTCCTTGATTTTCAGTTGTTTGCCGTCACCCTCGGTCCATTTGGGGGATTCGTTGCACCCGGTTTCACACAACGGATGTTGCGGAAAAGCGAGGAACGTATCTTCGCGCAAGTAGGGCGTCAAGTCCGCTGAAACGTTGGTCAGCTCGATTTTTTCCTCCCCAGCCAGCGGGAGCAGGCAGCTCCAGTCTGGCAGCTCGACGCCGTGCACGAACGCCTGCAGACACCGGGCGCATTCGCACTGGAGGCGCATGCTGAGCCGACCCCGGAGCAGGATATTGTCCCCGGCCCGCTCCGCCATGAGGTCATAATCGAGCGGCTCGTTCGCCTTGACCAGTTCGTCGAGGGTCTCCATGTCCAGTTCCTCCGGCGACAGTTCTCCCTTGAGCCGGACGGGGCCGTTGGCCAGACTTTCGATGTTCAGGAGCAGAGGCATGGTGTCGGGGGCGCGCGCGGCACGCTTGGCCAAGTTCATTAGACAGCGACCCGGGCGGAGGGTTCAATTTGCGCCCGCTTGGCCAAGCCGCTCCGTCAGCGCCTCCCTGACCCCGGGGGTGACAAACGCGGAGACGTCGCCGCCCAGGGTGGCAATTTCCTTGACCAGGTGCGAGCTGAGGAAGGAGTACGAGGCCCGGGGCATCATGAACAGCGTTTCCACCTTCTCGTTGAGCTTGCGGTTCATCAGCGCCATCTGGAATTCGTACTCAAAATCGGACAGCGCCCGCAGGCCGCGGATCACCGCGTGGCCGGACTGCCTCTCCACATACTCCACGAGCAACCCCTCGAAGATGTCCACTGACACGTTGTCGAGGCTGTCGGTGGATTGCTCGATCAGCGCTCTCCGTTCCGCCGTGGTGAACAGTGGTTGCTTACTCCCGTTGCGGGCGATGGCCACCACCACGCGGTCAAACAAACGGGACGCCCGCTGGATGACATCCAGATGCCCGTTGGTCATGGGATCGAAGCTGCCGGGATAAATGACCGTTCGCACAGGCGAAACCGTAGCAGAGACGGGTCAAAAAAAGAACCCGGACAATCGTCCGGGCTCCCAAGATTTTATCCGTCAAAAACAGACTGCGATCATCCGCCGATTGGCGATTCCACCGGTGGTGTCGGGGGCACCACGATGGGCGGCGGGGGAACTTCGCCCTCCACCACCTCCACGGGCGGCGGCACAAATGCGATTTCAGCAACATTGCCGAGATCCCCCTCGGGATCCTTCGGTTTGATTTCCACCTCAACCCGGAACGGTGTCGAGGCATCGCCGGTTGGTACCACTGTGGTGATGATATCCACTTCGTCGGCGTTCAGTGTCTCTCCGTTGATCTCGAAATTATCCAGATTGCCGAACTGCTCCTCGATGGTGGCGATGTAGGCGTCGGCCTCGTCCGCCGTGAACCCGTCTGTCGTGATGTTAATCGACTTGGCGGAACCGGATTCATCGACATTGGCGATTAGGCTGGGCGGCTTCATTGGGGCCACCAAGTCCACATCCACAGAGACAGAGTTGCCACTTGACGTGGGGATCGCCACCGCCACCGCTATGGCGTTGGCCCCAGCAACATCAGCTGCGGCAAACGGAGCGCCCGTCTTGGATTTGACAACCAGCTTTTTGCCTCCACCTGGTGCTTCCTCCACCACGATAATCGCGTCATCGTCGCTGATGGCTCCTCCGCCCACGTTCAACTGCAGGTCGGACGGCTTCAGTTCCTGGCCGATGGCCAACCCGCTGCCCGCAGCGGCATCAAGCACGATCTCCAGGCGATCCGGATTGAACGCCGATCCGGAGCGAACCACCAGGTCGCCGAAGAACGTCGGGATTGGGGAGATGAACTGGGTCGGATCAATTGGGCCACCATTCTGGCTTGTCTGATTCTCCCAGACTCCCTGCCGGAGCGGCACGCTGATGCTGAAACCGGGGAAACCCGGTGTATCCGCTGGTGCATCCGCAGCGGCTGCGGCCTTCTCGTCGTCGGCTGCCTTCAGTTCACGGCCGCCGACATATTTCTCGCCGCTGGCGATCAGCACCTCGCGTCCATTCGCGCGATCGGTGTACTTGACCTTGCCACTGATCACGATCAGTTCGCCTTTAGCGTTGATGTCGTAAACGGTGCCCTTCACGTTGGCTTCGCCCATCGGTGTCTTGATGACGTAGCTTGAGCCCATCGGCAGCTTGCGGACATTGCCAATTACGCGGCCGCGCCTGAGTTCCATCTCGGTCTTGGCGATCGGCTCGATCGGGGCAATCTCGACGGCGAGGCGGTTGAATTTTAACTCGGTGTCTGCAGCGAGCCGCAGCAGCGAGCCGTTTATCCCGAGAAACAGATCGGCCCGTGACTTGGCTCCGGTCTTGACGACGGCCCCGGTCTTGAGCAGTTGGCCTGTCTGCAGAGGCAGCCACTTGTTGCCATCCACTAACATGGTGGCTTCGCCGCTGACAGCTTGCACGAGAGCTTGCCCGTTTCGGGTTTCGGCCTGTGCCGTGAACAGGAGTCCAGCGGCAACAAACCCGGCCATGAATGATACGCGTTTCATATGTTTGTGTGTGTTCTAAAAGGCTAAAAACGTTTTAAGCGCCCCGAATCGTAGTCCTACCAAGCGCAATGTCAACCGCGAAATGTGTTTTTTTCAGTACGACGACTTGGCCGAAAATAGGCATTTTTCCATAAAAATGAAGCAAAAAATTAATTGATCACTATCAGAATCGGGGGTCGGTAACATCGATTCAGTCGATGGAACCATTGATTTTATCGATGAATGCTTTTTGGGTGAGATGGAGTAAAGTCTCCCCGGAGCGCCGAGCCGCTTGGCCAAGCTGGCTGAAAACAAAACAGAACAGGAGAGGATCAACAATGGAATTCATAGGATTAATTTGCGTGGGATCGATGGTGGTCTTGCCGCTTGTGGCCCTGATCAAGGCCCTTGGGGCAGCGAGGGAGGTGGTCGGTCTCAAGCAAAAGGTTCAACAACTTCAGGACCGGCTGAATGACTTGAGGGATCGGTTCGGCGACACGAGTCCGGCATCCGGGCCGCTTGGCCAAGCGGAGTCGCCAACCGAATCCAAGCAGGCCGCCTTGGCCAAGCCGGAGCCGAAGCACTTCACATTGCCAAGCGACTTCAAGGAGTCGCGAGAGTCACGAGCGGCGCGCCTGGCCGAAAAGCATAAGAAGACTCCCGCTCCGAAGCCGGCGTCGATTCCTCCGCCAATCATTCAGTCGCCCAAGCCGGCTCCTCCTGCCGAGCCTGCCGCCAAGCCAAGCGGACCGGCCAAGCCGGAGAAGGCTGTCGCCACCGCGCAAGCCGGGATGCCTCGTCTGCCCAAGGTGGATGCCGAGTCGATCGAGATGAAATTGGGCACCTACTGGTTCGTCCGTATCGGCGTGATGCTGGTGCTGACCGCCCTCGGGTTTTTGGCTTACCACACGAAGGGTTTTGGGTTCATCGAACTCCCACGCGGGGCCAAGGTGAGTTTATTTTATTTGTTGAGTGCGGCGATGGGTGGCGTTGGCTTTTGGCTTCAACGCACGAAAGAGCAGTTAAAGAACTACGGTCAGGTGCTGCTCGCCGGCGGCTTTGCCGGGGTGTATTTCACGACGTACGCGGCGCATGTTATTGGGCCGGTTAAGATCATTGACAATGCGACCTTCGCCCTGCTGCTGTTGTTCGCGTGGGGTGGCTTCATGGTTTGGTTCGCGGATCGCCTCAAGTCAGAGACGATCGCGCTCTTCGCCACCGGCGCCTCGTATTACGCCACCTACGTGCCACTGATCCATGCCGACGGTACCGGCGGTGTGTCGTGGGTGATTCTTTTCTCAAACCTTGTCCTCGCGGTGGCGGCGGTGGTGTTCATGCTGCGCAATCGCTGGCTGAAGATGCCGGTGCTGAGCCTGTCGGCGTCTTACGCCGGTTTTCTCCTATGGCGGCTGCGGGTTGATGAGCCGTCGCTCACAATCGCCGTGAGTTTCGCGGTATCACTCTGGGTGGTTTACACGGCGGCGGTTTTCCTCTCTCGCAGCGGGGCCTTCAGCGACCGCCAGCGCGCTGCGTTCCTGACCGCCAACAACGCGGCCATGTTTGGCCTGCTCACGGCGGATGTGCTGAAATATCACGAGCCGAAATTCTGGATTTTACCGATGGTTGTCGGCGTGGCGCTGCTCGGTTGCGCCGTGGCGGCGGCGCGTTGGCTCGAGGACCAGTCGCTCTCGCGCAAGAGCTATCTCACCCAGGGCTTGGTGTTGGTAACACTTGGCCTGATGACGATGGATATGGTCGACTCGATCCAGGCGCCCATCCTTGCTGCCGAGAGTGTTGTGCTGCTTTTCATGGCGATTCGCCGCGACAACTTCATCATCCAAATCGGCGCGCTCATCGTGTCAGCGATCGCCGTGATTTATGCGCTCATAGACATCGGAACCGGCAGCGCAGATTATTGGCTCGGCGGCCTGTCAGTGATGGTGTTCCTGTTGTTTAACGCCCGGCTTTGCCACGCGCGGATCGAGTCCGCGCTCGAGCCGGTGTTGCGGCCGAGGGTGAGTTATTTGACCGGGCTTGGCTTGGTTGTCGGCTTGGCTGCCTTCTTGGTAAGGGCCGACGAGATTGCATCGTTGCAGGACTGGGTTGCCGCGATCCTGATGGCAGCAACAGCACTGTTCACGGGATCGGTTTACCGGCTGAAGATCCGCGAGTTCCTACTACTCGGCCAAGTGCCGGGAGCGATTGGGTTGCTGTACGCGCTTGGCCTCGCTGAATCGGCCGGTGGGTTCAGTTGGCCGTTGTGCTGCGCGCTCGCGCTCGCGCTTGGCCAGGCACACTGGTGGCGCTGGCAACGAGACCAATTTACCGACTGTTGTCCGAACGGTCCATTGGCCAAGCGGTTGCCCATGATCATCGAGGCGGCATTATCAGGTGGCTTTGTTTTGTCATTGCTCGTTTGGTTGCACGAAGGTGTCGAAC
>CAJWEP010000007.1 GCA_913030945.1 uncultured Verrucomicrobiota bacterium
GTCCCCACTGCCCTTGACGAGCGCATCCAGGTTTCGCTCAGCGAGACCGGCGGCGACGACTCGGTCACGCTGCGGGCCGCGAATCCCAACGAATGAACTGGACCCGAAAACACCTGCTCGACATCGAGTCGCTGAGCGCCGCCGAGATCCGGATGATCCTTGACACATCGCGCGCCTTCAAGGCGGTCGGCGAGCGCACGATCAAGAAAGTGCCGGCCCTGCGCGGGCGCACGGTGATCAATCTTTTCGTCGAGCCGTCCACCCGCACGCGCATCAGCTTCGAGCTGGCCGCGATGCGGCTCAACGCCGACGTCATCAACTTCACTGCCGAGGCGTCGTCGTTGAAAAAGGGCGAGACGCTCCGGGACACCGGCAAGACGCTGGAGGCGCTGAGCGCCGACATTATCGTGATCCGACACAGCGCGGAGGGGGCGCCACACCTGCTCTCGCGGGTGGTCGGTTGCAGCGTCGTCAACGCCGGCGACGGCGCGCACGAGCACCCCACGCAGGCGCTGCTCGACACCTTCACGATGTTCGAAAAAAAGGGTGATGTGAGCGGACTCAACGTCACCATCCTCGGCGATATCCTTTACAGCCGCGTGGCCCGCTCGAACATCTGGGCGCTCACCAAGCTCGGCGCTAACGTCACGCTCTGCGGCCCGCCAACACTCGTCCCTCGCATCTTCGAAAAAATGGGATGCCGCGTGACACACAACGTCGATGAGGCTCTTGCCGACGCCGACATCGTCAACCTGCTGCGCATCCAGCACGAGCGCCAGCGGCTCTCTGCCTTCCCGAGCATCGGCGAGTACCGGTCGCTCTTTGGCCTGACGAACGAGCGTTTCGCCCGGCTCAAGCCGGACGCCATCGTCATGCACCCCGGCCCGATCAATCGCGGCGTCGAGATCGACAGCGAGATTGCCGACCACCCGCGTTCAACCATCCTCGATCAGGTGACCAACGGTCTCGCCGTGCGCATGGCGGTGATGTTTCTTGTAAGCGGCGGCAAGACGCTGCCCGAGCCGGGCGAATAGCGCTTGGCCAAGCCGCCCGCCATGAGCCAACCGTCCATCGCGCTGATCTTCAATCCCGCCGCCCGTGGCGACAAGGCGCGGCGCTTTCGCGAGTCGCTTGGCCAACTGCTAAACGAGTGCACGCTGCTCGAGACGAGTGGCCCCGGCAGCGCGACCAGCCTCGCCGCGCAGGCGATTCGCGACGGCTACAAAACGATCGTCGCCTCCGGCGGCGACGGCACGGTCAACGAGGTCGTCAACGGCCTGACCCAGGCGCGCGACGGCCTTGGCCAAGCGCAGCTCGGCATCCTGCCGCTGGGCACGATGAACGTGTTCGCCCGCGAACTAGGCATCCCGCTCACGGCCAGGCGGGCCTGGGAGACGATTCTGCTTGGCCAGGCGCGGGCTGTTGATCTGCCCCTGGCCAAGGTGCAAACGGATGCCGGCCCAGCGGAGCGCTGCTTCGTCCAGATGGCCGGCGCCGGGCTGGACGGCGACGCGGTCGGCGGCGTGAGCATTGCGTTGAAGAAAAAAATCGGGCCGCTGGCCTACCTGTTCTCCACCCTCGCAGCACTCAAGGCCAAGCCGCCGAGGTTGACCGCCACTTGGGACGGCGGCTCGGTGCGTGGCGAGTGGATGTGCGTCGGCAACGGCCGGTTTTTCGGCGGGCCCGTCGTGCTGTTCCCGGATGCCAGACTCAGCGACGGCCGGCTCGAACTGTGCGTGTTTCCGCGCATCAATCCCGGCTCGGTGGCGCGCGGTGTCGCGTCGATGGCTCTTGGCCAAATCGGCGACTGGCCCGGCGCGGAGCATCATCGCGTGAGTGAACTCACCGTCACTGGCCCGGTCGGGACCCGTGTCCAGGCCGATGGCGAGTTTATCGGCACGCTGCCACTGACGATCACGCTGCAGCCGCGCGCGTTGAAGGTGCTCGTGCCGCCCGGCAAATGATTTCTTGCCGCTTGGCCAAGCGGAGGCAACGCTGACGACGCATGGGTTCGACGGGAAAAGTTTACCTCGTGGGCGCAGGGCCGGGAGATGCCGGGTTGCTCACGATGCGCGGTGCCGAGCTGCTGCGCCGGGCGGACGTGGTGGTTTATGACGCGCTGGTCAATCGCGAGTTGCTGGCTCTCGCACCGGAGGCGGCCGAGGTCATCTTCGGCGGCAAACGCCCCCGCGACCGGGCCATCCCCCAGGACGAGTTGAACCGGCTGCTCGCCGAGAAGTCTGGGGCTGGCAAAACGGTCGTGCGGCTCAAGGGCGGCGACCCGTACATTTTCGGCCGGGGCGGCGAGGAGGCGGCCGGGCTGCGCCGCGACGGCGTTCCGTTCGAGGTCGTGCCTGGCATCTCATCCATCATCGCCGCGCCGAGTTACGCCGGCATCCCGCTGACCCATCGGGAGCATTGCTCGAGCTTCACGGTCATCACCGGCCACGAAGATCCCGACAAGAAGGAGAGTGCGCTGGACTGGGAACGCATCGCCCGCGAGCCTGGCACAAAGGTTTTGCTGATGGGCGTCGAGCGCATTGGCAAAATCACTGCCGCTCTCGAGGCCAACGGCCTGCCCGCGGATACGCCGGCGGCCATGATTCGCTGGGGCACGATGGGCCGGCAACAGACGATCACCGGTACGCTGGCCACCCTGGCCGACAAGGTGGCCAAGGCCGATTTCAAAGCGCCGGCGGTGACGGTCATTGGTGGCGTCTCAACGCTGCGGGACACGTTGAACTGGTTTGAGAACCGGCCGCTTTTTGGCCAGCGCGTGGTGGTCACCCGCACTCGCCGGGAGGCCGGCAAACTGTCAGGCCAGCTCAGGGATCTTGGCGCAGAGGTGCTCGAGATTCCCACCATCAGGATCGTGCCGCCAACCAGCAATGAGCCGATCATCGAGGCCGTCACCGGCATAGGCAGCTATGACTGGATCATCTTCACCAGCGCCAACGGCGTGGAGCATTTCTTCGACTATTTTTTCAAGGCCTACCGCGACGTGCGGGACCTCGGCAACATCCACTTTGCCGCTGTCGGGCCGGGCACCGCGAAAAAGCTTCGTGAGCTTCACCTCCACATCGACCTCATGCCGGAGGTGCACACCGCCGAGGCCACCGCCAAGGCGCTGCTTGACTATCAGAATGTCGAGAACACCTCGATGCTGCTCGCCCGCGCAGAGGAGGCGAACCCGGAACTGCCCCGGTTGCTGGAGGACAAGGGGGCGATCGTCGACGACATCGCGTTTTACAAGACCGTGCCCGAGACGGCGGATCGCAACGGCGCGGCGGAGGAATTTGAGGCGCACGGCGCGGACTGGATCACGTTCGCGAGCGGCTCGGCGGTGAGAAGCTTCGACGCGCGGTTCGGCTTGGCCAAGCGCTGCGAAGACCACCCAGGCCTCAAGCTCGCCTCGATCGGCCCCGAGACCACCAAGGCAATTAAGGCGCTTGGCCTTCAGCCCGCCGTCGAGGCCAAGGATCACACCATTGACGGTCTGGCCAACGCCCTGCTCAAACAGTGAGCGGTGACGTTGGCCTAGCGTCACCCGATTCTGTAGGAGATTTTTTTGATCATCTCGCGGCCCATGGCGTGCTGCATGCGCTGCAGAATTTCGTGTCGCCGGTAACGGACGATCTCGTCCAGCCATACGCTCGAGTCCACCGAGACGAACAGCGTGCCGCGATGAAGGTTCACCGGCTGCGCGTGGGCGGTGATAGTCGGGTCGATGGTCTGGTTCCACGCTTTCACCACCTCCAATTCCGCGCGGCGGCGGTCGAGCTGGAGTGAGCCGAGGACGTTCTTCACCACGGCACCGGCACTGAGCGACTTGCTGCCATGGGTTTTTTCCAGCTTTCTCACGTCGATGCCGCGCCACTCGCGCAGGACCTGATCGCGCGGGCCCGTGCGGCGCGGCCGGCGGCGCTTGAATCGGCGTTGAAACGGGGAGAAAGACATGCAGCGAAGCAGGGCCCATCAAACGGCTCGTTTTGGCCGGAGTCAATCCGGGAATTATTCAGGCGATTCCGCTTGCAAAAGAGGAAGGGCTTTCCGACGTTCTTTTGGTTATGACGCCCCGGTTCATTCTGTCAGCAATGGTGCTCGGTGGCCTACTCACTTCCGCGGTGGCCGTCGACAAACTCGAGAAGCGCAAGTCGCCCAAGGGCGCCAAGGCGTACATCATTTCACCCAAGAATGGCAGGACTGTCGGGAAGAAATTCACCGTGCGGTTTGGCCTCAAGGGGATGGGCGTCGCTCCGGCCACCATCGACAAGGAAAACACCGGCCACCATCACCTATTGATCGACGTGGACAAGCTGCCCAACTTGAATCTGCCCTTGGCCGCCACGGACAACATCCGGCATTTCGGTGGTGGCCAGACCGAGGTGACACTGGAGCTGCCCCCCGGCAAGCACACGCTCCAGCTGGTGCTTGGCGACTGGATCCACCTGGCCCACGACCCCCCGGTGATCTCCAAGAAAATCACCGTCACAGTGAAGGAATAAGCCATCGGACGGAAACGTTCACAACGACCCGGCCAAGCGTCGGAGTTTTTTATGCGCCTGGCCAGGCGCTTGGCTTGACCCCGGCCTCTGGCCGCCGCACAAATGGCGGATGACCTTCCGTTTTATTTTGACGCTTGTACTCGGCTTGGGGCTTGGCCAGGCGACGGCAGGCAACCACTCGCTCCGGGTCGATGCCGGGCAGCATGATCGCAGCGATACGCCGGTCTCGTTTCAATTGCCCAAGTCCGGCCAAGCACAATGGCGGCTCACCGGCCCCGATGGCCAAGCGGTGGCCATCCAGGCGGATGACCGCGGCTTGGCCACGTTCATCGTCGGCAAGCTCGCCGCCTTTAAGACGGCCGTTTACCGGCTCGCCCCCGCAGCCAAGCCGACCCACGTCGACGCCGTCCACTTGGCCAAGCGGAATGGTCAACTGCATTTCTCGATCGGTGACAGGGCGGTGCTGCATTATCAGGCCGAGAAAAGCGAGTTGCCGCGTGACGATCTCGAGCCGATCTACCGCCGGGGCGGCTACATTCATCCAGTCGTGACGCCGGGCGGCACGGTCATCACCGACGACTACCCGCACAACCACAAGCATCACCACGGCATTTGGTTCCCGTGGACGAACACAATATTCGAGGGCCGCAAGCCGGACTTTTGGAATATGGGCAAGGGCACCGGCACCGTGGAGTTCACCGGCCTGCACGGCCAATGGAGCGGCCCGGTGCACGCCGGATTCTCGAGCTCCCACCAGTTCGTCGACCTCATTGCGAAACCCAGAAAAATCGCCCTCACGGAGACGTGGCACGTGCAGGTGTACGCCACTGGGCAAGCGTATTACCTCTTTGAACTGGAGTCGGTGCAGCGTTGCGCTGGTGGGAGCAAGATCCGGTTTCCGCAATACCGCTACGGCGGCTTGGGCTTCCGTGGCCATGGCGATTGGGACGGCAAAGAGAACTGCTTTTACCTCACGGCCAACGGCGAGAGCGACCGCATCAAGGGCCACACCACCCGCGCCCGATGGTGCCATGTCGGGGGGCGAACCGGTGGCAAGTGGGGCGGCATCGGCGTGCTGTGCCACCCGGATAATTTCCGTTTCCCGCAGCCGATGCGGATCCACCCGAGCGAGCCGTTTTTCAACTTCGCCCCAGCCCAGGCCGGCCACTGGGAAATCAAGCCAGACGAGGATTACGTGTCGCGCTACCGCTTCGTCGTGAGCGACGGCCGCGCAGACGCCGAACTACTCGAGCGCCTCTGGCGTGACTTCGCTTTCCCGCCGCGAGTGGAAATCTACGCAGACGAGTAATACCGCTCACTTCAAAAATGTCACCGCTCCGATTGCGGCTGCGATGAGCAACAGAAGGAGAACCGCTGACGGCTTGGTCAAGCCGGTGCGGACGAGGTGGTGGGAGAAATGGTTGTTGTCGCCGACCCACACCGCTTGGCCAAGCCGGCAGCGGATGAGGATCACCGAGACCAGGTCGGCGAGCGGCACGGCGAGCACGAGCAGCGGCGCAATGACGAGCCACTTGTGAGGGCTGGCTGCGGAGTAAAAGTCGGGGAGGATCGCCAGCAGGGCGAGCAGGAAGCCGACGACGTGGCTGCCGCCGTCGCCGAGGAATGCACCGCTGCGCGGGAAGTTGAACGGCAGGAAACCGGCCACCGCGCCGGTGAACAAAAACGCCAGCGAAGCGACGAGGTATTGCCCTTCCAGCCCGGCGTGCCACGCGAAAAACCAGCCGCCGATCAGCCCCAGCCCGGCGCACAGGCCGTTCATGTTGTCCTGAAAATTGACAGCGTTGGTGACGGTCAAAATCCACAGCACGGTGACAGCGTAACTGAAGGCCGGGCTCTCGACGAAGACCGTCACGCGGATGCCGCTGGTGGCGACGGCGAGCGCAATCAGCATCTGGCCGGTAAACTTCCACTTGGCCGACAGGTTGCGCTGGTCGTCGATGATGCCAAGTGCCAGCATGGCTAGCGCTCCGCCGAGGATGGCGGCGAGTTGCCATCCGCGCTTGGCCAAGCCGTGGGCGACAACGTGGGCGAACGATTCCGGCAAAGGGCCAAGCCAAGCCCACGCGGAGGCGGCCAGGATTGGCGCGGCCAGACCGGTGACCACGGCCAGGCCGCCCGCCAACGGCACCGGATGGTCGTGAATTTTCCGGTGGCCCGGCGCGTCCACCAGCCCGACATGTTCGCACCAGCGTCTCCACAGCGGCAGCGAGGCAGCGGAAATCACCGCGCCCCCGACGAGCGCCAACAGGTAGAGTCCGACCGGAAACATGAACTGCCCGGTTGGTTACGGAAAAGCAGCTTGGCCGTCGAGTCTCGATGGGCTTTTTTGAGGATCTACTCGACAGCCAAGAGGGGATGTGCACCATCCGCGTCACGCATGCAGAGGATCAAGCGAGGCCAATCGTTGTGCGTCATCGGTCTGTCGGCGGTCGGCTTGTTGCTGCCGGCCGAGGCCGCGGATGACGCGAAGTTCATTGCCCGGGGGAAGGAGCTCTTTCAGTCGAAAATTTGTTTCACCTGCCACCAGGTGGACGAAAACGTGCCGGCTCCGGCCGGCATCGCCATGAAAGCACCGAAGTTCATGGGCGGTTTCTGGGGCAAAAAACGCGTCGTGACCCTCGGCTACGGCGGCCCGGAGGCCACGGTGACGTTTGACGAGGCGTACTTCACCGAGTCGATCCTCAAGCCGATGGACAAGGTGTCCAAGGAGGCCGCCGCGCCGATGCCGCCGCCGCCCGCTGTCAACGACGGGGAGATGAAGGCGCTGATCGCCTACGTCCGCTCGCTCAGTGAGGGCGGCAGCGCGGAGGATCCCGACGGCCTCATCGCAAAGGGTAAAATCAACAATTTCACCTTCGCCGCCTACAAGGGCAGTTGGGACCGGCTCCCAGACTTCTCCAAGCTCAAGCCGTTCAAGACCGGCAAGGCTAAGAGCGGCACGGCCGACCCCGGCCTCGCCGGCGTGGGCGAAAACTTCGGCGTGGTGTTCGAGGGCGATATCGAGATTGCCAAAAAGGGCGACTACTCGTTCAACCTCGGCTCCGACGACGGCACGCGCCTCCACATCAACGGCAGGCTGGTGGTGGACAACGACGGGGTGCACGGCATGCGGGCCAAGAAAGGCAGCATCGCCCTTGAGCCGGGAGCCGCCAGGCTGAGGCTGGAGTACTTCGAAAGGGGTGGCGAGGAGCGGCTCGCGCTCGACATGTCTGGCCCGGGCATCAAGCGTCTGCAGTTGGCCAAACAGACCATCAAGCCGGCGCGCCGGGGGCCGGCTTTCCCGACCGGTAACCCGATCACCGTCACCGACGAAGCGCGCATCTATCGCAATTTCATCGAGGGTGGCAGCCCGCGCGGCATCGGCGTTGGCTACCCGGAGAAGGTGAACCTCTGCTTCGACGCCAACACGATGCAGATCGCGATGCTGTGGCACGGTGCGTTCATGGACGCGGCGAGGCACTGGAACGGCCGTGGTCAAGGGTTTCAGCGACCGTCCGGCCACTACCTGATCCGCCTCAATCGCGATCAGCCGTTCGCGCAGCTTGACAGCCATGATGCCGCTTGGCCAAAGGCCGAGGGCCGCGACACTCGTGCCAAGGGCCTGAAGTTCCGTGGCTACTTCCTTCTCCCAGAGAATCGGCGCCCGATCTTCGGATACAAGATCGGGGACGATTTGCAGGTGGCCGACTATGCCGAGCCGAACGCCGGCGCGCTGCCGTCGATCACCCGACGGCTCCGCATACGCGGGAACGGCAAGGTGTGGTACCTCGCCGCCGCCGCCGCCTCGATCACCGAGGAAGACGGCGGTTACAACATAGGAGGCACCTTGCTACGCGTCAGTTTCCCGGAACTTGAGGCCGAGCCGGTGATCCGCGAGAGCGGCGGCCGCAAGGAATTGCTCATCAAGCTCAATGTCGAAGGCCAAGCGACCCTCAAACAGCATTACGAGTGGAACCTGTAACCCCCGGAAACAAAGGAGATTTCAAGATGATGAATCAAGTGACACGCTTAGCACTGCTGGCCGGCCTCGCGCTTGGCCAAGCGGCCGCCCTCCGCGCTGCCGACCCGGTCGAGTCCGACTATTACCAGATCGATGCCATCCCGATGCCGGACGGTGTCGTGATGGAGACCAGCGGCATCGAGATGATGCCGGACGGCAAGTTGGCCATCTGTAGCCGTCGCGGCGACGTTTACGTCCTGTCCGACCCGTTCGGTGCGCCGGACAAAATCAGATGGACCCTCTACGCCGAGGGGCTGCACGAGCCGCTGAACCTCGCCTTCAGCGACGGCTGGCTCTACTGCACCCAGCGCGGCGAGCTGACCCGCATGAAGGACGTTAGCGGTGACGACCGCGCCGACATTTTCGAGACGGTCAACGACGGCTGGGGCATCACCGGCGACTACCACGAATACGCCTTCGGCACCCGGCCCGATCCCAACGGCGACATGTGGATCGTCCTCTGCCTCACCGGCTCGTTTTCCAGCCAGATCGACTACCGCGGCTGGTGTGTCCGTGTTACCAAGGACGGCGAACTCATCCCAACCGCCAGCGGCATCCGCTCGCCGGGCGGCATCGGCCTGAACCACTTGGGCGAAGCCTTCTTTGCCGACAACCAGGGCCCCTGGAACGGCTCCAGCTCGCTCAAGCCGCTCTCGCATGGCTCGTTCCAAGGCCATCCCGGGGGCTTCCGCTGGTACGACCTCGCGGCCGCGAAGACGTCGATGGGTAAGCGCCCCACCGAGCCCAAGACCAACAGCCGCTGGGTGGCCGAGCGGCCCAAGATTCCTGAGTTGGTGCCCTCGGCCATCGTGTTCCCGCACGGCATCCTGGGCAACTCCACCGCCGGATTCGCCTACGACAGCAACGGCAAATTCGGTCCGTTCAAGAACCAGTTGCTCGTCTGCGACCAAACCTTCTCAGTGGTCAACCGCGCCTTTCTGGAAAAAGTGAACGGCGTCTACCAGGGTGCGGCGTTCTCGTTTTTGAAGGGCTTCGGCTCTGGGAACATCAGTGCCTACATGCACCCCAACGGCACGCTGTTTGTCGGCGGTACCGACCGCGGCTGGGGCGCTCGTGGCGGCAGACGATTCGCACTCGACCGCGTCACGTGGAAGGGCGGCGTGCCGTTCGAGATGCACGAGATGCGCGCCAAGCCGGACGGTTTCGAGTTGACCTTCACGCACGAGGTGGAGGCCGTAAGCGCCGGCAATCTGGCTTCCTACAGCATGAGCGCTTACACCTACATTTACCGCTCCGATTACGGCAGTCCGGTCGTTGACAAAATGACCCCGAAGGTCGTGGGCGTCGAAGTCACCGGCCCGAAAACCGTGCGAGTGACCGTGGACAAGCTCATCCATGGGCATGTTCACGAGTTGCACGCCAAGGGAGTCCGTTCGGCCAAGGGCCTGCCGATCCTACACCCGGTCGGCTACTACACGCTCAACGAAATCCCCCCCGGCGAACTCAACTAGCCACTTGGCCAAGCGGGTAGAAGACATTCTGCGTCAGTCGTGGGACGGAGAGGCCTCTATTTTATTGACCGTTCCAGCCAGGCACGGAGTTGCTCGCGGATTGGACTGTCGCGAAGAAGCCATGCATCGCTGTGGTTGCGGAATCCGGTTTCGGCGAACGTGAGGTTTGCCTTGATACCGGTCGATTCGATCCACTGTTTTGTCGCTGCCAGGTTGAGTTTGGAGACGGTGTTTTCATGGCAGATGAATTGCGGCCGCTTGGCCAGGCGCTTCAGTCGAGCGAGGGCGGAATCACGGTCCGAGGCCGGGTAAGGCCAAGCCGCGATCCCATCGTAGTGGCTGTACGGAATGAAGGCCCGCCAGAGTTTGGCTATTTCGTTGTCGTACAGTCCAAGGTAGTTGCAGGCGATCGCACCGCGTGAGAATCCGCAGAGGATGACGCGGTCGGGGTCGCCTCCGTATTTTTCGCAAATCCAAGGCACCGCTTTCTTGCAATAATCCAGTGTCGGCTGCGCTGTGCGATTTTTGGAGTCACCCCACCAATGAACGGCAATGTCATTTTTGTCAGCGGTCAGGTACGGCAGGCACACCCAAACGAAACCGCGTCCGCCGGAGATTCCGTAGCCCATCTTGCTGCCCTCGGGCCGGCCGGTGCTAATGTCACCATAGGCTCCGCGGTATTGGTTTCCGGCATATTCGATAAGTACCGGGTAACGTTCGCCATTGATCCAGTCAGTCGGCAGATAGGTGACGTGGTATACATGCGTGTTCTCGTAGTCAGGAATTGTTTGCTTCACTCGTTTGCCGGCTTTTGGCTGGCCGAATTCCAGCTTGGGGATCATGAGGTCCGGTTCGATTGAGTGGATATCCGGTGACTCTGCCCGGGCCAAGGGCAGGGCAACAAGTAAGCCAAGCAGGGTCTGGCAGGTTTGTGTGGTGAATAACGTCACAACGGAAGTAGTACTTGGCCAAGCTTGCCTTGAGGCGTGTAGGCAGAAAAGCCATCAATTGATGGAAAATACCCGTTGCAATCGGTGCGGGGTGTGATAAGTTTCCGCGCCCGCATTTCGGCGGAGCGACTCCAAATCGCCTGTTTTTAGAAAAATGTCACAACATTCCAGCCTGAAAGTCGGAGGTGCAGCGGAAGCCAAGCGCACCGTGCTCACCCGTTACGAGCGCGTGGAACTGCTGCGCAAACGCGGCGAACTCAAGGAGGGCGACCGCATCACCGGCCTGAAAAAGACGAAGCCGGAGGAATAGTCGCCGCCAGCATTCGCGCTTGCCCGCCATCGACCCCACCGCGCACTCTTCCTCGGCGGTGATGGTTCGTCTCCAAAAATTCCTCTCTGAAGCCGGAGTGGCTTCACGCCGTGAAGGCGAAAAACTGATCCTCGCCGGGCGCATCAGTGTCGATGGCCAAGTCGTCCGACTGCTCGGCACCAAGATTGATCCCGCCAAAAATGAGATGGCACTCGACGGTCGGCCGCTCAAGCCGTTGGCCAAGCGCTTCGTTGCCCTCCACAAACCGCCCAAGTTTCTCTGCACCCGCCGCGACACGCATGATCGGCGGACAGTGTTCGATCTGTTGCCGGCTGACTGGGGGCACCTCTTCACCATCGGCCGGCTCGATGCCGACAGTGAGGGGCTGATCCTGCTAACCAACGACGGCGAGTTTTGTCAAAAGGTGGCGCACCCAAGCCACGGCTTGCTCAAGACTTACCGGGTGACTCTGGCCAGGCGGCTTGATCCGGAGGCGCTGAAGCAACTCACGAGCGGCCTGCGCGACAAGGGGGATTTTTTGAAGGCCAAGCGCGCGCGCCTGCTCTCTGCCAACAACACCCGCAGCGAGGCTGAGCTGGTGCTGGCCGAGGGCAAAAACCGGGAGGTGCGCCGGATGTTTAAAGCGCTTGACCTCCGTGTGTTGCGCCTGCAAAGGGTGGCCGTCGGGCCGGTGAAACTGGGCGAGCTGCCGCTTGGCAAGTGGCGCTTGCTCAACCGTGCCGAGGTCGCGTCGTGCCTCAAGCCGTCCGAAAAATCGCCGCGAACGGCCCGGCGGAATTGACACCGGTGGTGGGACGTTTCACACTCGGCGTCCAATGAAACCACATGGTCGTTTCCTCATCCCGGCGCTGGCATGGCTCGTGGCCGTTTCAGGTTTGAGCGCGAAAGATGTCGTCAGCGAAGTCACCCCCTCCGAGTCAGCCACCGTCTCGGCTGACCGTGTCAACGTCCGCGCCAGGGCTAGCCTGATCGGCGAAAGCGTCACCCAGTTGCGAAAGGGCGACCAAGTGACGGTGCTGGCCAAGGTGACCGTCGCGCCGCCACGCGAGGGCGAGCCGGCCGACTGGCTCAAGATTGCCATGCCGGCCGCCGGCCAGACGTGGGTGCACATGGGCTTCGTCAAGGAGGGAAAAGTGACCGCCAGCAAACTCAACGTCCGCGCCGGGGGCGGCGAGCGGTTCAGCATCGTCGGTCGCTTGGCCAAAGGCGATGCCGTGAAGGAAAAACGCGTCGCCGGCGACTGGATTGAGATTGAACATCCCGTCGGCGCGCACGCCTACATCGCGGCCAAGTTTGTTGAGCTTGGCCAAGCCGCCGAAGAGACCAAGCCGGAGGAAACGCCCGAGGCCAAGCCGGCTGAGGTGACCGAAACGGAAGAGCCAAAAGAGACCCACGAGGCCAAGCCGGCCGAAACCACTCCCGAGGCCAAGCCGGAGACCGCAGAGGTGACTGAAGCAACGGAGCCGGCGGAAACCAAGGCCGAGCCGGAAGCGGTCGCCGAGGTCAAGGGCGAACCCGAAACGATCCCCGATCCCGGAGATATGCCGGATCCGCCGGAGCCGGAGGTCGTCGTGGTCGATGCCGCCGAGGGCACCGAAACGCAAAAGCCGCCGATGGGCAACCCGGAGGACGCCGAGGAAGCCAAGCGGGAAGAGGCAGCCACCGTCACCAAAACGGAATTGCCGGTGCCGCCGCCGCGCATCGTCACCCGCGAAGGCAAAATCAAGCGTCGTTTCTTCCGCAGCCCAAAGGCCCCGAGCCGGTTCGAGCTGCTCGACGACAACGGCCGGACCATCAACTACCTTTACTCCTCCGACTCCGGACCGCTCAAGACGGTCGATGGCGAGGACGGCGAGCCGATCACCTTCGAGCGGCTGATGAGCATGCTGCGCAACCGCCGGGTCGTCCTCACCGGCATCGAAGCCGTGGACCCGCGCTGGCCTGCGCTGCCGCTACTCGACGTGCGCACGCTCAAGACAATTCCCTGATGTCGGCTGATAACCTGATAGACGGCCGCGCGATCGCCCAGAAAGTTCACGCGGAAACCGAGTCCCGTGTCGACGCGCTCAAGTCAGCCGGCGTCAAGCCGGGCCTGATGTTCGTCCGCGTCGGGGAGGATTCGGCGTCGAAAGTTTATGTTGGCATGAAGGAGCGCACCGCGGCCAAGCTCGGCATTCGCTCCGAGACCACCGTACTTCCGGAGGACACGCCGGAGGCGGACTTGCTCGAACTGCTCGGCAAGCTCAATGCCGACGCCAGCGTGCACGGTATCCTCGTGCAGGCGCCGCTGCCGCGCCACATCGACGAGACAAACGTGTTTTCCACCGTGTCGCCGGCCAAGGACATCGACGGTTTTCACCCGGTGAACGTCGGCAAATTGATGCTCGGCAAGGGCGGCGGCTTTGTGCCGTGCACGCCGGGTGCCGTGCACGAGCTGCTCATCCGCTCCGGCGTGGCGGCCGAGGGCGCGGAAGTGGTCATTCTTGGCCGTGGCAACATCGTCGGTAAACCGATGGCGGCGATCCTTTGCCAAAAAAAACAACACGCCAACGCCACGGTCACCCTCTGTCACTCGCGCAGCCGCGACGTGGCGGAGCACTGCCGCCGGGCGGACATCGTCGTGGCGGCGATGGGCGTGCCGGAGTTCGTCAAGGCCGACATGGTGAAGCCGGGCGCGACGGTGATCGACGTCGGCGTGAACCGCGTCGATGACCCCGCCGCCGAGAAGGGCTACCGGCTCGTCGGCGACGTGGATTTTGCCGCTGTGCAGCCGATTGCGGGTAAAATCACCCCGAACCCCGGCGGGGTCGGCCCGATGACGATCGCTATGCTCATGCGCAATACCGTCCGCGCTACCGAGCAGCAAACCGATGCCGGCATCCGCTAGATTTACAGACAGAATGCAAGCCTCCCGAATACTCCCCGACCTACAATGCTCCGTGCTGTGCGAAGACGTGCGGCAGGAGGTCACCGGCAACTTCATTGCGCTGGGCATCATCGGCGCCATCCGAGTGCCCAAGCTACCGATTGTCGCCGGCAAACTGTGCGTGTTCACCCGCTGGGTCGCCGGCGTGGGCGAATTTCATGAGAATATCCGACTGATTGGGCCGGACCAGGAAAAGATTGTGCGCAAGTGCGAAACCAAGTTTGTCCTGAAAGATCCGGCGCATCATGCGACTAACATTGCGGTGTTCGCCGGAACCAAGTTTGAGATGCCCGGGGTGTACACGGTCGAGGTGATCGTGGACGAAGTGATGAAGCTGCGCTACCCGTTGCCGGTCGTTGTCGTCGAGCCGCCCCCCGGTGCGAAGAAGCCGCCCGAGGGAGATCCTGAGGCTCCGAAGGAGAACATCTAGCCGACGCGCTTGGCCGAGCGGGATTCGTTTAGTATGATTTCAACGGAGCAAGCCAGGGAGTTGCTGGGCGCTGAATTTCCCGGCTGGGGCTCGTTCACATTCAGCCCCATTCCAGGTGGTCTTACGAATCAAAACCTCCTTGTCAAGACCGGCAGCGGCGAAAAATTTGTTGCTCGTTTGCCCGGGAAGGATACCGAGATGTTTGGTATCAACCGGCAAACCGAATACGCGATCTCACGCGTGGCCTGGGAAATCGGCATCGCTCCGGAGCCGGTCGCATTCATCGTCAAGCACGAAATACTCGTCACCCGTTTCGTGGAGGGAGTCCCGATTGAGACGACCGATCCTGCAACGATTCGAAGCGTGGCCAAGCTGCTTCACCGGTTGCACTCGGTCCCGGAGGTTCCGGGCACGTTTAATCTTCCGCTGGTCATCGAAGATTACATTTCGACGGCCAAGCGATACGACGTGAGCATGCCCAGCGAACTGGACGAGGCGTTGGGGTATTCGCGCAAAATTATCAATGCAATTGACCGTTGCCCAAGCCGGACGGCTCCGTGTCACAACGACCTGATCGCGGCAAATTTTCTGCAGAGCCGAGATCGGCTCTACCTGCTGGACTGGGAATACGCCGGCATGGGTGATCCCTATGTTGATCTGGGGAATTGCGCAGTCAACTTCTGCATGGACGAAGACGCTTGCACTATACTGATGGAATCTTATCTGGACAGGGAGCCGAACACAGCGGAAATGGCTCAACTGCATCTGCTGCGGGTGCTGTCTGACCTGCGTGAGGCGATGTGGTCCTATGTGCAGATCGGTATTTCAACGCTGGACGTGGATTTTCACGCCTACGGAATGAAGCACCTCGACCGCTTCCTGCAAAACGCCAAGTCAGCTGACTTGGAAACTTGGCTCGGGGCGGTTGAAGGTTAGCCGCTCGGCTGATCGACGTTTTGTTTGTCGATGTGAATTGCGATCTGTCGTTTCTCCAGTTCGGCGAACACCCTCTTGGGATCAAACGCCAGTTCCGGGGCGACAACCCCCAAAGCGCCAGCCTGGCCCTCAAGAATCAACTGGGCAGCGATGGACATCGGGATTCCGACCGAGCGGGTGTAGGCGCGTAGACGTTCCCAGCCGGCGACTGAACCATCCGAGGCCGGGTGGGTGGTCGTCAGGGTGTAGCAGACCGGTTTGCCGTCCTCCGTCCCGGTGACCTCGACGTGAAGGGCGTACCCATAAAGCTGGGTTGTGGTTCCCTGCTCGGATTGCAGCAGATAGTTCGCGATGGCATCCATCACCCCCACCTCGGCTCCCGCCACATTCACCGTTTTGTTCTCCAGGAAACCCCAGTCATAGAGGGCGCGCAGAAGTTGCATGTTCGCCGGTGGCCACGTTCCACGCACCTCGACCAGCCGCACTCCCTTCTCCTTGAATGACTCCGGGATTGTCTGAGTTTCGGCGTGGGGAATGATGTACTGCGTGTGTGTCCCGAACGGCTCAGGCAGCGCCACCTCTAGCGGGCGCGCGAACGGCTCGACCTGCTTGAACTTGCCGTTCTCAAAAACAATTCGGCTTTCCAAGCCGGGCTCATACTCGATACGGGTTGTTTCAGTGATCGCTGGCGAAAAGGCAAACGGCCGGAACGCCCCGTGGCTGATGCGAATGGTATCGATCGTCTCCAGCCGGTCGTGGGCATAGCGGGCCATCACGTTGGTGATGCCCGGTGTCATCCCGAAGCCTGGCACATAGGTTTTGCCTGCCTCGATGAACGCATCATGAAACGCAAACTCCGGCCCGGTCCCGTTCAGGTTGACTCCATGCACACCCGCCCTCGCGATGCACAGGGTTGACTCGTGGTTGATGGAGATAGGTGTGCCGTCCATGACGAGATCGTAATCCCGCATCAAGTCGGCGGTTTGGTCGGGCTGAAATACGTCGGCTTGGACAAAGTCAACCCGTTCGTCATCCAGCCAGACGGCGACTTCGCGTCCCCGGGCCTCGTTGGTGTCCCCGATTGTGACTTGGTTGATTCTGTCGGATTGAAGGAGATCGAGAACCGATTCGCGACTGATTTTCCCGGCGGCACCGAGGCAAAATATCTTCATTTCGTAGGGCGCGACCGCCCTCGGCCGTCTGGCCAAGTCTAGTGTTGGGTGGCGGTGAAGCCAAACAGAAAGAATTTTGAAACGACCGCTTGGCCAGGCGGCGTTGTGTCGCTCGGCCGCCTTGACTGAGGGCTGGGTTGGAGGAAGGATTTGCGGCTGCAACCTGTTGAGGATGCCTCATGCTGCGTTTTTTTCATTGCCTTGGCCTGCGAGCGTTTTTTTTGACGGCGGCAATTTGCTGCTCGCCACTTGGCCAGGCGGCTGATCTGGCCAAGGCGTACCGGGCGGAGATCCGGCCGTTGCTTGATGAGTTTTGTTTCGAGTGCCACGCAGACGAGGATGCCGAGGCGGACATCGATCTCGATACGTTCCGGTCGGTCGCCGACATCCGGCGCGACATCAAAGTTTGGCTCAAGGTCGATGACGTGCTCTCGAGCCGGCAGATGCCGCCGAAAAAATCCGACCAGCCCAGCGATGTCCAGCGTGGAAAGCTGCAGAACTGGGTGCACGGCTTTTTGCTCGAGGAAGCCAAGGCGCGGGCGGGCGACCCTGGGCGGGTGGCGTTGAGGCGGCTCAACAACGACGAGTACAACTACTCTGTTCGCGACCTCACCGGAGTCACTTCGCTGAATCCAACCCGTGAGTTCCCGGTCGACGGTGCGGCGGGCGAGGGCTTCACCAACGCCGGCGATGCGCTGGTAATGTCGCCCGCGCTCGTGGGCAAGTTCCTCGACGCCGGCAAGGATGTCGCGCGGCACGTCGTGCTGCTGCCGGATGGCATTCGTTTTTCCCGGCACGTCACCGAACGCGATCGTGCTGACCGCTTGATGGACAGAATCCAGAGGTTTTATGCGCGGTACGTGGATGTTGGCGGAAATGCCGGTGACAACTGGGACGACTCCCCAGAGGCCAAGGCGAACGTGATCAATCGCAACGGCAGCATTCCGCTCGAGCATTATTTCACCGCGACACTGGCGGAGCGTGAAGCCTTGGCCAAGGGCTTAAAGTCAATCGCAGTGGTTGCCGAGGAGCGTGGCCTAAACGCGAAATATCTCGGACTGTTGTGGGGGATGCTCAATCGAAACAGCGATCCGGTAGGATCCTTTTTGCTTAACAGCATTCGCAAGCAATGGCGGGCAGCCAAAGGGAACGATCCCAAGGCGATCGTGGAGGAGATTCAGCAGTGGCAACAGGCGTTGTGGCGCTTTGATCCGATAGGCCACATCGGGCGGGCGGGCGGGCCAACGGCGTGGATGAACCAGGAAAACATCACTCGCTCCACTGAGAATTTCAGCATGGAACTCAGCCCTCTGGCCGATGGCAGCGACGTGGTGGTGTACCTGGCTGCCAACGACGTGGGTGATGGAAACGAGAATGATTTTGTACGCTGGCGCAATCCGCATCTGGTGGGTGGTGGCAGGGAGGATCTCTCGCTGCGGGATGTGCCGGGCTTGGCCAAGCGCCTGGCCAAGCTGCGCCGCGAGACGCTGGATGATACAGTCAAGTTCCTCACCGCCGCTGCGGAGGTCACCAGCGAGGAACCGGACATCGCCGCCTTGGCCAAACGGCATGAGGTCGATGCCACTGCGCTTGCCGCTTGGCTCGATTATCTGGCGCTAGGATCCGGCGGTCCGGTGAAAGTCGAGCGCTTGTTCACCCAAAAACTAACCAAGTCCGGTGGCTATGATTTCGTAAACGGCTGGGGAACCGTCGGCACGCCTTCTGTATCGGCCAACTCGTCTGACACCGAGGTGCGCATTCCCGGCATTAGCCGGCCGCATTCGGTTGTAATGCATCCTTCGCCGACGGTATTTGCGGCAGTCGGTTGGCAAAGCCCGATCGATGGCGTTGTCACGGTTATGGCGCGAATCGGTGACACCCATCCGGAGTGCGGCAACGGTGTCGAATGGTGGGTACAGCATCGCACCAGCGGCAAGGTCGGTAACCTGGGCAGCGGCGACTTCGATCGAGGAAGCTCCGCAGAAATGCCGCCCAGTAAAGTGGCCGTTCGAAGTGGCGAACTGATATCGATCATCGTCGGGCCGCGCCAGAAGAATCACAGCTGTGATCTGACGGAGGTCAACATGGTCATCACCGAGCTCGCCGGCGCCAAGCGCCAGTGGGACATGGTCAGGGAAATTTCTGGGAACATTCTAGAGAGCAATCCACTTAAGGACACTCACGGGCACGGTGGTATCTGGCATTTCTATCATGGAGAAGTCACTGCGGTGAACAAGCTTTCGGAGAGGGTAATGACGGTTCCTGCCGGTTCACTGCTAGCCAGCTGGCAGGCGGCGGCGGATCCCGCCAAGCGGGCCGATTTGGCCGGCCGCATTCGGGCTCTTGCCATCGGCGCCGAATCGGCTCAGCCAAACTCACCCGACGCTCTTCTGTTTCAACACCTGCAGAAGCTCTCAGTGCCGCGCAGCTACGCCCGTGTGCTAAAGACCGTCGAGCCCGACGCGCGGTTTGGCAAACATCCCCTTGGCCAGTCGGTGGTCACGGCGGACCTGATCGTGAAGGCGCCCTCGATCGTCGAGCTACGCATTCCGTCGGAGTTGGCCGAGGGCCGCACACTGGTATTGTCCGGCGAACTCGAACCGGAGCATGGAAAGAAAGGCAGTGTCCAACTCGCGGCCGGCTTGACCAAGCCGGTGGCGGATGAATTATCCCCGGGACGCTCCATTATCGTTGCGGTTGGCGGTGATTCGGAGAAGCGATTGACTGCCGGATTGGACGATTTTCGGGACCTGTTCCCTGCTTCGCTTTGCTACCCGCGAATTGTGCCGGTGGATGAGGTGGTGACAATTGCCCTTTATCACCGGGAGGATGAGCCGTTGCAGCGCCTGATGCTCAATGAGGCTCGGAAAATCGAACTCGATCGGTTGTGGGACGAGCTGATCTACGTCTCCAAGGAGCCGTTTAAGCTCGTGGTTTCGCATGAGCAGAATGCAGCGTTTGCCACACAGGATCGGCCGGACATGGTTAAAGCCTTTGCTCCCATGCTTGAGCCGATCCGTAAGCAGGCGGAGGCATTTCGCAAGCGGCTCAAGGAGGATGAGCCAAAGCAACTTGACGCCTTGCTGGAGTTTGCCGACCGCGCCTGGCGTCGGACGCTTACCGGTGAGGAGAGAGAGGATCTAAGCCTTTTTTATCGCGGCCTTCGTGACGGGGAGATACTGCACGAGAAAGCCATTCAATTGACGATTGCCCGAGTGCTGACATCGCCGGCGTTCCTCTACAGGCGTGAGCAACCTGCGGAGGGTGCTAAACCGGTCTCGGTGTCGAACAAGGAGCTCGCCATCCGGCTGAGTTACTTCTTCTGGTCGTCCCTGCCCGACGAGGAGTTGCGTCGTGCAGCGCAGGACGCTGAGCTCGTCAACGAGGAGGTGCTGCTGACGCAGACTCGGCGGATGCTGCGCGATTCGCGCACACGTCGCATGGCCGAGCAGTTCGCCTGTCAATGGCTGCACATTAGCGGGTTCGATCAAAACGACGACAAGAACGTGAAGCTCTATCCGGAGTTTCCTGAATTGCGCGCTGCCATGTATGAAGAGTCGGTGCGGTTTTTTGAGGACATGTTCCGCAACAACGGCTCGGTGCTTGACTTTCTGACAGCCGATCATTCATTCCTGAACGAGCGATTGGCCAGTCACTACGGCATTGACGGCGTGAGTGGCAACGAGTGGCGGCGGGTCGACGGCGTGCAGGCCAGGGGACGCGGTGGCGTGCTCGGCTTGGCCACGGTGTTGGCAATCAACTCCGGCGCGTCGCGCACGAGTCCCATCCTGCGCGGCAACTGGATTTACGAGACGCTGCTTGGCGAGCGTCTGCCAAAGCCCCCGGACAAGGTGCCTGACCTGCCCGAGATAGTGCCAGAGGGGTTGACGGCGCGGCAGTTGATCGAGAAGCACAGCTCCGAGCCAGGATGTGCCAAGTGCCACAAGCTCATCGATCCGTACGGCTTTGCGCTGGAGCAGTACGATACCATTGGCAGATTGCGGCCCAAGACGGTCGATACCAAGACCAGACTGGACGACGGCGCGGCCATCGAGGGCATCAAGGGACTGCGGCAATATCTCGCTGGGGAGCGGCTGGACGATGTGTTGGAGCAGTTTTGTCGCAAACTGCTCGGCTACGCGCTTGGCCGAGAGGTGGCGCTGTCCGACCTGCTGCTGCTCGAGGAGATGCAACGGCGGCTCAAGGCCAGCGACTACCGGTTCAATGTGGCGGTGGAGGCAATTGTCACCAGCCCGCAGTTCCGCAATATTCGCGGGCGACAGGCTAAAAATGAGGATTGATTGCTGTGCAGACCATTATACCATGAACCGAAGGGCTGAACTCGATATGAACAGGATGCATTACCAACTTTCCCGGCGCACGATGCTCCGTGGCTTGGGCGCGTCGATGGCGTTGCCGTGGATGGAGTCGTTACGGGTGTGGGGTGACACCCATCTCGATGCGAAGAAGGCCAGTGAGGCACCAACGCGCATGGCGATCCTGTTCTCCGGTTGCGGTTATCACCGGCACGAATGGTGGGCCAAGGGAGAGAGCAAGGAGATGGAGTTGGGCAAGGTGCTCGCGCCGCTGATTGATTATCGCGAGAAGATGGTGTTCATCCGTGGCCTCTACAACGCTGAGGCACTCAAAGGCAACATCCATAGTTCGCAGACCGGCAACCTGCTCTCCGGGGCGCCGTTGGCCTCGGGCGGGAGGATCAAATCCGGCACCAGCGTGGACCAGTTGGTGGCACAGCGCATCGGACACCGGACCAAGCTGCCGAGCCTGGTGCTGGGCTGTGAGAAATCCAGCCCCGGTGTGCACAAGGATTACTCGCTGCTTTACAGTTCGCATATTTCGTGGAGCAGTCCGACTACACCCACCCCGCTGGAGGTTTATCCTGCGTTGGCGTTTGATCAGCTCTTCAAGAACAAGGCGCAGGCTGGCGACCAAAGCGTGCTCGATGCCTTGCTGTCGGACGCGAAAGATTTGCGACGCAACATCAGCCGCCTGGACCAGCAAAAGCTCGACGAATATTTGAACTCCGTCCGCGAAGTGGAGAAGCGCATCGAAAGCGCCGGCAAACGCGGTGAGATTCAGGGTTGGCGACCAACCCTTAGGAAACCCGACATGCCGCGCCCCAAGGACGGCTACCCGCAGGATATCGTCGAGCACATGCGACTGATGAGTGACATCCTCGTGCTGGCGTTCCAAACTGACACCACCCGCATCTGCACCCTGAAGCTGAACAACGACCACGGCACACTGCGTTTCCCGCACCTTGGCGTCGATTACATGATCCACCATCTGCTCTCGCACAGCGACACGGACGACTGGCTAAAGGTGAATCAGTTCTTCGTTGAACAGATGGCCTACATCGCACGTAGGCTCGATGGAATTCAGGAGGGTGAACGCACCGCGCTCGACAACACGATGTTGATGCTTTGTTCCAGTATGCTGACAGGCGCTCACGATGCCACGCAACTGCCGGTGGTCCTGCTTGGCGGGGGTGGCGGACGCATCAAGGGTAGCCAAAATCTCAACTATCTTGGAAAGTCAGATCGCCAGATGTGCCGCCTGTTCCTGAGCATGATGGACAAAATGGAGGTTCCCCTGGACACCTTCGGTGATGCCACCCAGCCCCTGGACGAGGTGTAAAGCTTGGCCAAGTTGACACGGCGCTTGGCCAAGCATAGCATTCATGCGACTGATGAAGATGCGACTAATATTGTTCGTTGCCATTCTGGCAGCCGGCTTGGCCAAGCTGCAGGCGGGGCCGCTTGAGGCCGATGTCCACCTGACCTTCCCGCTGACGAAGCAGAAGTTGCTTGGCATCTATGTGGACGCCCGGCTGTATGAGTATGATCCGTGGCTCGCCGATGCGCCGGCGACGCTGGTGGACCAGGTGGAGTTCAAAGGCCTTGATCTTAGCACCAAGGCGCACTCGCTGCTCGACCTTCATTTCTCGGCCAGGCGCAAAACGCGGATGAACTACTATGTGTCGATTCGCGCTTATGCCGAAAAGGGCGGCACGCAGTATTATTTTATCGATGGTTTCCAGAAAATCTTCGAGGGCGTGGACGAGGATGAACTGGACATCGAGTTGGCCACGCGCTTGGCTAAAGAGAATCCAACCGATGATCCAGTGATTGTTGGGGAGGGTGGCGGCAGCGGGGAAGCTACAGGCAAACTCATCGGCATTCATCGTGCGGTGGAAATCGAGTGGGAGGGCACGGATGGGGAAGAGTTTCTGCTGCAAAGATCGTCCGACCTCGAAAGCTGGGAGACCATCGAGACGTTGATCGGTGCTGGAGAAAACGAGTCCACCTTCCTTCGGGTCGAGGGCCGTGTGCAGTATTGGCGGCTCCACCGTGAGTAGCCCCGATCCGGCTTTACACAGCCAACCGGTAAAGCCACACTCCCCGGTCAGGCTGCCGGTTGCAGCCGTTTCCCTTTTTACCATTATGAGCATCCGAGTTCTTTTTTCCGTGGCGCTTGGCTTGGCGGCGCTTGGCCAGGCGGCCGCTGACGACAAGCTGGCCATCGAGCGCGTGCCCGGTGCCAAGCCACGCAACGTTGTTTTCATCCTGACCGATGATCATCGCTACGACGCGATGGGCTTCATGGGGCATCCGTTCTTGAAGACGCCGCACCTCGACTCGATGGCCCGAAACGGTGTGCACCTGAAGAATGCGTTTGTCACTACGTCGCTCTGTTCGCCAAGTCGGGCGTCGATCCTGACCGGTCTGTACACGCACAAGCACCGGGTGATCGACAACCAGCGGCTTGTGCCGGAGGGGACGGTGTTCTTTCCACAACATCTGCAGAAAGCCGGCTACGAGACGGCGTACATCGGCAAGTGGCACATGGGCGGCAGCACCGACCAGCCCAGGCCGGGATTCGACCATTGGGTGAGCTTTCGCGGGCAGGGCACATATCTGCCGTCGCGCAACGGCCTCAACGTCAATGGCAAAAAAGTGCCGCAAAAGGGATATCTCACCGATGAGTTGACTGACTACGCGGTGGACTGGCTGCGCAGCCGCAAGCGGGACAAGCCGTTTTTCCTGTACCTCTCGCACAAGGCGGTGCACGCGCAGTTCACGCCGGCCGAGCGACATCGTGGCGCGTATGCCAACGCGAAAGTCACGTCGCCCAGGTCGCAGTCGAACACGCCCGCAAACTACGACGGCAAGCCGCGCTGGCTGAAGGACCAGCGCAACAGTTGGCACGGGGTTGATTTCGCGTATCACAGCGGCATCGACGTCGAGAAATTTTACAAGGATTACTGCGAGGCGTTTCTCGCGGTGGACGATAGCATCGGCCGGGTACTCAAGACGCTCAAGGAGGTGGGTGTGCACGACGACACGCTGGTGATTTACATGGGCGACAACGGCTTTATGTTCGGCGAGCACGGCTTGATCGACAAGCGGGTTGCCTACGAGACCTCCATCCGCGTGCCGATGGTGATGCAGTGCCCGGCACTGTTCGAGGGCGGGCAAGTCGTCGAGCAGGTCGTCGCCAACATCGACATCGCCCCGACCGTGTTTGAGGCCGCCGGCATCAAGAAACCCGACTACATGGACGGCCAAAGCTTCATTCCGCTTGGTCAAGGGAAGGGCATTCCGTGGCGCGATTATTTTCTCTATGTATATTACTGGGAGAAAAACTACCCGCAATCGCCCACGGTGTTCGCGTTGCGCGGTGACCGCTACAAGTACATCACTTACTATGGCCTATGGGACACCGACGAATTGTATGACATCCGCAACGACCCTGGTGAAACCCAAAACCTCATCGCCGACGCCAAGCTCAAGCCGGTCGTCCGCGAGATGGAAGACAAGTTGTACGGTATGCTCGCCGAGAGCGGCGGGATGTTCATCCCGCTCAACCAGCCGAGGGGCGGCTCACAAAACAAGCGCCTCAAGTCGCGCTCCAAGCCGGGCGCCTTCCCAAGCCATCTCGTGGTGGACGAACCGATCAACCGCCGCGCACGTTAAGCTATGCCTCGAAAACTCAGTTCCATCGCTCCCGACTGGTGGGATTACACCACGCTTGAGGACAACCTCATCCGCGACGCAGCGGCGCTCACGCCAGTCGACCTCCTGCAATTGTCGCGCCCCGGTTTCCGCGTCGAGATGTACGACACGCTAGAAGATTTCTACTTGGCCGAGGCGCTCGAGTACATCCATGCTTGGAGGCAAGCCACCGCCGACAACCCGGTCGGAGTCTGCGGCCCGATCGGCCCGACCGAGCAACTGCCACTCGTCGCCCGCTTGGTCAACGAGCTTGGCCAAGCGCTGAAGCACGCACATTTCTGGGGCATGGACGAATGGATCGGCGACGATGGCCGCGAAGTGCCAACCGACCACCCGCTATCATTCGAGCGCGCCGACCGAGAACTGTGCTTTGAGCGTATCGCGTCCGATTTGGTGATGCCGGAGGAAAACCTGCACTTCCCCACTGCCGATACCGGGGCGTTCCGCGCAACTTGGGACGGAGTGCGCTGCGCCGTGATGCAGGGCGGCCAGGGCGACATCAAGCACTGGGCTTTTAACGATCCGCTGCGCCGTGAGGGCGCTCACTCCGACGTACCTCCGACGCCGGAGGAATACCGCAAGCTTGCCACGCGCGTTGTCGAGTTGCACCCGATCACGCTGGCGCAAAACGCCCGCACCTCCGGCGGCGGCAACATTACCATGGTGCCACCGCAAGCGGTCACCGTTGGCCCGGTGGAAACGTGGCAGGCAGAGAAGGTCAGTATCTGGCACGCCGGCACGCATGATAATCCGTTTGGGCAGCGGCTCACCGCGCTGATGATTTCCAAGGGCATCGCCGACTCCGCAGTGCCGATGTCGCTGCTCGCCGACCACCCGAACGTCCAGTTCAACTACTACCGGGGCGGCCTCGGCACCTGCGACGTCGAGATGCACTAAAGCGCCTCCTGGCCAAGCGGCTTGGTTGTTACCCCAGACATTGGCCAAGGGCGTCGAGGAAGCGTTCGACGTTGGCTGTGGTGGCGTTGTGGCCCATGAGGCCGACGCGCCAGATTTTGCCCTTCATCGGGCCAAGGCCGGGGCCGACCTCGATGCCGAAGTCGCTGAGCAGGCGACCTCGAACGCCTGCTTCGTGCGCTCCATCCGGTACGCCGATGGCGTTAAGTTGCCAAAGCTGATGCCCCTCCTGTGACGTGATCGAAAGGCCCAGCTTGGCCAAGCCGGCCTTTAGCGACTCGTGTGCCTGACGATGCCGGTTCCAGCGTGTCTCGAGCCCTTCCTCCAGGACCAGGCGCAACGCCTCGTGCAGCGCGTAGTTCATCGAGATCGGAGCAGTGTGATGGTACACGCGCTCCGAGCCCCAGTAGCTAGCCAGGAAATTCACGTCGAGATACCAGCTCTGCACCTTGGTTTTGCGGTTGGTGAGGACGTTCATCGCGCGGGGGCTGAACGAAACCGGTGCCAGACCCGGAGGGCAGCTCAGGCATTTCTGTGAACCACTGTAAACGGCATCGACCTGCCAGTCATCGATGGCCACCGGGCAGCCACCGAGTGATGTCACGGTATCAAGCACGAACAGCGCACCGGCGTCATGAGCCAGGCGCGATATTTCCTCGACCGGTGTAAGGGAGCCGGTGGAAGTCTCGGCATGAACAATTGCCACAAGCTTGGGTTTACAACCCTCGAGTGCGGCGGCGATGGCCGATGGCTCGATGATCGTGCCCCACTCGGCCTCGACCTTGGTGACCGTGGCGCCGCAGCGCTCGGCGACATCGCACATGCGCGTGCCGAACACGCCGTTGACGCCGATGAGCACCTCGTCGCCCGGCTCGAGTAAATTAACAAAACAGGCCTCCATCCCCGCGCTGCCAGTGGCACTGACCGGGAACGTCATTTCATTTTCGGTTTGGAAAACGTGTCGCAGCATCGACTTGATCTCCTCCATCATGTCGATGAATGTCGGATCAAGGTGGCCTACGAGAGTTTGCTGCATTGCTTGGAGCACGGAGGGGGCGGCGTTGCTGGGGCCGGGTCCGAGCAGCAGTCGATCAGGAGGTGAGTAGGCGGCGGGAATGCTGGAGTTGCTCATCGTTGGACAGGCAATCTAGCGGCCGAAGGATGGGTTCGTCTAGGCCTCATGCAATGAGGTCTTGGATGACGTGGCCGTGGACGTCGGTCAGGCGAAAGTCGAGACCCTGGTACCGATAGGTCAACCGTTTGTGGTCGATGCCCAACAGGTGAAGGATCGTGGCGTTCAGGTCGTGGATATGCATGGTGCCGGGCGTCCACTTGCCCTTGGTCGGCCTGATCATGTTGCCGTCGGCGTCGGTAATGTTGTAGGAGTAGTCGTCCGTCTGGCCATAGGTGATGCCGGGCTTGATGCCGCCGCCGGCCATCCATGTGGTGAAGCAGCGTGGATGATGGTCTCGCCCGTAGTTCGTCTTTGTCAGCTTGCCCTGGCAGTAGGCGGTGCGGCCGAATTCGCCGCCCCAGACTACCAAGGTCTCGTCGAGCATGCCGCGTTGCCTTAGGTCGGCGATGAGCGCCGCGCAGCCCTGGTCGATGTCCTTGCACTGGGACTCGTGCTCGCGTGGAAGACTGCCGTGGGCGTCCCAGCCACGGTGGAAAATCTGGATGTTGCGCACACCGCGTTCGGCCAGGCGCCGGGCGTTCAGGCAACAGGCGGCAAAAGAACCCGGATTTTTGGCTTCCTCACCGTAGAGCTTAAATGTCGAGTCACTTTCGCCCGAGAGATCCATCAACTCCGGCACTGAGGTTTGCATGCGGTAAGCCATCTCGTGCTGCTTGATGCGGGCAAGAATCTCCGGATCGGCAAACTCTTTGAAATGTTCCTGATTGATGGCCGTCAACGCATCAAGTTGTGCGCGGCGATCTTTGCCAGTCACTCCGGCCGGGTTCTTTAAATACAGAACAGGGTCGCCCTGGCTGCGCAGGAGCACACCCTGGTGCTCTGATGGCATGAAGCCGGTTCCCCAAAGCCGGTTGAACAGACTTTGCTCGGCGAATTTGGAGCGCGCATGCATGACAACATAGCTCGGCAGGTTTTCATTTACTTTACCCAAACCGTAGCTGAGCCAGGCGCCGAGGCTGGGACGACCAGGAACCTGGCTGCCGGTCTGGATGTATGTGATGGCCGGGTCGTGGTTGATGGCCTCGGTGAAGGTGCTATAGATAACAGCCAATTCCTTCGCCACCTTGGCCGTGTGGGACAGCAGTTCACTGACCCAGACGCCGCGGTCGTTGTTTTCGTGCTTGGTGAAAGTATATTTACTTGGACAAACTGGCAGCGTCTTTTGACCCGAGGTCATGCCGGTAATGCGTTGCCCGTCACGGACGTGTTCAGGCAAATTCTGACCAAACATCTCGCGCATTTTCGGTTTGTAATCCCAGAGATCGTGATGGCTTGGGCCACCGCTCATGAAAAGATAGATCACCCGCTTGGCCTTGGGTGCGAAGTGAGTGCCTTGCGCTTGGCCTGCGGTGTTGGCGAGCAGGTTCGGGCCAAGCGCGTTGGCCAAGGCGGCAGTACCAAGGCCAAGCGCAGCGCGGCCAAACAACTGCCGGCGCGTCATCATGAGTTCGGATTCGCGAAGTGGATTCATGTTGTCCATGGGGTTAAATTTTCGTGTCAAAACAGCATCAAAGCCAAGTCGCTGGCCAGGGCTGTGGCTGCCATCTGGGTCCATGCGGCATGGTCTGTTATGTTAAGTGATTGATCCCTTGGCACTTCGCCTGTGCCAAGCAGCGACAGCGCTTCTTTCTCGGAGTCGGAATAACGCTCGCGCATCGTCTTAAGCAATTTGGCGCAGGCGTTGCGTTCCGTTTTGCTTGGTTCCCGGCATGTCAAGAGCGTGAAGAGCAGGTTGAGTCGCTCATTGTCAGTGGTGCGTTCCTTGAGCAGGCGTTCGGCGAGCATGCGTGCCATCTCGACGCGTTGGACTTCATTCAGCAGGCCAAGCGACTGGAGCGGTGTGTTGGTGCGCGAACGCCTCACACAGCTCGACTCGCGGCTCGGTGCGTCGAAGAGCGTCATCATCGGATGCGGGCTGGTGCGCTTCCAGTAGACGTAAAGGCTGCGGCGAAAAACCATCCGCCCCTTATCCTGCTTGTATTGTTTCGTGTTACTGGCCGGATGGGCAAGTTCTTTCCACAAATTGGGGGGTTGATACGGTTTCACGCCTTCACCGCCCATATGCGGATCAAGCAGGTTGCTGGCCCAAAGAGCAATGTCGCGCAGCACCTCTGCGTCGAGTCGATAGCGAGGTCCGCGGCTCCAAAGCATGTTCTCAGGATCGTCCGTGCCGTCGCGCAGGGCGGAGCTTTGGCGGAAGGTCTTGCTGGTGACCATGAGTCGTAACATATGCTTGAGGTCCCAGTTGCGACTCTGCATTTCGACGGCGAGCCAATCGAGCAGCATGGGATGGGTGGGTTGTTGGCCCTGCAGGCCGAAATCCTCCGGCGTGCGAACCAGGCCCGCGCCGAAGACGCGTTGCCAGATGCGGTTAACCAGAACGCGCGCGACAACCGGGTGCTTGCTGTCGGTAAGCCACTTGGCCAAGCTGAGCCGGTTGCGCGGCGCGCCTTTCGGTATCGAACCCATTGCACTGAGAACATCGGGCTGCAACGTTTTGCCGGTGGGCAGGTTGTATTCACCGCGCTCGAGAAGTTTGGTTTCACGTGGCTTGCCCAATTCCTTGGCGACAAGTGTGGTGGTGAAATTGGCTTCAGCATCAGCAATCTTCTTGGCAATATCGGTCGCTTCCTTTTGCAATTTTTCAAGGCGCTGGTCCGGCTTGGCCAAGGCTAGAAAACGCTCTTCCCTGCCACCCATTTCCCATTTTTTGTACAGTTCCGACTTAAGTTTTTCTGCTTGGTTAACCAAATCAATTCGCTTCGCCTTTAAGGCTCCCCACCTTTCCCATGCGCTCTGGTCGGCAGGTACCTTTATCACCGGCGCATAGTCGTACTTGTTGCCATCAAGGGGCTTCTCGGCTGTGTTGTTGAAGAACGCAAGCAGTCGGTAGTACTCGGTCTGGCTGATTGGATCGTATTTATGCGAGTGACAACGCGCACAGATCATGGTCATGCCGAGGAACACTGTGCCAAGTGTCTCGGTGCGGTCGAAGTTGTTCTTTGCCTGAAACTCCGCCGGGATCACGCCGCCTTCCGCGGTGGTGGGGTTCATCCTTACGTAACCGGTGGCAACAAGTTGCTCCATCGTCGGGTTGGGCAAAAGGTCGCCGGCCAACTGCCATTCAATGAACTTATCGAGCGGCAGGTTGTTGTTCAGCGCCCGGACCACCCAGTCGCGGTAGGGATAGATACCCCGGCGATTGTCAAGGTGCAGTCCGTGAGTGTCTCCATAGCGAACAGCGTCGAGCCAGTAACGCGCCTGGTGCTCGCCGTAGCGCGGATCGGCAAGTAACTGCTCAACCAACCGCTCGTAGGCGTTGGCGCGTTTGTCCGTCATGTAAGATTCCAACAGTTCCGGCTGGGGAGGAAGACCGGTCAACATAAGTGCCAGCCGTCGCGCCAGGGTTGGCTTGTCCGCCTCGGATGCAAAGGCGATACCCTTTTCCGCAAGGCTGGCCTGCACAAATGCATCGATTGGGTGGCCCGGACTGGGCGGTGTCACCTTGACTGGCGGCACGAATGCCCAATGCTTGGAATAACCGCCACCCTGTAGTACCCAGCGCTCGATTAGCTTCCGCTCCTCCGCCGTGAGTTGTTTCTGGGCATCCTCGGGCGGCATGGGATCGTCTGCGTCGTTAATGCGAGTGATGATTTCGCTCTTGGCCAGGTTGGTGGGATCGATAGCCTTGTAACCGCCCAAATCACTAGTGGCACCCTCAAACGAGTCGAGGCGCAGTGGGTCTTTTTTATTTGAGTCCGGGCCGTGGCAAACAAAACATTTGTTGGAAAGGAGAGGGAGGATTTCCCGGGCGAAATCAACGGTCTTCTCCGCCGCGGAAATGGCCGAGTGCGCAAGCGCGAGTGCGAACGCCGAGGGAATCAAGGTTTGAGTGCGGTTCACGCGGTATAAATAGCCTCGAATGCCCATTTTTACAAGAGCGGCCGTCGTCTAAAATTACTTCAAACCGGCTATTTCGGCCTTGGCCAAATAGATGGAGGTCTTTCCCGAGTGACTGCTGTAGTAACTGATCCAGAGGAGCCCGTTATGCCAAACCAAGCCCGCGTAGCTGGAATCGCCGCCGCTCGGTAGCTTGGCTGACGGGGTGTACTTGGCGGTCTGGAAGTTGACCCAGCCCAGCTCGGTCCACTGCGAACCCCAGTCGCGATGGTTTTCATCCGCATAGCGCCGGACACAGGCAAGGACGCGACCGTCCGGCAACTGAATCATGGACGGGCCGCCCAGCGTGATGTTGAGCCGGCGCCACTCCCAGTCGGTGTAGGGCGGTTCCGCTTGGCCAAGCAGGGCGTAGCCGCCGGTTTTCGATTGCGCATTGTCACGGCGCAGAAGCATATGAGCGCGGCCCTCGGCATCGAAGAGCATCGCGTGTTCGTTGCTGCGATCGCCCGGCGGCCGGAGGTGATCAACATGAAGCGTGTACTGATTGCCGTCGGTCGTGCGGTAAAATCGCGTCGCGTCGCGGTTACCCCACCGGTAGCCAAGCGCATAGCCGGTATTGCCGAGCCACGTGGTTTGCCAGAGCCAGTAGCCCTTGTCGGCAATCTGCGTGGCGGCCGACCAGTCGGTTCCGTTTTTGGAACGATACGTCACGGAGGTGTTGTTGCGAATGTCGGCGCGGTCGTTGTCCACGCGATACTCACAGGAATTGAGCAGCAACTCGCCGCCTGGCGTGACGGACAACTTGGCGTCCCGCAAATCAACTCCCTGATTCTGCAGCAGCGCCACTGATTTCCATGCCTTGCCATCGCTGGAGGCGATCACGCGAATCTTCCCGTAATCGCCACCACCCGCATGGCCGCGACCCTCCCGAAAGGCGCAATACCACCTTCCCTTGAACCGTTGAAGGTCGGTAAACGCGTTGTGCGGGGCTGCATCCCAGATTTTCTGGGCCTCTACAATCTTGATGCCGTGATTTTCGTCAGCGACAAGGTGTCCGGCGAGAAGGAGCATCAGAACGACCGTGCAGTGTCGAAGGTTGTTTTTCATGAAAGTGATGTTCGTGGGCGGGGACTGTTGCAGCGATGATTCATCCGGGCAAGGTCACTTGCCGTCAATCCAACTTCCTGGTGGTCAGGTCGAGTTGTCTCGAAACGAAGACAGTCGGTTCGTCTATGGTGACGCCTGTTTTTTTCGGGAACCAATCGGCAGTCATCTCGGTGTACTTGAGGGCATTGGTGTTGGCAGGCGTCGGGCCGGGCGTGTCCAGTACGAATGCCGCCTTCATCAGCCCGGCATAGGCCTGTTGGTAGTTCATTGGGTTTTTCGCCACGACGAATTTGCAGGCCGCGATGTCCAGCTCGAGCAGGTCAAACTGTTCCGTCATCCAGTCGTAAGTGGCGTTGCTGCTGACGACGATTTGAATCGGGCCAATCTCAACCACGGCGGTTGGCCCCATGTAACCCGAGCGGCCATCCCAGATGCCACCAGCATAGGTGAATGCCCCGTCGCTGAGCCGCGAAACAATGCCGTCCACAAAAACAGGTTCGCCCCACTTGGGATCAAGCCGGTGGCCAAGCTGCAGTCGAATCGCTTGGCCAATGCCCGCTGCGTCCGCCCGTCGCGCCGCCTCGGGATCGACCACGGGAACAATCGCCGATTGGTCGGAGGCTTCCGCGAGCAGCGCCTTGAGCGTGTGTACGCTGTCACCGGTGGCGCCGCCACCGCAGCAGTCGGCCGTCTCGACCAGTAGCACCGGCCCGCCTTCGATTTGCAATCCGCGCCGAACAGCTTCGCTTGGCTCGAGCGTTTTCGGCTGGAGTTCGTGGCGTTTCTCCCAGTACCGCTTGGCCAAGCGCTTGGCCACGGCGACGGCATCCGTTTCGCTTTCGTTGGCGACCACCAAAACGCCGCCGCCCATGTCCGGCAGGTTCAAATAGGGATGCACCAAAATGGGGCTGATCGAGTAAAGCGTCCCGCTGCCCTCAAGGCGCTTGGCCTCTTGCATGACATTGGCAAACGGCCCCGGCGGCTGCGTCTGGCCGTGAATGGCGCTGGTGATGACCGGCACCTTGGCCATGGCCATGACCGGCTTCAGTCGGGCGGCCAAAATATCAACGATCGCTTGGGCGCCGCGCTCGCCGGTCTCGAAGGCATCGACGTGCGGATAGGTTTCCCACGCCAGCAATGCATCGGTGTTGACCAACAACTCGGGCGTGATGTGCGCGTGCAGGTCGAGTGTGCCGACGATCGGCACCGTGTCGCCCACCCGTTCGCGAACCACACGCGCCAAGTCGCCCTCCATGTCGGGCGCGTTGACTGCCGTCCCGGCGCCATGCAGGCAAAGGAGAATGCCATCGAGTTCGCCCGCGTTGTCGAGCCATTCCAGTAGCTCGTTTTTCAGAGCGTCGTAAACCTCCGCCCGGACGGCTCCGCTGGGACTGGCGCTGGCGTACAACAGCGGAACCGGCTCACAGTCGTTCGCCCGGAGCACGGACGTCATGCCGCCGAGCACGCCGGTGTTCCGGGCAAGCAGTTCGCCGCTGCAAAGGTACTCCGATCGCTCGAACGCCGCACGATCCGCGAGTTGCTCCGTGAAGTGGTTGCTCTCGATGAAAATGCCGCCTACGCCAATCCGGGCTGACATCAGTCCTTCGCCGGTTGCGGTGGGTTAGTCCCGCCAGTAGGTGGACTCGGGGCCGACCGAGTAACGGACATTCATATGCGGTGTCTCGATGGCGATCTGTCCACGGTGCAGCGACTCGACACCGGCCAGCGTCATGCCCGAGGTCAGTAGCGTGCGCTCGGCCGGGTAGGGCACTTTGCCGGTGATCACCGCATCTTCGATGTGGCGGCAGAGCGGGTGAAAAAAGTCCGCCGTGGTCGAGCCGTGGCCCGGCATTGGCAGATACATTTGCGTGGAGACGATCTCGCCGGTGTCGGCCCGAATCCCGGCGTAGTTGAAGTCGCGGATGCCGGTCAGGAGCATCGTTGTGCGAAAGCCGTCCAAGTGGTCGATGAAATAGGCGGTCGAGTTCGGAAACGTTTTCCGTGCCCAGTCGAACGTGATCTTGCCGGTGTAATAGCCGCCCTCGACCGGCAGGTTGTGACTCCTGGTATACGCCGAGACAATGAGCCGCCGCGTGTCGGCATACTTCGGCTTGGCCAAGTGCGCCCACATTTTCTCGCCGCGCAGGGCAAGCACCTGCCGGATGCCCACCTCGCCGCCGCGCCGCCGCTCGGACATGCACTGCGCCGTCTCCAGCGCGTGAATGTCGTAACTATCCACTCCGCCGTAGGCCACGCAGACACTCTCCTTCAACGGCACGTTGTGCGGCATGTCGATCGATGGTATGCGTCGGGTGACCGGCAGCGATGAGCCGGCAAAGAACGGGAAATTGAGCCGTTTGGCGTCGTCGACCATCTCCCTGCAGTGAGCCCAGGTTGTGGAAAGGTGCTTGTCGTTGAACACCGGCACGCCGCGGCCGCTCTTCTCAAAAACCTTCACACATCTCTTGAACCACTCATAACGTGGATATAGTTTCTGGCCCTTCTCATTGTTCGGATAATTCCCGTGTTCGGCGATGATCACCACGCCATCGACCGCGAGCTTTCCTGTGCCCAGCGTCAGCGCCTGCTCGATGCTGGGGTAGAGTTTCAACCCGTACCGCTTTACACGGTCACGCCCAAGGTCGCCACTCTCAGGAAACTGATCGATATAGACCGAGGCAATATCGGTCCGAGGCTCCTGCCATGCACCCCGCCAGCCGTAGCCCAGAGCCAGCCGGTCGAGAAAATGCTGCGCGTGCGAGTGCTGACGCACCTCCGTGCCGAGAAAAGCGATCCGCTTGCGCTTGGCTCCTCCTTGGCCAAGTACAGCCCCCGGAACCGCTGCCGTGACTCCAGCCAGCAGGCCGCAGTTCCCCAAAAAAGAACGTCGAGTCGTCTTCATTTTGTTTGGTAATTCTAAGTCGCGCAAACCTACCCAACCCGCCCTAACTTGGAAAGGAGCATCTTTCCGGTCAGCCTGTTTGGCTAAGTTTGGCAAATGATTCGCCCGTCGGCCAAGCAAGCAAAGTCCGGCATTGATTGGGAGTCCAATAAACCAGCTGAAAGCTCATCCTGTTGTTGGAGTTTTATAGTCAGCCTGAAAAATTTTATTCATATTCACTGTTAGTTTTTGGTCACACCATCAGGCCTTTTGATCGAGTTACCCAAACTGGTCCAGTGCATTCGTTAGTCTGGACGGGTTGATTA